>NZ_JAMBPS010000015.1:0-144063 GCF_024206515.1 Paraburkholderia sp. CNPSo 3281 | reverse complement strand
CCCCCGACGCCGCCCAGCCGTGCGGCAAGCTCGTGGGGACAAACGCCGCCGGCGGCTTCGCACTGCGCAGCGGCGAACCGGTCGATTTCGTTTCCGCGGGCCAGGCCACGCGCGGGACGCTGCTCGTTTTCAGCGATGGACCCGTATTTCGCGCGTACTGGCAACCCGAAGGCAGCGAAGAGAAGTACGCACTCGCCAACGCGGGTCCAGACAGCGTGCGCCTCGTTTCGACGCCTCCGCAGGGCACGCCGACCCGTGACGCCCAGCCCGGCGTTGCCACGCAGCCGTTGCAAGTGCTTTCCTGTCCGAAGCTTTAATTCCGCCTGAATGCCGTTCCCGGTCCATATCCCACCATGTGAACCGTCCTTTCGTATCGCGCCGCGAGCGACTAGTCTTTAACGATTCCAAACGGACGAACGGTCCGGCCCGTGACTAGCGCACCGCGCCGCGCAGCCGGCCTCGAAGGAGACAGATATGGAGCTCGAAACCCGCACCATGGCGCGCGTGACGGCAAGGCTCGTGCCGTTCCTGATCGTTTGCTATTTCGTGGCATATCTCGATCGGGTCAACGTCGGTTTTGCGGCACTGCAGATGAACAAGGCACTCGATCTTTCCGCGAGTGCGTTCGGCTTTGGCGCAGGGATCTTCTTCATTGCCTATTTCTTCTTCGAGGTGCCATCGAACCTGCTGCTCGAGCGTTTCGGCGCAAGGCGCTGGATCGCGCGCATCATGTTCACGTGGGGCATTATCGCGGGCGCGATGGCGTTCATTCCGGACCTCGCCAGCATCACCGGCATGTCGAACGCGCACGTATTCTATGGACTGCGTATCTTGCTCGGTATCGCCGAGGCGGGTTTCTTCCCCGGCATCATCTTTCTGCTTACGCTGTGGTTTCCCGCCAAATACCGCGCGCGCGTGGTGGGCTATTTCATGGCGGCCATTCCGTTGTCGACGGTGATTGGCGGCCCGGTTTCCGGCTCGCTGCTGTCGCTGGACGGCAGAGGGGGGCTGGCGGGCTGGCAGTGGGTCTACCTGATCGAGGCGATACCCGCGCTCGTGCTCTCTGTGTGCGTGCTGTTCTATCTGACCGACAAACCCGCCGACGCCCGCTGGCTCGCCGACGACGAGCGCCGCTGGCTCGTCGATCGCCAGGCGCAGGAGCGCCGTCATCGGGAGAAGGTGCGCACGTTCAGCGTGCTGGAGGCGCTCATCAATCCGCGCGTGCTGGCGGTGGCGCTGATCTATTTCGGTGCGAATGCAACCAATTACGGGCTCAGTTTCTTCCTGCCGCAGATCGTCAAGGCGTTCGGGCTCACGAACGTGCAGACAGGCTTCGTCACCGCGCTGCCCTACGCGGTGGGCGTCGTTTCGATGGTGCTATGGAGTCGGCATTCCGACCGCCGCCTGGAGCGCAAGCGTCACGTCGCATTTGCGCTGGCCGTCGCGGCCGCCGGTATTGCGGCTGCCGCGGGACTCGATAATCCGGTGCTCAAGATGTTGGCGCTTTCCATCGCGGGCTTCGGTATTTTCGGCTGCCTGCCGGTAATCTGGACGCTGCCGGCCGCATTCCTTTCGGGCGCGGCGGCGGCCGGCGGCATTGCCGCTGTCAATTCGCTCGGCAATCTGGCGGGTTTTTTCGGCCCCTACGCAATGGGCTGGATCAAGGACAGCACGGGCGGCTTCGGCGCGGGCCTGCTATGTCTTGCGGGAGCCGGGCTCGTGGGCGCGGGCGCGGCGCTCGTCCTCCATCACAACCCGGCGCTCGAAACGCTCGACGATTCGCCGCAAGCCGAAACGCACGGGGAGGGCGGTGTGCTGAGGCCGTGAGCGGCGCCTATACACGCTATTGGCTCATTTCAGGCGCGCCATCACAAGCGTAGTGACTTTTCGATAGACGCGCCTGGCCTGGGCCCATGCCAGCGCCAGCTCGATGAGCCGCCCGCGTGCATTGAGCACGACGATACGCGATTCGTGCCTGGTTTCGCGATCCGCCCAACGCACCTTGTAGTCGCCGTGCAGCGGCCGAAAGTCGAAATCGCGGCCATGGGCCTGGGCCCATTGCGCGATATATTCGATCAGCAGGTTCCCCACCGAAAACACGCTGAACGCCTCGTCATAGGTGGTGATCAAATATTCGACGCTGCGCGTGCCGACGAGATTGACCGATGCCGCCACCGGTTGCCCGTTGACCTGCACATAGGCGACGAGCGGCAGAGTGGTCAGATCGGTTCGCTTTGCAAGTTCGATGAAGAAGTCGCGTACGCGGTCGTCCATCAAATAGGGCGATTCGATTCCGCGCTTGAGCGCCCATTGGCGTTTGTTGGCGAATAGCCACCTCAATACGCGCTCGGTGTCCTCGGCGCTGTTGCACCACCCAAAACTGACTTCGCCTTCGCGCCGCAACCGCTTCGCGCTCGAACGCAGCGCGGCGCGCAGCGTCGAGTGCCGCGTCGCGAGGAAATCGTTCCATGTGGGCGCGGCGCGCAGGTTGATCGAATAGCCGGGCATCACGCGCCAGCGCTGCGGCAGCGCGCGCTGCACCCAGGACTGCGGCGCGGCGTCGAGCGCATGTTGCAGCGGGCTGCCGTTTTCGAGCATCGGGATGTGGAGCACGTCGGCGTGAATCCGCAAGACGGCCTGGACCGCCGCATCGTAAAGTTCCGCGCGCCGGGTGTCGGCGACCAGCGGGCCGCCGTATTCCTCGCCGCAGCCGCAGCCCAACGCCTCGGCCGTTCGCCACGCGCCTTTGCGCGTAATTGCAACGGGCCATAGCGCCAGAAGGTCACGAGCGTCGTGCACCGTCGCGACTTCGACCTTCGCGCCGCGCTTCAGCGCTGCCGCGACGGCAGCCTCGCAGTAGGCAAAGCTGATGAAAGGCGAATACGCCTCGGCTCCGGATAAAAGCGCACGCCATTGGGGCTCGAAGGCACGAAACGCAGCGACGGTCTCGCACGTGCGCAACTCGTACCGGAAGGATGCGGCCGGCGACGACTCGTATATCGCCACGACGGAGGTCGGCACTTGCGTCTCCTGAATGAATTCGTGGTGCTTGTGATTCAGCCTTCTAGCGAAGTGCTGAGGCGGTCCTTGGTCGTAATGCGGCGATTGCGGTCCGCGAATGTGTCGGGGCGCGCGCCGCGCACGCTTTGCCAGACGACGACGTTCTCGTGGTCCTCGGGTCCGAAGCCGACTTCGTCGTGATCATACGGAAAGACGCCCGCGAACCAGCGCCGCAACTGACGGGAGTCGTCGAAGACTTCGCCGCACACGGGGTTATCGTATACGATGAAAAGATGCTCGACGGTGCCGCTCGCGAGGCCCGCTTCGAGTTTATCGAGTAACGACGCCATCAACTCGGGTCCGAATGGATTGAACAGAAAGACGACCACGTTGCCCGACGGCACCTTCAGATCGGCGACGTTGGCGTGCAATGCGCGAATCGGCGGCCGTTGCGGAAAGCGCCGCGCCATGACGGTCGCGTTCGCATTCGCCGTTCTCACGAGGTCTGCGCTGATGTCGTAGCCCAGCGCCAAAGAGAACGGATACTCGGAGGCGACGATCATCGGCCGGCCTTTACCGCAACCGATGTCCATGAACGTATAGCCGGTGATATCGCCCAGGGTGTCGAGCGCGCGGCGGATGATGGTCGGCTGCGAGCCCATGTAAGGCCTGAGCTGGACGGCAAGATGGGCGTCGCGCTGCAGCGCGTTGGAATCGACCAGTCCGCTCGTGTCCGTGCCGTACTTGAGATCGATGGGGTGGCGCCGCAGGCAGCCGGAGTACACCGCGCGCAATACCGGAACGCGAATGCAGATGCGCCGTATCGGCGGGATGAACATGGCGCGCTGCACGCTGTCGGGCAACCGGGCCACCACATTCAGCAACGGTTGCTTGAGTGCGCGTCCGAGCGCGAATCGGGGGCCGCCGTGTGTTGTTGTTCGCATGGATCGATGCGCTGTGAACCTTCTGGATGGGGTTGCCGATCCATCATGATGGATCGGTGCGTCGCCAGGTCGCCGCCATTCATCGGTTGTATTTCGACAAAAAGGCCCGAATTCGTGGCTTACTAACGAGTGTCATATGGCTGGCGTAGGGTGGTGACCCGAGAGCCAGATCGTCGTGGGTGGCGTGCCCTTTTTCCCCATCGTCCGGCGAAAGCGCTTTCATGGCGGCTGCCTCAATACTCTCCCTGATGTTTCCGCTTTTTTTTCCGTGCCTTAATGAGCGTTCTCGCGTGGTTCGGCGGGAGGAATGCTTCGGTTTCGCAAGGTATCGGTGCAGGCGGGTCTCCAGGTTTTTGTCTACGCAATACCCAACCGGAAGAGGCGAGACGATGAACGCGCGAGTGGATGCTGAAGCGCGCCGTAAGCGGTATGCAATGCACCGCCTTGGCCTGGCAATGAAGCGGCTGATGAATGCCGAAGCAGAACCCGAAAAATTGATGGCGACGCGCTGGGTGAATGCCTGGAGCGCTTCCGTCGGCGAGCGCTGGTTCGCGGCAAGCCCATATGGCAGGCTGAGTCAGGCGGCGTTAATGCGTGCCCCGTTAAAGAGCTCGACAGGTCCCCGTAACAGGCTGAAATCGGGACGGCAATCGTCAATATGAAACAAAACGCATATTTAATTGACCAATAGGGCCGCGAAACGATATTGTCATAATTTAGACATTTCCGCGTTTACCTTGGCTCTTGCAGAATACGAAACCACCCATCCTCTGAGCGTCGAACTGCATGGCGTGAACTACGCGGGTGCTTACCGCGTCATGGCCGGGAGCGTCATCGTCTACTTCGAAAACGAAATCAAGTTCGCGCAGTATGGAACGAATCGTCCGGAGATCATCGCCCGCTGGGTGTTGACGGACCTCTGCCGTAAATCCGATTCCCGCCGGCGCAAAGCAGGCGAGCGTTGATGCGCGCATGCGCGTGGCATCGGCATGACGCCATGCGAGCATTCAGTGCGCGTTCTTGCGCAGGTTGCGAAGGTCTTCGCGTACGCGCCGCGAGACGAGCACGCTCAGATAATCCATCACACGTGCGCCGTCGCTGAACTCGGCCCACGTTTGCTCATACATCTTCGCGACGATTTCCAGCGGCGTTTGGGTTTCGGTCGCGATCGCCTTTACGACCTCTTCGGCCGCTTCCTGTTTCATCAACGCCTCCCGGACGCATAGGCGCCCGGCGTGAGAACACTCGTGAATGGAGGTGGACGCTACTGCGCGCTAACGGCTTTGGCTGCGACGTCGTCGCCTTTGTCGCCGTGCCATTGCGCGCGGATCTTCGTCACGACCACGGCAGGCAGCGGAATATAGTCCAGTGCCTGGATCGTCGGCTCGCCGTGCGTGAGCGCCCAGTCGAAGAACTTCAGCGTCTCAGTGTTGCGCGCCGAGTCGTCCGGTGTCGCCTGCAACAGCACGTAGGTCGCGCCCATCACGGGCCATGCGTCCTTGCCCGGCTGATTGGTGAGCACCTGAAAGAGCGAGCTTGACCAGTCCGCATTCGCGGCCGCTGCGCTGAATGTCTGGATGCCCGGCTCCACGACCGCACCCGCCGCGTTGGTCATCGCCGTGTAGGTCAGATGATTCTGCTTCGTGAAGTCCCAGGCGACATAGCCAATCGCGCCAGGCAGGTAGCCCACGAACGTGGCGACGCCCTCATTACCCTTACCGCCTATCCCCAGGGGCCAGTGAACATTGGTGCCTTCGCCGACCTTGCGTTTCCATTCGGGGCTCACCTGCGAGAGATAGTGCGTCCAGATCAGCGTCGTGCCCGAACCATCCAGACGCCGCACGACAGCGATCGGCGTGTTGGGCATCTTGATCTTCGGATTGAGCCGCACGATGGCCGGATCGTCCCAGTACAGGATCTTGCCGAGAAAGATCTGGCCCAGCACCTCGCCGTTCAGCATCAACTGACCGGCCTTGATGCCCGGAAGATTCACAACGGGAACTACGCCGCCGATCGCGGTGGGAAACTGCCGCAATCCGTCCTTGCTCAATTGCTCGCTCGTGAGCGGGGCGTCGGAGCCGGCGAAGTCGACCGTGTGCGCGACGATCTGCTTGATACCGTCCGTGGAGCCGGTGCTGCGGTAGATCACCTTGCCGCCGCCGGACTTCTGGTAGGCGGTGGCCCAGTGGCTGTAGAGGGGGGCGGCGAGCGTACTGCCGCATCCGGTCACGTCTTCGGCGCGGGCCGACAACGTGCAAACGCCGCAAACGAGCGCGGCAATCAGGGGGCGCAATGGTCTCACGAGCCACTCCCGTTATTCATGTTCTCTGGGAAGTCGCGGAGTCTGTCTGGTCCGCGTACTGTCAATTACAGGATGGTGACAGGCAGGATTCAAATTGAATCCTGCTATCGTGCGGCGGTTTTATGACGACGCGTTGCGTTTGTGTGCGCGACCGGATGATGAGGATAACAAACAAAATTGCCGGATCGAAAAACACGCTATTCCGTTCGATTTCCGCAGAGGAAAACGCGTGAACGAAGCCGCATTGCCTGCAACGAATCTTTCACAATATTTCGCTAGGGTAAGCAGGATTGACCCCGAGTTCGTCTTGACAAAATGCTTGTAATTCCTTTCGGAGACGCTACAGATGGCCATCAATACCCCTCGCTCAGCATATTGCGGCGCTTGTTTTGCCGCACGTCCTTCCCGTCTTGCTCTTGCCGCTGCTTTGGTTTGCGCCAGTGCAGGTGCAGCCGCTGCCGCGCAAGACGCCAACGCGTTTTTCGGTGGTTCGGGCCTGCTCGTCGTGAGCCGCAGTGTCTACGACAACGTGTCGAGCAACGTCACCCCCGGCATGACGCTGCCGCCCAATTGCAATAGTGCGCAGGCGAGCTGCCCCACGGGCGGCGCGCCCACTGACGGCACGTATCCGGCCGTCTGGAACAACGCGCTCTACGATCCGAGCTTTGGCGTCACGGCGCGCATTTTCCTCGACACCATTGCGCCGGGAGGCCAGGTCGTCCACACGCTGGAAGTGCCCAACAGTCTGCATCCGGGCCATGGCCACGACCAGCTCGTGACGAGCTTCAGCTCCAAGTCCGAACTCGCGCTCAACCTTTCGAGCGACGGCCGTTACCTGACGTTCATGGGCTACGTTGCACCGCTCAACACGCTCGACGTATCGAACTCGAATACGCCGGGCGCGATCGATCCGACGAATCCGGACGGTCAGGCGTTCTATCGCGCGGTGGCGCGGCTCGATGCCGACGGGCACCTCTCCTTCACGGAGACCAATGCATACAGCGGCAATAACGGCCGCGCCGCATTGCTCAACAACGGCAACGACAACGGCAAAGGCAACGGTTTTTACTACACGGTGGGCAACGCAGGCAACGGTTCGAATCCGCAGCCGGCAGGCGTGATTCTCGGGGCGGGGGCGCAATTCATCGAAGCGACGCACCAGCATGAGGCGCAGCAAACGCCCGGCACGCCCACGCCGCTCGCGAGCTTCTCGGTCACGCAACTCGGTGCGAAGGCCGACAAGGTGGGCAAGGACGACAACTACCGCGGGCTCACCGTCTTCAACAACGTGGTGTACTTCACGAAGGGCAGCGGCAGCAACGGCGTGAACACGGTGTACTTCGTCGACACCACGGGCAAGGCGTGCCCCTCGGGCGGCGTAGGCGTGCCGGTGGCGGGCGCGAAACTGCCGTCCAATCCGCTTGCGTACGACGCTTCCACGTTGACGACCAGCGGCTTGCCGAGCAACGTATGCGTGCTCGCAGGCTTCCCGGCTACGCCGAACAAGACGGCAACGACGCTCTCGTACCCGTTCGGCCTGTGGTTCGCCAACGCGAATACGCTCTATGTGGCCGACGAGGGCGATGGCTATTCGGGCGGCACGGACCTGTATACGCACGCCGCGCAGCAGACCGGTGCGGGCCTGCAGAAGTGGGTGTACAACGCCGGAACGAAGTCGTGGAAGCTCGCGTACACACTCCAGAACGGCCTGAATCTGGGGACTTCGTACACCGTTGCAGGTTATCCGGTGGGCACGAACAGCGCGACCAGCCTGCCGTGGTCGCCCGCCACGGACGGCCTGCGTAACATCACGGGCCACGTCGAGCAGGACGGTACGGTCACGATCTGGGCGATCACGTCGACAGTGAGCGGCAACGGCGACCAGGGCGCAGACCCGAATCGCCTCGTCGCCGTGCGCGACGTGCTGCGCAACACCACGGTTTCGGGCGCTGCGAACGAGCGTTTCGTGACGCTGCGCAACGCGGGCTTCGGCGAAGTGCTGCGCGGCGTGTCGCTTGCGCCGGGCGGCCCGTTCGGCAAGTGGTTCTGATCACCGCGCAGTCATGCACTAAAGGCCGGGCGTGCGTAGCGCCCGGCTTTTTTGTCATTGCGGCGTGCGCGCTATTGGCTGTTGAATTTCGCAACGAGCGGGCCAAACACGTCGCTTAGCGCGGTCGTGCCGAAGCGCCGCTCGCTGCGGCTCGCTTCCACGTCGATGCGGCCGGTGTTGTATACGTCGTAAAGATCGGTGATGAGCCGGCCGTGTTTCTCGCTGAGTCCGGCTTTGAGAAGCATGGGGGCCCACGATTCGCGCGGCAGCGCATGAGGCGTGATCGTGCGGCCGCTCGCAGCGCTGAGTGCGGCCGCAATGTCGTTCACGCTGACCCTCTGCGGTCCTTCGATGCTCACGATTCTCGGCATGCCGGACTGATGCGATTCGAGCAGCAGCGCGGCGCTCGCCGTGCCAACGTCCTGTGCGGCGACCGTGGGAAAGCGGCGCTCCAAAGGCAGATGGAGGCTCGGCAGCGTACCGGTTGCGAGCGCGCCGGGAATGAATGCCGCCCAGTTCTGCATATGTTCCGCCGAGCGCAGCAACACCAATTGCGTGGCAATGGGCTTCAGCTGCTTTTCCAGGTAGTGATACAGCCGCGTGATGCCCGTATTCAACGGCAATTCCGCGCCATAGTCCGAAATGGCGAGCAGCGTGGCGGGCGGGTTTTCGCGCAGGGCGTCGGTCGCGACGTCGATCATCGTGCGCATGGTCGTTTCCGGATCCGTATCACCGGATGGAACGGGGCATAGCAGCTGGACGGCGTGAGCGCCCTTGATCGCGGCCGCGACCGACTGCGCGTCGGTCAGATCGGCGAGCACGATTTCGCAGCCCAGCCCCGCAAGACTTTCGCCCTGGCGAGCGTGGCGCACCACGGCGCGCACGGGTTTGCCCGCACGACGCAACGCCGCGGCGGTGACCCGCCCGGCCTTTCCCGATGCTCCAAAAATCACGAACATGATCGCTTTCTCCTGGTGTGCGTGGTCTGCGTCATCGTAGGTAGACGAACGCCGCATGGCGCGCAGGAACGGATGGCGTTGCGCAGAAACGGATGATTGAATACGTCCACCATGGCGCGGTGCGCGAGCGTGGCCGTAATCCAGTAAACTGGCCGCAAACATCGCACGAATTCCCGCACGGCTTGAGCGTCGAAAAGGATTGTCATGAGCGCACTGACTGCAGATTCGAACCGGCACGCCGGAGCAAGCGTCAGCCTGCGTTCGAGCGCCGGATTGGGCTGGCATGGCGGTGGCGCCGAACTGCTGCGTGTGAGTGCGGGGCAGCATCGCTTGCCCGCGATGGCGGATCACCGCATTGGCATTCATGTCGGCACGCCGGTGCGTGCGCGATGCGCGTGCGACGGCCGCCGTCAATCGCGGCTTCAGGCGCACGGCGACGCGGATGTAGTGCCCGCCGGGGTCGAAGGCGTATGGACTGATGACGCGGACTGCACGATTCTGCGCGTGTGGTTCGACGACCGCTTCGTGCGATCGATTGCGGACCAAATGGAGAGCCCGCTGGGTAAGCGCGAGATCCGGCCGCATCTGCAGTTGCGCGACCCGCGCATCAATTCGCTGGCGGGCGCGCTGCTGGCCGAGATCGAGGCGGGAACGGCTTGCGCCCCGCTATTTGCCGAGAGCATTTCCACGGCAATGGTCGTGCGGCTGCTCGGCGGCACGGGCGCGCCAGGAGGCCGGGGTGCAGCCGTGCTTGCGGCACACAAAGCGGCGCGCGTGACCGATTACATCGAGAGCCATCTCGATCAACGCCTCACACTCGGCGAACTCGCTGCGCTCGTCGACCTGAGCGTGCCGCATTTCAAGGCCCTGTTTCGCGAAACGCTGGGCATGCCGGTGCATCAATATGTCGTGCGGCGGCGCGTCGAACGCGCGAGGGCGCTGCTTATCGAAGGCAAACTCAGCCTGAGCCAGGTGGCGCTCGAAGCGGGGTTCGCGCATCAAAGCCATATGGCGCACTGGATGACGCGGCTTCTCGGCGTCACGCCGCGCGCGTTCGCGAAGGGTTCGTGAACGCGGCGCAATCGTGAAGCGTTGAATCGCCGCGGCTGCGCACGTTACCGGTTGACGTCCACCACGAGCCGCCCGCGCACCTGCCCGGCGAGCAGATCGCTTGCGGCCGCAATGGCCTGGGTGAGGTCGATCTCCCGCGTAATCGTGTCGAGCTGCTTCAGATCGAGCGCCTCTCCCAGCGCGTGCCAGGCTTGCTGCCGCTGCGCAAACGGACGCGTGACGCTATTGATGCCCAGCAGGCTCACGCCGCGCAGAATGAATGGCGCGACCGTGGCGGGAAGGTCCATACCCTGCGCCAGGCCGCAGGCAGCCACCGCTCCATCCGCGCGCAGGCTTGCGCAGACATTTGCCAACGTGTGGCCGCCAACCGAATCGATCGCGGCAGCCCAGCGTTCTTTTTGCAGCGGGCGGCCCGGCTCCGATAGCGAGGCGCGGTCGATGACTTCGATGGCGCCGAGCTGCTTCAGATACTCCGCTTCCTGCAGCCTGCCGGTCGACGCCACCACGCGATAGCCTCGGCTCGTGAGCAATGCAATGGCAAAGCTGCCCACGCCGCCGCTCGCGCCCGTGACGAGCACGTCGCCGTGTGCGGGCGTGATGCCGTGCCGTTCCAGCGCGAGAATGCAGAGCATGGCCGTATAGCCGGCTGTGCCGACTGCCATCGTTTGCCGCGGCGTGAAGCCCGCCGGCAGCGGAATGAGCCAGTCGCCATTGACGCGCGCCTTCTGCGCCAGGCCGCCCCAATGTTGTTCGCCAACGCCCCAACCGTTGAGCACGACCGCGTCGCCCACCGCGTAGGCAGGGTTCGCGCTTTGCGCAACGGTCCCTGCGAAATCGATGCCCGGAACCATGGGAAAACTGCGAACGACAGGGCCTTTGCCCGTGATCGCGAGGCCGTCCTTGTAGTTCAGCGTGCTGTAGCCGACATCGACGAGCACGTCGCCTTCCGGCAGGCGCGCGTCGTCGAGTTCGGCAATGCGCGCGTCATACGATCCGGATTCCTTATCAATCAGAATGGCCTTGAACATGATGGGTCGTGCTCCTGAAACAGTGAACGGTTGGCATTGACGCGCCTCACGCGCGCGGCAACCCCGCGATGAAGCCGATGAAGAATGTGTCGAGTGGAGCCGCACTGCGCACGAGCCTCGCGCGCAGCACGGCGCCTTCCCAGCCAATCCAGAAGAAAGCGGCGAGTGAAGCGAGGTCGATTCGCTTTGCGAGCACGCCTTCGCGCTGGGCCTCGCGCAGGCACGCCACGATGCGCGCCTGCCAGCCCTGCAGAATGCGTTCGAGCGTTTCGCGGAAGTCGTCGGGCAGGATGTCCACCTCTACGCCGAGGTTGCCGACGAGGCAACCGCGTGTGTAGTGGTGACGTGCCATGCCTTTGCTGGCGTCTTCTACGAAGGCGCCAAGCCGCTCCAGGGCAGGGCGCGTGTCGTCCTGCAGCCAGTGGTCGAGCTTCGCGCAGAAGTACGCGTCGTACGCGGTCATCAGCTCGCGCCCGAATGCTTCCTTGCTGTCGAAGTAGTGATAAAACGAGCCTTTGGGAATGTTCACCCGCTTGAGCACGGCATCGAGCCCCGTGGCCGCGAAGCTCTGTTCGGTCAGTATTTCCATGCCGGCGCGAATGAGCGATGCACGTGTGTCGGCATGCGCGCTTGGGTCTTTCGGCGGCCTGCCGCGGCGCGGTTTGGCGATGGTCGGTTCCATGTCGCCGATATTAGACCGATCGTCTATGAAATTCAAGCACGCAGTTGTGTTCGGGCGCTAGTGGGCCAGCGCTTCCAGTTCTCCCCGCAGCACGCCCCACAACGTGCGGGCGGCCAACAGGAGCAGCAGTGGCGTGACCGTCGCGAGCAGAAAGATCGCGATGCCGTGCGTGATGGGGCCCACCACGAGAGCCGGAAGGGGCAGGTGATCGCGAGATAGCGCAACCGGCCGACGAGCACCGTGAGCAGGAACAGCATGAGCATGTAGAGTGTGCTGACGCTGACTGAGCCAGCGCATGATCACGAACCACGCAAACACGATCATGCCGATTGCGCCGACGATCCACACCGCGCGCGCGAACGGCACGCTCAGGTCGGCAAGCGGGATAGGTAGCAAAAGCAGGCTGATGAACAGGGTCCCAAAGAGATTGCCCGCAATGGGATGATTGAATTCGGCTTTCACGGCATCGGGGCCGGTGACCCATTTCACGGCGTAGCCGAAGCCGATCATCAGGAACGCCAGCACGGCGAGCACGCCGATCAACTGGGCGATCCACAGCGGCATGCCGTACATGCGATGCGCGAGGCGCCATGCCGACGAGAGCCCGGCAAGCCCCATGACCGACCCGAACAGCGCGACGGGCAGGTAACCGAGTTGTCCGGCTTGCGCGGTCGCCTTCGGGCTGCCATACGAGGCCGGCGTATCGAGATCGCTCATGCGTGGCTCCTGGCCGTTTGAAAACACCGCGTTGGATGTTTTAAAATGTTTGCAATGCGAATTATTTGTGGCGATTTCGCGCCACACGCGATCATAGCGGCCCGATCGCGTTTGCGCGCTTACGCGAGTTCGCGCGCCTTGATCGTGTCGCCGGCGCGCACGAAATTGCCGGCGCCCAGATGGTGGATCGTGTGCAGGTCCGCGTTGCTGCTGTCGAGTTCCCAGTGGCCATTGCGGAAGGCGCGCGGGTCGGCCGCGGCGGCGATCACCTCGGCGAAGCACGTATCGTAGGCGTCTTCGGTATGCCGCTCGGGAATCAGGCGGCATTCCATCCACGCGGAGCAGCCTGTTTCGAGCAGGGGCAAGCCGAGCTTCGGGCCGGTTATGGCGGCGATATCGAAGCGCTGGAACTTGTCGGTCTCGCGGCCGCTCACGCTGCCCACGGCATAAGTCAGGTCGATTGCGGCTGCGCCCGGAATGATCACGCCGAATGTGCCGCTCGCGTTGATGAGTTCGCGCGTGAAGGTGCGCTTGTCGATCACGATGGCGATGCGCGGCGGCGTGAACTCCACGGGCATCGACCACGCGGCCGCCATGATGTTGCGGCGCTTGCCGTCGCTGCTGGTGACGAGAACGGTCGGGCCGTGATTGATGAGTCGGCTCGCGTGTTCGAGCGCGATGGGCGTAAAAGTCGAGAGGGTTTGCATCGGGGGTTGGCTTCGCGCTGAGTCGGAACCCGAGCGACTTTACCTCAGAAAGCCGAGGCTTGCGGCGCGACGCCGTTACCCTGGCGGCTCAAGCGAGCCGCCAGGCGTGGCAGGCGGCAAATTCGCCTGCAGATAAATCGACATCGGCGTTTGCAACGGCAGGCTCGCGGCCGCAAAACTCGTGACGGTTTTCGTGCGCATTTCACATGGCATCCAATTTCTGTGTACTCGATCACCGCGTGTCGAGCCGCACGGTGATGCGGCGATCTTCGCGCGCCAGCAGCGCGATCCCGAGTATGTGGTCGTGCGCGAACTGCCGGTGGGCAAGCGCGGCGACGCGGTGGCTTAATCGCGCAGGACCGTATTCACGCGGCTGGAGATCGAATCAGGATGCCTGAGCGCCCCTTGCGTTGGCGGTACGGCGGCCGAAAGCCTGGCGGACCCAACTTTGCGCGTTCACCACCAGCAGGCCGAACAAAACGAGCGCCGAGCCAAACAGGAACGCGGGCTCCACGCGCTCGTGCAGCAGCACGACGCCGAACGCCACGCCGAACAGCGGCGTCATGAACGACAGAATGCCGAGGCGCGCGGCCAGATAGCGGCGCAGCAGCCAGAACCACACGAGATAGCTCACGAACGAGACGAGCAGGGTCTGGAATGCGATAGAGGCCAGGGCGAGCGGCGTGGCGTGAAAGTGCGCCTGGCCGGTCAGGAACGCGAACGGCACCAGCACGACGAAAGCGCCCGCCAGTTGATAGAAGAGCGTTTGCGTGGCGGGCGCCTCGCTCAGGCGGCTCGTCCGCACGACGACGGTGGTGAGCCCCCACGCCGCGCCTGCACAAACACCCATGAAGTCCCCGAGCAACCACAACGGCGAGCCCGGTATGTCGGCGCCCAGCAGCGCGGGGCCGAGGAACGTGATGGCGATGCCCGTGAAGGCGATGGCAATGCCGCCCCATTGGAACCGCGCAAGGCGTTCGTCGGGCAGGCGCACATGCAGGCCGATTGCCGCGAACATCGGCGCGGTGTAGAGAAACACGGCCATGTGCGAGGCGTTGGTCCAGCGCAGGCCCATGGCGACGAACACGAATTCGAGCGCGAACAGGCCGCCTGTGACGAGCCCGGCGCCGCGCGCCACGCCAGGCAGCCAGCGCTCGCGCGAAACGAGTTGGTTGAAGAGCCACACGAGTGCCGCCGCCACGCCCGAACGCAGCCCGATCTGCAGCATGGGCGGGATGTCCCCGGCCACCGCCTTGATCGCGACCTGTTGCAGACCCCATGCGAGGCAGAGCGCCACCATGATGGCCACGGCCGTTGCGTCGACTTGCTTTCTCATTGCGGGCTCACTGATTTGAAGGATTCGGCTGAAGTTTGGTGGCAGTGGGCGTAGTATTGATGCGTCGGGATGCGCGCATATAGCGCAAAACTGACAATCGATAGCCCCAGACCGCCATGCCCAAATCACCCGACCGTGCTCGCCCGGCGCGCTACCTGCGCCTGCCGCCCTTCACCGACGTGCTGCCCACGCCCGTGTTCTTCCGCATGGAGCACATGCCTTCGCACGCCACCTATCCGCAGATGTGCCACCCGTGGGGCGAGTTCGTCTACGCGTTCAGCGGCACGACCGAGGTGAAGGCGGGGGACGAGCACTACATCACGCCGCCGCATCTTGGGCTCTGGATCGCACCGGGCACCGAGCACGTGGGCTTCAACGAGCAGGAGACCGTGCATTGCTCGGTGTACATTAGTCGCGACCTGTGCACGCGCATGCCGGCGACGAGCTGCGCGGTGATGGTGTCGCCGCTCGTGCGCGCAATCCTCGAGCATCTGCGCGTGACGCCGGCGCAGGAGGAGGGCGAGGTGCAGCGCGCGCGTCTGTTGCGCGTGCTCGTGGATCAGCTGTCGACCTGCGCGACCACGGGCAGCTTCGTGCCGCATACCGAAGACGCCGATCTCAACGCGATCCTTCAGGTGCTGCGCCAGAATCCCGCCGACAATCGCTCGCTTGCTGAGCTCGCCGATGCGTTTCACATGAGCGAGCGCACGCTCATGCGCCGCGCGCAAAACGAGCTGGGCATGTCGTTGACGGAATGGCGCCAGCGCATCCGGCTCGTCAACGCGCTGCCGATGCTGCATGCGGGGCGCAGCGTCGAGGCCGTGGCGCTGGATCTGGGGTACGCCACGTCGTCGGCGTTCATCGCAATGTTCCGACGATTGACGGGCACGAGTCCCGGGCAGTTCGTGGCGCGTACGCGTTGAGCATAGGGCTGCGCGCAACGATTACCAAACCTCACGAAACCCCACAAAACCCTAAAGATTCCCCGTGCGCGCGCCGTTAGAGCAGGCATGAAAGCCCTACTCACCCAAACCGACGCACGCTTCATCCTGTCGATTGCCCTCGAACTGGCCGAGAGCCAGGCCGCCGCGGCCGGGGTTCAGCTCGAATCGGCGGCAGGATCGGCGATTACCGACGACGTGATCGTCGCTACACTCTCGCAGTTCGCACCGACCGTGACGATCGACGAGTTTTATGGCCTGCTGGACCGGCCCGAGGTGCTGCACTGAGCGGCGGCGCGGCCGAAAATAAAGGGTGCTCATGGCATGAGCACCCGCGATTTCGTTGCACCAGCAACGAAGCTTTAGATTATTAGAACTTCTGACGCAAGCCCACGCTCACAATGGCTTGCGACTGCGTGGCCGACGAGTGGCCGTTGCCCTTGTCGGACACCGAAGCGGTCGCCGCGACCGGATTGCCGGCGGCGTCGAGCGTCATGCCCGATGCATGCTGGTAGCCCGCGAGCAGATACACCGTCGAGCGCGTCGAGAGATCGTAGGTCGCGCCCACCGAAACGTTGTGGTACTGCGCGTCCTGATCCACGCCTTCCACGGCGCTGCCACGCGTATAGCTGTAGCCCGCGAACAGATGCGTGCGCGGCTGCACGTTCCACTGCGTGAAAATGCCCGCGATATTGAAGATCGCATTTCCCGAGAACAGCGAATTCGCGCCCGAGCGATATTGCACGTTGCTGTAGTTCACGCCGACCACGGCGGCACCGAAGTCCCACGTCGCGCCCGCCGCCACCACCTGCTGCGATTGCGCGCTCGCATAGCCTTCGTTGATCGACGAGTTGAACGTGCCGTCGTACGTGCCTTGCCACTTGCCGTAGGTGGAATCGTCGAGGCCGGTCTTGCTGTTGTCCGAACGCTCATACCCAACGCCCATGCGCAGCGGGCCGTTTGCGTAGCCCGCGCCCACGCTCCAGGTGTTCTTGCGCTTCATACTGCCTGCCTGGCCGCCGAAACCGTACAGCGCGCCGAACGTGAAACCCGCGTAATTCGCGCTCGTGTACTTGATCGAGTTGTCCACGCGCGTGGTCTGGTCGAGGTCGTCGATGTCGCCCGGATGCGCGCCGTAGCCGCCGATGTAGTTCACGGGCGCGACCGGCCCGACGAAGTCGTCGAGCGAGGTGTACTGGCGGCCCATGGTGAGCGAGCCGTAACGCTGGTCGGAGAGGCCCACGAAGGCCTGGCGGCCGAACAGGCGCCCGCTCTGGCCTGAGGTGCCGTTCGTGATGTCGAAGCCGTCTTCGAGCAGGAAGATGGCCGCGAGCCCGTTGCCCAGGTCTTCCTTGCCCTTGATGCCCCAGCGGCTGCCCGAGAGGTTGCCGGTGGAGAGGCCCACGTTCGAATGGCCCGTGTAGGCGCCGGTGGTGCCGGTGCGCTCGTTGCTGCGATACGTGATGCCGGCATCGGCGATGCCATACAGCGTGACCGACCCTTGCGCCGAGGCGATGCCGGCGAGCGAGAACAGGACTGGTGCGGCGAGCAGGTGTTTTCTCATCATTTGTTGTTTCAACGTCTAAAGATCGCCTGGTGAGCGATTTCTGGTTATGCGCGCACGCGCCTGCGGTCTCGCGAACGAGACGGCAGGCGTGAAACGCGGGGGGGAGAGAAAAGGGCGGCGCGGGGCGCGCTAGCGCTTGAGCGTTGCGCCGGGCGGCAGCGCCGGCGTGCTCACGGTGACGGTCTTGCGGACCTTCGCGACGTCTGCGGCGCTCACTGGCGCGCCAGCGTTGCCCCAGCTCGCACGCACGAAGGTGGACACGTCGGCCACTTCCTGGTCGGACAGACGCCAGCCGAACGGCGGCATCGTGAACGGCGAAGGCGCCGATTGCGTGCCTTCGAGCGTGTTGCCGCTGAGCAGTACATGAATCAACGATGTGGGGTCCTTGCCCTGCACGACCGGGTTGCCGCCGAGCGCGGGGAATACGCGCGTGTAGCCGCGTCCGTCGCTGCGGTGGCAGGCCATGCAGTTGTCGCGATAGACCGCTGCGCCGCGTGCGTTCGCGTCGCCGTTTTGCAGCTTGTGCGCGGCGGCGGGATCGTAGGCATACGCGGTTTCCTTCGGATCGCTGGAGGGCAGCGTCTTGAGGTAGCGCGCAATGGCGAGCAGGTCCGCGTCGTTCATGTGCTGCATGCTGTGCTGAACCACGTCGGTCATGCCGCCGAAGGCGGCCGTATGCAGATTGCGTCCCGACTTGAGGAACTGCACGATGTCGTCCTCGCTCCAGTTGCCCAGGCCCGTGCGCGGGTTGCCGCGCAGGCTGGAGGGGACCCAGCCGTCGATCGGGCCGCCGCCCGCGAGGAAGTCGTCGCCTTCGAGGTCGGTAAGCGCGAGTTCCTGCATCGTGCGTGCGCGCGGCGTGTGGCACGCGCCGCAGTGGCCGAGGCCCTGCACGAGATACGCGCCGCGCGCGACGATCGCATCGTTGTAATGCGAGCCATCGAACGCCTGCACCTTCGGTGCGAACAGCATGCGCCAGGCGCCGAGCGGCCAGCGCATCGAGAGCGGCCAGGGAATGTCCACGGCGCGGTTCTGTGCCCGCACGGGCCCGACGCCGTGCATGAAGTACGCATAGAGCGCCTTCATGTCGTCGTCGCTCAGACGTGCGTACGAGGGGTAGGGCATCGCGGGGTAGAGCGTTTCGCCATTCGGCCGCACGCCCTGGCGCACGGCTTTGGCGAAGTCGTCGTAGCGCCACTTGCCGATGCCCGTGTTCGCGTCGGGCGTAATGTTGGTCGAGTAGATCGCGCCGATCGGCGTGTCGAACTTCAGGCCGCCCGCGAAGGGCTTGCCGCCCTGTGTGGTGTGGCAGGCAATGCAGTCGCCGGCGCGCGCGAGGTATTCGCCATGCGCGACGAGCGCCGCGTTCGGCAGGTCGGCCGCGCATGCCGCTTGCGCCGTGAATGACGCGAGGGTCGCGAAGGCCGCGCCCGAAATCGTTGCGCGTGCAACGTTCTCGCGCAGGGAGACAATGATCTTCTTCATGCGGCTCTTCACACGCTCACCAGGGGGCCGGGGTTCTTCAGATACTGGTTGCGAATGGCTTTCGCGCTCCAGTAGGCGAGGGCGACGACGAGGCCGGTCGGGTTGTAGCCGATCCCCTGCGGGAACGCGGAGGCACCCATCACGAACACGTTGGGCACATCCCAGCACTGCAGATAGCGGTTGATGACGCTGGTGTTCGGGTCGGTGCCCATCACGGCCCCGCCCACGAGGTGAGTGGTCTGATAGCGGCGCGAGTCGAAGTGCACGCCGAACTCGCGCGTGTAGACATTGATGGCCTTCGGGCCCATCGCCTCGGCGATCTTCTGCATCTGGCCCGTCACGTACTGCGCCATCTTGATGTCGTTGTCCTTCCAGTCGAAGGTCATACGCAGGAGCGGCTGGCCGTACGAGTCGCGATAGGTCGGATCGAGGTCGAGGTACACGTCGCGGTACGACATGTTGGAGCCGTGCGCGTCCATCGAAATGGTGTGCGCGTAGTGGTCCTTCACGGCCTTCTTCCACCCGGCGCCCCAGTCCGGCGTGCCCGCGGGCGTGGCGATGCCGCTGATCGGCTTCACGCCCGCCTGGTTCACCCAGAGCGGCGAGCCACCCACGAAGCCGGGCGGCCCGTGGTCGAAGTTGTCGGCGTTGAAGTCGTCCACGGCCACGCCGTTGCCGCCCGCGCCGATGAACGGGTTCGTCCACGTGTCCTTGTCGAAGAACGCCGTGATGGTCGAGAGGTTCTGGTACGCGAAGTTGCGGCCCACCACGCCCTCGCCCGAAACCGGGTCATAGGGCTTGCCGATGCCCGAGAGCAGCAGCAGATGTACGTTGTGGTACTGAAACGCCGAGACGATCACGAGGTCGGCGCTCTGGAACACTTCCTGGCCCGCCGGATCGATATACGTCACGCCCGTGGCGCGCTTTCTGGTGTCGTCGAGTTCGACGCGCAGCACGTGGCATTTCGAGCGCAGTTCGAAGTGCTTTTCCTGCTTGAGCGCGGGCAGGATGTTGAGGTTCGGCGAAGCCTTCGAGTACATGTAGCACGCGTAACCGCTGCAAAAGCCGCAGAAGTTGCACGGGCCCATCTGCACGCCATAGGGGTTCGTGTACGGCCCCGACGTGTTCGCCGAAGGCAGGCGGTAGGGGTGCAGCCCAATAGACTTCGCCGCGTCGGAGAAGCGCTGCGCCGAATACGTATTCAGTTGCGCGGGCAACGGGAAATTGTCGCTGCGCGCGGCTTCGAACACATTGCCGTCGCCGACTACGTTGCCCTTCACCTTGTACGCCTGGCCCGACGTGCCGAACACCTTCTCCGCGAAGTCGAAGTGCGGCTCCAGTTCGTCGTAGGTGACGCCGTAGTCCTGGATCGTCATGCCTGCGGGGATGAACTTCCTGCCGTAGCGCTCTTCGTAGTGGCTCTTCAGGCGCAGCTCTTCGGGCGTGATGCGGAAATGCACGCCCGACCAGTGCAGGCCCGCGCCGCCCACGCCTTCGCCGGGCAGAAACGCGGCGAGCTGGCGGTAGGGCAGGGCCGTGTCGTTCACGCCGTGGCGGATCGAGACGGTGGTCTTCGAAAGATCGAGGAAGAGCTTCTTGCGGATGTTGTACGTGAGCTCGTCGATGGTGTTGGGGTACGCGCCGTCCGGGTAGGTGTCGCGATACTCGCCGCGCTCGAGCGCGACCACGTTCAGGCCCGCTTCGGTCAGTTCCTTCGAGAGGATCGCGCCGGTCCAGCCAAAGCCGATCACGACGGCATCGACATGAGGTTTCTTGATTGCCATTTACGTACGCTCCCCATTGATCGAGACCGGGCCGTACGGATAGGGCTTGCCGTTCTGGTTCACGAAATCCATGAAGTCGGCGCGTGCGCCGGGGAAGCCGATCATCTTCCACGCGGCCATGTTGCGGTTGCCGCCGTGTATCGGGTCGCAGAAGTAGCCTTCGCGCGTGTTCTGCAGCAACTGGCCGAAGAACACGGAGGCCGGCACGCCGTCCAGTTCGACCTTGCCCGCTTCGAGTGCGGCCAGCACGCTGTCGCGCGTGCTGGCGTCGAGCGCGTCGAAGTCCTTGCCGTAGGCCTTCGTGCAGTACGCGTTCACGGCCTTGATGCCGAGCCGGTAGATGTCGCGCGGCACGAGCTTCAACTGATAGCCGAGTTCGGGCACGCCTTGCTGGAACGGCCCCTGCATGTACCAGAGCGCGCCGTGCGCGTAGGGCGTGTCCATCTGCCGGTCGATGAATTCGGGCACGCCGGTTTCCAGCGCGCCGGGGCCTTCGGAATCGGCGGGAATCAGACGGTCGGCGGCGGCTTCGACGAAGGCCCACTCGCGCGCGTCGAAGAAGCGCGGCTTGTAGGCCGCGGCCTGCCCGGCTTCGGGCCTGGCGTTGGGCGCCGCGGCGGCGCTGCCTGGCGCGGCGGTTTCGCTCGACGGCGCTTTGCCGCCCTCGCAGCCCGCCAGTGCGCTGGCGGGCACGAGCACCGCTGCCGTGCGCAGGAAACCGCGGCGTGTCGTGAGAGGAGATTCAGACATTGTGGGATTCTGTATGAGTTCGGCGCGGTGTGGTTCGACCGTGTCCGCGTAGCCATCCTGAGCGCTGCGCGTGACATCCGCCGCGGCGGCCACGGAACGGGGATAATAACTGGAACCGGTTCCACGATTGGAGCGCGATTCTACAATATTCCTTTACGGGGCCGGTTCCGGGCGCGCAAGGGCGGGCGGACCCTGGTTGTCGTATTCCCCGAACAAACCCTAACAAATACAACAAGTTGTTTGACAACTACGGCGGACCGATGCTACTGTGCAAGCTATTGACAACCCTCCATCCCAGCACGAGGCCTCATGAACGTGTCCCCGATTGTCGAGAGCGAATTCGCCTCGACTGTGATGGCAGTGCCGCCGCTCGCACGCCGCCCCGACTTCTCCCTCGACGTCGAACAGAACCGCAAGCTGATCCGCCATATGGAAGCGGGCGGTATCCGCACGCTGCTGTACGGCGGCAATGCGAACCTGTACCACGTCGCCGTGAGCGAATTCCGTGAGTTGCTTGACATGCTCGCCGACCTCACTGCGCCCGAAACGCGCGTGATTCCGGCCATCGGTCCCGACTACGGCAAGATGCTCGACCAGGCGCGCATCCTCGCGCAAACGCAATACAAGACGGCCATGGTGCTGCCGCTCTCCGGCTTCACCACGCCCGCAGGCGTCGAAGCCGGCCTCGCGCGCATCGCCGACGCCGCGGGCATTCCGCTCACGCTCTATATCAAGAGCGAAGACTATGTCGACGTCGACACGCTCGTGCGCCTGATCGACCGCGGTACGCTCATTGCGGTCAAGTACGCCATCGTGCGCAAGGACCCGGCGAACGACCCGTATCTGCGCCGCCTGCTGCAGAGCGTGCCGGCCTCGAAGGTCGTCTCGGGCATGGGCGAGCGTCCGGCGCTGGTACACGTGCGCGACTTCGGTCTGGCTGCCTGGACCACGGGCTCGGGCTGTATCGCTGCGAACGCCATCATGGCGCTGCTGAAGGCCGCGAAGGAAGGCCGGGCGGAAGAAGCGCAACGCCTCTACGATGCCTTCATGCCGCTCGAAACGCTGCGCGACAACATCTCGCTCATCCGCGTGCTGCATGACGCCGTGACGCTCTCGGGCATCGCCGACATGGGCCCGATCCTGCCGCTGCTCTCGCAGTCGCCCGCTGAGGCGCTGCCGGCGATCGGCGACGCCGCCAAGGCGCTGCTCGCGTTCGAGCAGAAGCGGGTCGCAACGGCCCAGACCGCCAACGCATAAGCGGCGCGTCTGGCACAAGCAAGCAATTGAACGGAGCGAACATGCAGATTACTGGAGCCATGCTCTTGGGCGCGCAAGCGGTGCGCGGCGAGGCGGGCGAGATGCGCGCCTTCGCGCCCGCGCTCGGCAAGGAGCTCGAGCCGTCGTTCGGCCTCGGTGGCAAGGCCGAAGTCGCGCGCGCCTGTGAACTCGCGGCGCAGGCGTTCGACGCCTTGCGCGCCGCCCCGCACGAAACGCGTGCGCGCCTGCTCGAAGCGATCGCCGAACGCGTTCTCGGCATCGGCGACGCGCTGATTGAGCGCGCGCATCTCGAATCGGCGCTGCCCAAGGCGCGCCTCGAAGGCGAGCGCGGCCGCACGGTCGGGCAACTGCGTCTTTTCGCGTCGCTCGTGCGCGACGGCCGCTGGTGCGGCGCCGTGCTCGACTCGGCGCTGCCCGAGCGCAAGCCGCTGCCGCGCTCGGATCTGCGCGCGCATCGCATCCCGCTCGGCCCCGTGGCCGTGTTCGGCGCGAGCAACTTCCCGCTGGCGTTTTCGGTGGCGGGCGGCGACACGGCCTCGGCGCTGGCCGCCGGCTGCCCGGTCGTCGTGAAGGCGCACCTGGCGCATCCGGGCACCTCGGAACTCGTGGGCCGCGCGATCCAGCAGGCCGTGGCCGACGTCGGCTTGCCTGAAGGCGTGTTCTCGCTCGTCTTCGGCGGCGGCAACGAAGCGGGCGAAACGCTCGTGGCGCATCCGGCCATCAAGGCCGTGGGCTTCACGGGTTCGCGCCGCGGCGGTCTCGCGCTTTCGCACATCGCGGCCGCGCGAGCCGAGCCGATTCCGGTCTACGCCGAAATGAGCAGCATCAACCCGATGTTCGTGCTGCCCGCGGCGCTGGCCGCACGCGGTGAAGCGCTCGCGCAAGCCTTTGTCGATTCGCTCACGATGGGCGTGGGCCAGTTCTGCACGAACCCGGGCCTCGTGCTCGCGATCGACTCGCCGGAACTCGACCGCTTCGTGAAGGCGGCGAGCGCCGCGCTCACGCAGAAGCCCTCGCAGAGCATGCTGACGGCCGGCATCGCCTCGACGTATGGCGAAGCCGTGGCGGCGCGCAAACAGCTGCCGGGCATCGAGAATCTGGCCGAAGGCACGAAGACGGACGCGCATTGCGACGCGCTGCCGGTCCTCTTCAAGGCGAGCGCCGAGCAGTTCCTCGCCCAGCACGCGTTGTCGGACGAGATCTTCGGGCCGACCTCGGTCGTCGTCGCGTGCCGCGACGAAGCCGAACTCGCGCGCGTGGCGGAGCACCTCGAAGGCCAGCTCACGGCGACGCTGCACATCGACCGCGACGACTACGCGATGGCCGCGCGCCTTCTGCCGATTCTCGAGCGCAAGGCCGGCCGCATTCTCGCGAACGGCTTCCCGACGGGCGTCGAAGTCTCGTATGCGATGGTTCACGGCGGTCCGTTCCCGGCCACCTCGGACGCGCGCTCGACTTCGGTGGGCGCGATGGCGATCGAGCGCTTCCTGCGTCCGGTCTGCTACCAGGACCTGCCGGCCGAACTTCTGCCAGTCACACTGCAGAACGACAATCCGCTCGCGCTGTGGCGTTTGCGCGACGGCGAGCTGGTAAAGCAGTAATCCCGCGAAAGCGGTCAGGAAAGCGCCTGCAGAAGCCTTGCAGGCGCTTTCTCCCGGAGGAGTCCGACAAGAGGCTCACAGTAGTCTCACAAAGAGCCTGACGTTGCTTGACAACTTGGTGCGTGGTTCGGCATCCTGTGTCCGGCCTGGGCAAGACAGGAATGGTCGCGCTAGAACAAATTCCATAAACAGATGTGAGGAGATGCGATGTTCGATGGACGCCTGAAGGCCAGCGTGCTGGCCGTGTGTGTGGCGGCCGCCGCGGCGCTCGGCATGAGCGCGGCAAAGGCCGATCCCGTTTCCCTGAACATAGTCGACGTGGCCGGTAACCTGCAGCTCACGCAGAAGGCCTTCGAAGCGTTCAAGGCGAAAAACCCGAATCTCGTCTCCAATATCACCTACACCAACGCGCCCGCGCCGCAGTTGCCTGGCAAGATCAAGGCAATGCAGGCCGCCGGCCGCGCCGACATCGATCTCGTGCTGACGGGCACCGACGCGCTCGCCGCCGGCATCGAACAGAACCTGTGGATGAAGCTGCTGCCCGATCAGCAGGCCGCGCTGCCGGGCGTGCTCGACAAGTACGCGCCGGGCCCGCGCAAGATGCAGGACCTGGCGCAAGGCTACGGCCTCGAAGTGTCGTACATGCCGGCCGGTCCGCTGATCGAATACAACCCGGCCAAGGTCGCGAAGCCTCCGCAAACGCCGCAGGAACTGCTGGCGTGGTGCAAGGCGAGCCCCGGCAAGCTGATCTATGCGCGTCCGGCCAACTCGGGTCCGGGCCGCACGTTCCTGATGGGCCTGCCGTACCTGCTCGGCGACAAGAACCCGCAAGACCCGATCAACGGCTGGGACAAGACCTGGGCGTTCCTGAAGGAGCTGAACTCGTGCGTGCCGTACTACCCGGGCGGCACTTCGGCGGTGATGAAGGAACTGGGCGAAGGCACACGCGACATGACCGTGACCGTGACGGGCTGGGACATCAACCCGCGCGCGCTCGGCATCGTGCCGGCCGACTTCAAGGTGCAGGCATTCAACAACATGACGTGGGTGAACGACGCCCACTACATGGTCGTGCCGAAGGGCGTTTCGAAAGAGAAGCTCGCGGTGCTGCTCAAGCTCATGAACTTCATGCTCGAGCCGCAGCAGCAGGCCATGACGTATGACGACGGCTACTTCTATCCGGGCCCGGCAGTGAAAGACATCACGCTGCAGATGGCGCCGAAGGAAAGTCAGGACGTGATCGCGAAGTACGGCCGCCCCGAGTACGCGAAATGGCTCACAGCCTATCCGCATGTCCAGCCGCTTTCGGCGCAGGCGATGGTCGCGGCGTTCCAGAAGTGGGACCGCGAAGTCGGTTCGCAGAAGTCGCAGTAACGAGAGGAAGAATCAGCAATGGACGGACGGTGTTCGAGTACCTCATTCGGTTTGAGCGCCGTCCGCGTTCCATTCGTACGTAGTTGATCTTGTTGGTCAGGAACGTGTCATGAAGCATTCTTTCGATCGTCTGCGCCTCGATTCGGTGGGCCGTAGCTTCACCAACGCAGAGGGGACGCAGCTCGCCGCGCTGCGTGGTCTCGACCTCGACATTCGCCGCGGCGAATTCATCGCGCTGCTCGGGCCTTCGGGCTGCGGCAAATCCACGGCGCTCAATTGCATCGCCGGTCTGCAACCGCTCACGAGCGGCAGCATCTGGCTGGACGACCTGCGTATCGACGTGCTGCCGCCCGAGAAGCGCGGCTTCGGCATGGTGTTCCAGAATTACGCGTTGTTCCCGCACATGACGGTGCTGGAAAACGTCGGCTTCGGCCTGAAGATGCAGGGCGTGCCGCGCGAAGAGGCGAAGCGCCGCGCGCGCGAGGCGCTACAGCTCGTGCAGCTCGTCGGTCACGAAAACAAGCTGCCGGGCCAGCTTTCGGGCGGCCAGCAGCAGCGCGTGGCGATTGCCCGCGCCATCGTCATCGAGCCGCCGCTCGTGCTGATGGACGAGCCGCTCTCGAACCTCGACACCAAGCTGCGCATCGAAATGCGCGCGGAAATCCGCCGCATTCACGGGCAGCTCGAACGCGCCACGATTTACGTGACCCACGATCAGGACGAAGCGCTTTCGATGGCGGACCGCATCGTCGTGATGAGAGAGGGCGTCGTGCAGCAGGTGGCGACGCCGAAGGAAGTGTATAGCCGCCCCTCGAATCTGCACGTTGCGCGCTTCATGGGCTTTCGCAATGTGCTGCCGTTCGCCATTACGGGCGAGCAGGGCGGGCATGTTGCGATGTCGTCGTCGGGCATCACGCTCACTGGCGTGCCGATGGGCGAACTGGGCGGCGGCGAAATTTCCGTGGCCATGCGCCCCGAAGATTTCGAGCGCGCCAACGCGGGCGACGCGAACGCCTTCGACGTCGAAGTGGAAATGGTCGAATACGGTGGCCGCGATTCGCTGCTGCTCGCCAACGCGCCGTTCGGCAAGCTGTGGGCGCGTGTGGAAGGCGAATTCGAAGCGGGCGAGCGCGCGACGCTGCGCGTCGCGCCTTCGCACGTGCTGGCCTACGCGGAGCGTGCGTCATGAGCACGCTCATTCCGACGCTGGCCAAGGCGCCGCGCGATTCGCGCGGCTGGCTCGTCACGCCCGCGCTTGGCTTCATCATCGCGATGTTCCTCTATCCGTTCGCCTACGGCCTCGTGCTGTCGTTCAGGCCGATGAACGGCGGCGGCATGTTCGCGAATTACTTGCAGTTCATTCACGACCTCTCGTTGTGGCCCACGGTGTTCGTCACGCTCAAGCTGGCGGTGCCCGCGACGATCATCAACGTCGGGCTCTCGCTGCCCGTGGCCTTCGCGCTGCGCCGCAAGTCGCCGTATCAGAAGCTCGTCACCACGCTGCTCGTGATTCCCGTCACGCTCGGTACCGTGCTGATCGCCGACGGCATGCTCAGCTACTTCGGCCCGAACGGCTGGTTCCCGCAGGCGCTGCACGCGCTGCATCTGTATACGAACGAAGAGATTCGTCTCACGCACAACTACTGGGGCGTGCTGATCTCGCTGATCGTTTCGGGTTTCCCGTTCGCGTTTCTGCTCACGCTCTCGTACGTCACCGGCATCGACCCGACGCTCGCGCATGCGGCGGCCACGCTTGGCGCGGGCCCGTGGCAGCAGTTCCGGCAAATCTATCTGCCGCTGCTCGCGCCCGGTCTCACGATGGCCGCGTGCCTGTCGTTCGTGCAGGCGTATTCGGTGTTCCCTTCTGCGGTGCTGCTCGGCGCGCCCGCGGGTCCCACGCGCGTGATCTCCATCGCGGCTTCCGAAGCGGCATTCGAGAGCTATGACTACTCGCTCGCCTCGACCATTGCGATCGTGATGGGCTTCGTGCAGTTGATCGTCGTGGCCGCGATGCTGAGCGCGAAGCGCTACTTCTACTCGGGCCCGGTGAGCGGAGGGAAAGGCTGATGACCGCACATCAACGTAACGCGTCCGGCCTCGGTACGGGTGCGCAGGCGAGCGAGGAACGTAGCGCTCCTGCCGCCGACGTTGCGCAGGCAAAGCCCGCTTCGCGCCTGCCCGATGTGCTCTGGAAAGTGTTCGTCTGGGGCGGCGTGGTGTTCTTTCTGCTCAACGTGGTGCTGCTGATTGCTACGGTGGGTGTGAACTCCATTGCCACGCGCTGGTTCGGCACGCCGCTGCCGCAGGGCTTCACGCTGCACTGGTATGCGCAGGCGTGGCGCGACTTCCAGCTTTCGAGCGTGCTGTGGGTGACGTTCGAAGTGGTCGGCTCGGTCGTGCTGCTCTCTATCGCGCTGGGCGTGCCCGCCGCGTACGCCCTGGCGCGCGCGCAGTTTCCCGGCAAGCGCATCGCCATGCTCGTGTTCCTGCTGCCGCTCATGGTGCCGCCCGTCACGTACGGCATTCCGATGGCGACCGCCATGTACCAGTTTGGCCTCGCGGGCACGCTGCCCGGCGTGATCCTCGCGAACCTGGTGCCCGCGCTGCCGTTCGTGATCCTCGTGATGACGCCGTTCATCGAGCAGATCGATCCGAACCTCGAGTCGGCCGCACGCATTTTCGGCGCTAACACGCTGCGCTATTTCCGTTATGTATTGCTGCCGCTCCTCGTGCCGGGGATGCTGGCGGCGGGGCTGCTCGTGCTGGTGCGCACGATCGGCATGTTCGAACTCACTTTCTTTACCGCTGGACCCGACACGCAAACGCTGGTGGTCGCGCTGTACTACGCCGTCTTCTCGACGGGCGTGCGTGCACCGCAATCCATCGATGCCATGGCGATGATCTACATGGCCATTACACTTGCGTGGGTGCTGGTGGCCCTGCAGTTCGTCAGCCCGACACAGCTCGTGTCGCGCGTGAAGGAGCAGCGCTAGGCCAGCGCCGGCGGCTTTACTGGAAACACCTGGAGCAACGCAAGATGAGCAAGAAGCGAAAGACCCCCGAAGAACTGCGCAGCCACCGCTGGTATGGCGTGAACGACCTGCGGTCGTTCGGCCATCGCTCGCGCACCGCGCAGATGGGCTACAGCCGCGAAGAGTACGCGGGCAAACCGGTGATCGCCATCCTCAATACGTGGAGCGAGATCAACCCTTGCCATACGCACTTCAAGCAGCGCGTGGAAGAGGTCAAGCGCGGCATCTGGCAGGCAGGGGGTTTCCCGATCGAGCTGCCGGTGCAAACGCTTTCCGAGCCGTTCCAGAAGCCCACCACGATGCTCTATCGCAACTTCCTCGCCATGGAAGCGGAGGAGACGATCCGTTCGTACCCGGCCGACGGCGTCGTGCTGATGGGCGGCTGCGACAAGACCACGCCCGCGCTGCTGATGGGCGCGATCTCGATGGATCTGCCGACGATCTTCCTGCCCGCGGGTCCGATGCTCAACGGCAACTGGAACGGCGTGACGCTCGGTTCGGGCTCGGACACCTGGAAGTACTGGGCCGACCTGCGCGCGGGCAAGATCACCGATGAGGACTGGAAGGGCGTGGAAGGCGGCATCGCGCGCTCGCCGGGCCACTGCATGACGATGGGCACGGCATCGACGATGACGAGCGCCGCGGAAGCACTGGGCTTCACGCTGCCGGGTTTCGCCTCGATTCCCGCGCCGGACTCGCGCCACGCGCAGATGTCGGCAAAGACGGGCATGCGCATCGTCGAGATGGTGTGGGAAGACCTGAAGCCTTCGGACATCATCACGCGCAAGTCGGTCGACAACGCGGTGACCACGTGTCTCGCGCTCTCGGGCTCGACCAACGCGATCGTTCACATGATCGCGCTGGCGCGCCGCGCCGGTGTCGATCTCACGCTCGCGCAGTACGATGAAATCGCGCGCCACACGCCGGTGCTCGCGAACATCCGCCCGACCGGCAAGTACCTCATGGAGGACTTCTACTACGCCGGCGGCCTGCGCGCGATGCTCAAGGAACTCGGCGACCTGATCGACGGCACGCAGATGACCGTGAACGGCAAGACGCTCGGCGAAAACATCGCCGACGCCGAGATCTACAGCGAAGAGGTGATCTATCGCCGTGCGAAGCCGCTCATGCCGGATACGGGCCTCGCCGTGCTGCGCGGCAATCTCGCGCCCGACGGCGCCGTGATCAAGCCGGGCGCGGCGGAAAAGCACTTGCACGTGCACACGGGCAAGGCCGTAGTGTTCAAGGATTACAACGACATGGCTGCGCGCATCGACAGCGAAGAGCTCGACTGCGACGAGAACAGCGTGATCGTGCTCCAGCACGCAGGTCCGGTCGGCGCGCCCGGCATGCCCGAGTGGGGCCAGCTGCCGATTCCGCAAAAGATTCTGCAGAAGGGCGTGCGCGACATGTTGCGTATTTCCGACGCGCGCATGAGCGGTACGAGCTATGGCGCGTGCGTTTTGCACGTGGCGCCGGAATCGTTCATCGGCGGTCCGCTCGCCCTCGTGCAGGACGGCGATCTGATCGAGCTGAGCGTGCCGGAGCGCCGCCTGAATGTGCTGATTTCGGACGAGGAAATGGCGCGCCGCAAGGCCGCATGGGTCGCACCGGAACCGCGCTTCAGGCGCGGCTACGGCGCGATGTACCAGATGCACGTCATGCAGGCCAACAACGGCTGCGAGTTCGACTTCATGCAGCGTGACGGCGTGGGCGGCTCGTGCGCCAGCGCGGGCGGCGAACCCGAGATTCACTAATGAGACACATTCGGCAAGGAGCGCTTCAGGGGTGATGCGCTCCTTGCCGGACAGGAGGCAAGGTAGCAACCAGGGTTTTAACGAGTATCAAACCACAACGACTAAAGATAGGACTACCGATGAAAAAAACTATCCTCGCTTCGGCGCTTGGACTCGCCGCGCTGGGCGCACATGCGCAAAGCAGCGTCACGCTGTACGGTATCGTCGATGCCGGTATTGGTTATCAGAGCAGCTCGGCCAAGCTCGGCAGCAATGCCGGCGGCGCCTCTGTCGTCAAGATGGTGCAGGGCGTGTGGGCCGGCTCGCGTTTCGGCTTGAAGGGCAGCGAAGATCTGGGCGGCGGCACGCGCGCAATTTTCCAGTTGGAAGAAGGCTATAACTCGGCAACCGGCGCGCAATCGACTCCGAACCTGATGTTCAGCCGTGCCGCATGGGTTGGCGTTGCGAACGCGAACTATGGCACGCTGACGGCTGGCCGACAGTACGCGCCGTACTACACGCTGCTCTCGCCGTTCAGCCCGACCACGTGGCTGACCGGCGCATACGGCGCGCACCCGGGCGACATCGACTCGATGGACACGATCTATCGCATCAACAACTCGCTGGTCTATACGTCGCCGAACATCGCAGGCCTGACCTTGAGCGGCATGTACGCACTGGGCGGCGTGGCGGGCAGCACTGGCGCTGGCCAGACGTGGAGCGTGGCCGCGCAGTATCTGCATGGTCCGGCAGGCATTGCGGTGGGCTTCGAGCGCCTGAGCAACGCGGCGAACGGTGGCGGCCCATGGGATGCGAACTCGACGGCGAACAGCGCCGGCGAGCCGGGCGTTTCGGCGCTCACCAACGGCTTCCAGTGGGCGCAGACGCAACAGCGTCTCGCCGTGACGGCTGGCTACCAGTTCAGCTCACAGTGGGACATCTCGGTGGCCTACTCGAATGTCCAGTACATTCCGGGTGTGAACTCGCGCTTCGTCGACACGCAGATCTGGAACACGGGCGGCGTCGTGCTGCACTACAAGCCGCTCACCGTGCTCGACCTCGCGGCTGGCTTCTCCTATACGCGGGCGACCAAGGCCAACGGCATCCAGAGCTCGGCTTCGTACGCACAGTACAACCTGTCGCAGTACTACACGCTGTCGAAGCGCACGGGTATCTACTTCGTCGAAGCGTACCAGCGCGCGGGCGGCCAGACGCTGGGCACGCCTGGCGCGACCGGCGCGAGCAGCATCATCAACGCAACGGCCGACATCGGCGACGGCCAGAACAGCGCGCCGTCCTCGTCGCGCAGCCAGGTTGCGGGCGCGATCGGTATCGTTCACCGCTTCTAAGTCCATATCGAAGTCTTCACGCTCCGAAAGCAGTATGTTCGGCGGTGCCGGGTTGATAACCGGCGCCGCCGTTTTTTTTGCGGGCAGAGGTAGTAGAACCTCTAATCTTTGAATATCCGGCCGAATCGATAAGATCCTGCGATGCTTCAAGGAGAATCGGCATGACATTCACGACTTCCGCACTTCATCTCTCCAACGTCAGGCTGGCCGACGGCCAGCACGTTGGCGTCGCGCTCGCGGGTGGCCGCATCGAGGCAATCGGACCCCATGTCGCCGCACAGCCGGGCGTGGCGGTCGTGGACGGCGGCGCAGGGTTGCTGCTGCCCGGTTTCGTCGAAGGCCACACGCACCTCGACAAGAGCAACTGGGGCCGCCCGTGGTATCGCAACGAGGTTGGGCCGCGGCTCACCGACCGCATCGCCAACGAGCGCGAATGGCGCAGGACCTCGGGCCACGATGCCGCCGCCCAGTCGCTCGCGCTGGCGCGCGCATTCGTGCAGGCCGGTACGACGCGCATGCGGACCCACGTCGACATCGACACCGACGCGCAATTGCGCTACCTCGAAGGCGTGCTCGCCACGCGGCAGACGCTGCGCGATGTCCTGGACCTGCAGATCGTCGCGTTTCCGCAATCGGGCATGCTGATCCGGCCGGGTACGGTGGAACGGCTCGACGGCGCACTGGCGGCCGGCGCCGACGTGCTCGGTGCGCTCGACCCGGCGCTGATCGACGGCGATCCCGTGGCCTCGCTCAATGCCACGTTCGAACTGGCGGATCGCCATCGCAAGCCGATCGATATTCATCTGCACGAACCCGGCGAGGTTGGGGCGTTTACGCTGAAACTGCTGCTCGATCGCGTGCAGGCGCTTGGCATGCAAGGTCAGGTGGTCGTGAGTCACGCGTTTTGTCTGGGCGCGTTGCCGGAGCGCGAGCGCGACGCATTGATCGACCGGATCGCGCAACTGCGCGTGGCGCTGCTGACGAGCGCGCCGCCTTCGTGCCCGGTTCCGCCGCTCAAGGTCTGCCGCGAGAGGGGCGTGACGGTGTTCGGCGGCAACGACGGCATTCGTGACACGTGGTCGCCGTATGGCGTGCCCGACATGCTCGAGCGCGCCATGTTGATCGGCTTGCGCTACGACTTGCGGCGCGACGACGATATCGCGATCGCATTCGACTGCGTGAGCGATGCCGCCGCGCGTGGCTGCGGTTTTTCCGACTATGGCCTGCGCGTCGGGGCGCGTGCGGACCTCGTGGTCGTGGACGCGGAGAGCGTCGCGCATGCCGTCGTCGCGCGGCCCAGGCGCAAGCTGGTCGTCGCGAACGGACGCGTCGTCGTGCGTGACGGCGAGTTGACCGTGTGAATGTTCAGTAGGACATGCAGCACGTCGACGTGCTGGATCCTCAAAAAAGGCGCTTCGCGGATTGCCGGGGTAGGGCTCTGTTCGACCCGCAAGGGACGGTCGCCCACACGCAAAGCGGCCGTTCCGGGCGCCTGGTTAACGAAATGCCTGCCGGATTCCCAGCGCAATCATGAGCCCTCCACATGTGAGGTCGATCCATGCCTTCGCGCGACGATACGCCGTCGCAATCGCCGCGTGCGATAGAACGAGCGCGACTGCTCCGTACCAGCACGTCGCTGATACACCGACAGTAGCAAGCATCGCGAAGAACGTCGGCATGGAAACGTGGGTGGGCACCGCCGAGGAAAACACCGCCGCATAAAAGGCGATGGACTTCGGGTTCGCGATATTTGTCGCGACACCTTGCAGGAACGCGGCACGAAACAGAGGCGCCTTCGTTGGGTGACGTGCTCCTGAGGGGGTTGCCCGTGCCGACACAACGAGCCGTAGCCCGAACCAGATCAGATAGGCCGCGCCAGCAAGCCTGACGCCGACAGCAAGCCACGGGAAAATAGCGAACACCATTCCGATACCAAGGATGGCGCAAGTCGCCCAGAACAGATTCACCGTCACGATTCCGGCGACAAGCGCGAGCGCATCGGAGCGTCTGCCGGCTACCGCCTTCTGAGTGATTGCGACGAAGTTCGGCCCGGGTATGACGACACTTGCCGCATAGACAGAAAAGACTGTCGCAATAGCAGACGAATTAACCATTTGTAGCCTCAGTGAATTGTGGTTGTACAAAACGTGGCGTTGCTTCATCGGCCAGTATTCTGAAGCCATTCACGACTGACCGCTGTCGGCCGCACGGCGTCCCACGAACGGGCACGAATCCACCATCGTCGTCAGCAAGAGTCGACTGACCGTTCCTGGCCGAACGCGGAAAACCAATGAGGCGATGACCTGCCTTCGCGTTCACCAAGCCTGGTTTAGTAGACGCGAAAACGGTGCCTTCAAAAGTCCCTCAGTTCTGGATGTTTTCCTCGCAATCTTCCCAGTACCGCAGCGGGTCGAGATGCTGTGGATAGCGTAAGTTGAGCCATTCTGACAGCCTGGTCCAATCGGGATGGTTGGTACCGGTTTGAGCAGACCAGATCGACGACCGTTCAAGAATTTGACCGTTCCCGCGATCACGGACCAGCAAACTGCCTAGTCCGCTTGAACTGTTCGTCTGTGACTCAACCAGATACCTTGGCAAAATCCTGAGCTCAGCATCCTCGGCCCATCCGTATACGGCGCGGACCGTTCCGGAGGGATCCCGCAGCTCTATGGGGCCGCTTGCCGGGCGAACGGCCGTCCATCCTTCAGGGAACTCGGTGACAACCTGGTTTTTACCTTCCCTCACCCACCTCACGCGCCATGCCCGCGCCATCGACTCGCGCATGCGAGACAGCGACTCGTAGCCAGCAGGCAACTCGATTGCCATCGGGAGGGTAATGAGGTTGTCTTTCCAAAGTCTGGTTTCGTCGTCGACGCGCTTAACCTCGTCGAACATCGCTGCTTCAAATGGGTTCTCGGGCCGGCTCGATACTCTCACTTGCCCTTCAGGCAATCCCTCAAAAAGGCGCTCAGCATCATGCCGGGTAAGTTTCGTCTTTCCTTTTTTCATTTTGTCTCTCTACAGCAAGGTTGCCATTGACACCCGGGCCCTGACGACCGCAATCAGGCGCTACTTTCTCTCACGCGCTTGAACATGCCCGCGATCTTATTCTGCGCCATTCGGCTGTTAGCGGCTTGCGCCGGCAGTGGCGCGGCAAGCCGCCATCGTCTGGACCCGCTATCTTTCAGCTACGGGTTCGCCCGGAAACACGGCAACTACGGCACCAGCTTCGCCGTGTCGCCCGTTGCATTGCCTTCGCCGGACGGCGAATGAACGGGGGGAGCAGGATGGGCATCCGGAGATAATCGGTTACGCCCCTGTTAGAATTGTGATCTTTTTCCTGGGAACGGCAAATGTCCTGGTTCATCTATGAAGTGCCCGAATACAACGAAGACGGTGCGCGCATCGAACCCTTCAGCGACCTGCGTAGCCGCGTCCTGAAAGTAAGTGGGCAGGCAATGGCTGACGAACTGGAAAGCGTCCGTCAGAACGCCGCGACGACGGCGGACACGCCCACGCGCCCGCTGCGTGCTGCGGAAAATCCTCACGTCTTCCCGATCCCCTATGCCGACTCCATGATCCTGGTCGGGTTCATCTTCGAACTGAAACGCGAATTCCGGCATCTGGTGGTGTCACCCGTCGAAATGCCCTGGCTAAAAGACGCGTGAGACGCAAACTCCACGGTCGGCGGCGTCACGTCGGAAGCCGTTTCCATGCACCCTGGACGCCTGATTCCGATGCTTCAATTGTGCCACCGCTTGGCGAAGCACATCGTTGACGATTTTAAGGGAGGGCCGAACGGCCGAATGTGGCCATACCCCGGAAATCTGCAACAGCTCGGCGGACGGCCAGCTACATCGCGACGGCGAACTTCGTTACCCGACCCGAAGCCGCCAGTTCACTGGCTTGCAGAGCGGAGATCCGCTTTCGGCGTGGAAGTGTCATTCGCAACCACCACCAGCAGAAACCCCCTTTGAGTTGTGGAACAGCGTCGTCGATGCTCGGCGATTACTCACGACCAGAATCTTTGGGGTAGGTCGCACCAAAGCCGCCCGTTACAATCGGTAACTTCGCGAGTCGTCCACGTAACCCAATGATTGCGCCTGGACTGTATGGTCCACGGTTGATATCTTGAGCGAAAACATTCGCCATGAAGCAGTGACGAGCCGAAAGGTCGCGTGCCTGGCGTTTGACTTCGCTTTCCAAACTTCACCACCCATAGGGCACAATCTTTGAAACGCCTCGGCTTTGCGCTCATCGTGGCGTTGCTACGCACGCTTTCCATACTTCCTTACAAATTCGTCGCAAGGCTCGGGATGGTTGTCGGCACTGCGTTGTATGCGCTTCCGAGCCGCCGCAAGCATATCGTCCAGGTGAACTTGCGTCTTTGCTTCCCCGAGAAGACTAGCCGCGAACGTCAGAAGCTCGCAAGAGCTCACTTCCGCCATGTTGTTCGCAGCTATCTCGAGCGAGGCATCCAGTGGTTTGGCAGTGCGCAATCGATCCGGGATATCGTCCAGATCGAAAGCAAAATTAATCTCCATGACGATACAGCCCCGCCCACCATCTTTATGGGTTTTCACTTTGTGGGCATAGAGGTCGGCTGCATGCTCTACTCGACGCACCTCCCGGTCGCCTCACTGTACACACGTATGTCAAGCACAGCCCTATGCGACCTTGCCAGGCGGCAACGCGGCAGATTCGGCGCAGAGATGATCGAGCGCGCGACAAGTGCCAGAAAGATCGTGCAATTGTTGCGTTCCGGCAAACCGGTCATGCTCGCGGCGGATATGGACCAAGGCGTTGAAAACTCTGCCTTTGTCCCTTTCTTTGGCGTTCCCGCCTGCACGCTCACAGCCGTTTCGCGTCTCGCGAGACTGGGGCGCGCGCGGGTTGTTCCCTTCGTGACTGAGGTGCTTCCGAATTGTCAAGGGTATAAGTTGACGATTTTCGATCCGCTCACGGATTTCCCATCAGGGAGTGATGTAGCCGACGCGCGCCGCATGAATGCGTTCCTTGAGGAACAGGTCGTGAAATTTCCCGAGCAGTATTACTGGGTGCACCGACGTTTTAAGCACCGACCACCGGGTATGGAATCGGTATATTGAACGGTTCGCCTGGTCATGGTGCCTGCAGGCAACGTTTGCCGGAAGCAACGCGTTGTGTGTTTTCAAAGTTTCCGTAGCCAGACCTTTTCTTGCTCGCCAATTGCCCAGAGACCCCCACTACACCCGCGAAGAACCAAAAAAAAGCGCCCCAGGGGGCGCTAAAACGCAAACACCGGAAAAGCGGCGAACTAGGACCGCTTGCCGCGCTGCTCCACCGGCGTGAAATCGAAGCTGGCGAAACTGCCGCCCTGATACCGCTGCGCCGTCGCGTCGAGCGGGTTCTGCTGCGCCAGAATCTCGGCCGCCCAGTCTTCCGAATTCTGCTTCGGCTCATAGCCAAGCCGCTTCGCGTCGTCGTGCGCGCCTTCCTGAATCCAGTAGCTGCGCGTGTTGTTCGACACGCCCCACACCACGGCAAAGCCGATCTCATCGACATTGATCACGCGGTCGACGAGATGGAACAGGTCCTCGTGGCCGAACCACGTGCTCAATTGACGGAACTCGGTGGGCCTCGGCAGGCAACTGCCGATGCGCACGTTCACGGTTTCGATGCCGTGCTTGTCCCAGTACAGGCGCGCGAGCGATTCGCCCCATGCCTTGGAAAGGCCGTAGAAACCGTCTGGGCGAAACGCGCAGTCGAGCGTGAGCTTCTCTTCCACGGGGTACATGCCGATCGTGTGATTCGAGCTCGCGAACAGCATGCGCTTCGTGCCGTGGCGGCGCATGCCTTCGTAGACTTCGACGAGACCGCGCAGGTTGTTCTCGATGATCTCGGGCAAGGGGCGCTCGACGCTCGTGCCGGCCATGTGGATCAGCACGTCCACGCCGTCGAGCAGGCGGTCGACCACGGCGGGGTCGCGCAGGTCGCCGTGCATCACGTCTTCGCCCGCGACGAGCGGTTCGAGCGGCTTCGAGCCGGCCGCAGAACGCAGGTTCACGCCGCGTTCGAGCAGGCCCTTGCGCAACACGGTGCCGAGCTGGCCGGCCGCGCCGGTCAATGCAACTTTCTTCACTGTGATTGTCCTCACGTAGAAATGCCGAAAGCCGGCGCCCTCGCGGGCGCCGGCCGGTGAACAGGGCGATCAGGCCTTCACTTTATGCGAGGACTGAAGCGCGAGGTTCTCCGCGTTGTCCTGCTGCTCGTTCGAGATCAGTCGCCATGCCACGCAGGCGCCGATGATGTCGAACAGCATGAGGCATACGAACAACGGGTTATAACCGATGGTGCTGGCCACTACGCCGACGATGAGCGAGAACACCGTCGCGCCGAGGTAGCCGAACATGCCCGAGAGGCCGGTGGCCGTGGCGACTTCGTGCTGGCCGAACACGTCCGAAGCCAGCGTGAACAGCGCGCCCGAAATCGTCTGGTGTGCGAATGTGCCGACGCAGAAGAGGGCAATCGCGGCGTAGGGGCTCGCAACGAGGCCCACGCAGGCCGGACCGACCATCAGCAGCGCGCCGGTCGTGATGACGAGCTTGCGCGAGGTGATGAGCGAGCAGCCGAACCAGCGGATGAAAAGCGGCGCGAGGTAACCGCCCACCAGGCAGCCGAGGTCGGCGGCGAGGAACGGCATCCACGCGAACAGCGCGATTTCCTTCAGGTTCATGTGACGCACGGTGACCATGTACAGCGGAATCCACGCGCCGAAGGTTTGCCATGCGGGTTCCGCGAGCATGCGCGGAATGCCGATGCCCCAGAAGCGGCGCGTCTTGAGCAATGCCTTGAACGAGGCGTGGCGGCCGCGGGTTGACTTCTGCGCTTCGGTCTGGCCTTCGCGGATGTAGTCGGCCTCTTCCTGCGAGAGCCTCGGGTGTTCCGCGGGCATCTTGAAGAACACGAGCCACAGCGCCACCCAGATCAGCGCGCCCCCGCCGGTGATGACGAACGCGAACTGCCAGTTGAACTTGAGAATGCACCACACGACGAGCGGCGGAGCGAGCATCGCGCCAATCGAGGTGCCGGTGTTGAGCCAGCCGGTCGCGACCGAGCGCTCTTTGGCCGGGAACCATGCGCTGATGGACTTCATGCCGGCCGGGAAGATCGCGGCTTCGGTCAGGCCCAGCATGCCGCGGAAGGCCGCGAGCGCGGGCCAGCTGCCGGCGAGGCCGTGCAGCATGTTGGCGATGGCCCAGCCAAACGCAAAGATCGCGAAGCCGATCTTGATGCCTACGGAGTCGAGCACGAAACCGGCGACAGGCTGCGCGAGGGCATAGCAGGCCTGGAAGGCCGTGACCACGTACGAGTACTGCTGCGTGGTCATGTGAAGCGTTTCAGTCAGCGTGGGGGCGGCCACTGCGAGCGAGCTGCGCGCGAGGTAGTTGAAGATGGTGCCGATCATGATGAGGCCGATGATCCACCACCGCACCCCCTTGATTGTCTTGCGTTGCACTGCTCGTCTCCTGCTGTTGGCGGGCTGTGGCACGGAGCTGTGCCTGGCCGGGACGAAGGGTGGTGCCGGTGCGCGTCGGGCCCTTCATGTAAGACATCATTCTATTTGGACCAAAGTTGTAAAGCAAATCTTGAGGCGCTGGGGATTTCCCTGGTCCAGATCGGGGTCGGACGCCCGGCGCGGCTTCTGGGCGGGCATTTGTTGGACTTGCGTCGTATCTTTACCTGCGGCGCCAACCGAATTTTACGAGGCATCTCGCGCCCGTCCGAAGACTAGTCGTCATACATCCTGGGGTAGCCCGCCACGCAATGGCGGGTTGACAATTTTCGTGTTGTATTACAACAATGCAACCCATCCGCTCGACAGTTTTTCGAGCCGCCGCCCGCGCCACGCGCACCACGACACACGACAACGGACGAGACACGATGACTTCCCCAGCCATCCCTGTGAGCGATGCCGCGCTCGAACAACTGCGCCACGTTTCGAACGCCACGCTCACCACGCAACTTTTCAAGCGCGGCCTGCGCAACGTCTTCCTGCAGGGCGTGAAGCCGCTCGCCGCACCGGCGCCGGGCGCCCCCAACCTCGTCGGTCCGGCCTTCACGATGCGCAACATCCCGGCGCGCGAGGACCTCGACCAGCTGAGCGCGTTCCAGAATCCCGAGCATCCGCAGCGCAAGGGCGTCGAGACCGTGCCCGCGGGTGCGGTGCTCGTGCAGGACTGCCGTGGCGTGACCGACGCCGCCTCGATGGGTTCGATCCTCGCCACGCGCATGAAGGTGCGCGGCGTGGCGGGCATGGTCTCGGACGGCCCGGTGCGCGACAGCGCGACCATCGCGGCGCTCGGCATTCCGGTGTTCTGCGCGGGTGCTTCGGCGCCGCTCAATCTCTGCAAGCACCATACGGTCGACCTGAACGTGCCGATCGGCTGCGGCGGCGTGGCCGTGTTTCCGGGCGACATCATCGTCGGCGATGCGGACGGCGTGGTCGTGATTCCACGTCATCTGGCCGAGGAAGTCGCGCGCGACGCCACGGAGCAGGAAACGCTCGAGCGCTTCATCACCGAACGTATCGAGGCGGGCGCGGCGCTGCCGGGCACCTATCCGCCGAACGAGGCCACGCTTGCCGCGTACGAAGCCTGGAAGAAGGAGCAGCGTTGAGCACGCAGCACGAAGTGACGCTCGATGCTGTGTCGATGCCGCCGGTGAGGCCGCTCGAAACGCACGATGCGCGCCGCTCGTCGGTCGGCGAGTGCCCCGTGTGGCGCGCCGAGGAAAGCGCGCTGTACTGGGTCGATATTCCCGCTCAAACGCTCGTTCGCTATGCGGTCGATACCGCGCGCCGCACCGAGTGGGCGTTGCCGGAGCGCATCGGCTGCTTCGCGTTCGCGCGCGATGGCGGCGTGCTCGCGGCGCTGGAGACGGGCCTTTTCGCCGTGACGCTGCACGAACCGGCCGAGAACGCGCGGGCGGGCGAGGCGAGTGTGCGGCCGCTCGCGAGCGTGGCGCACGAGGCCGCGCGCATGCGTTTCAATGACGGCCGCTGCGATCGTCAGGGCCGTTTCTGGTCCGGCACGATGGTGCAGGACGCGGCGGCGCCCGACCCGGCGGGCAAGCTCTATCGCTATACGGCGCAAGACGGCTTGTCGGCGCCCGTGGTCGAGGGGTTGTGCACGCAGAACGGGCTCGCATGGTCGCCGGACGGCCGCACGATGTATCTCTCCGATTCGCACGCGTCGAGCCGCCTGATCTGGGCCTTCGACTACGACATCGACGACGGCGTGCCCACGAATCGCCGCGTGTTCGCCGATCTGCACGACTACGCGGGGCGCCCCGACGGCGCGGCCGTGGACGCCGACGGCTGCTACTGGATCTGCGCGAACGACGCGGGCCGCTTGCTGCGCTTCACGCCCGCAGGGCGGCTCGAACGCAGCGTCGCGGTGCCGGTGGCGAAGCCTTCGATGTGCGCGTTCGGCGGTGCGAACCTCAACGTGCTTTACCTCACGACGATCTGCCCGCCGCAACCCGGCGAGCAGGACGGCCTGGTGTTCGCTATCGACGCCGGTGTGCGTGGCCTGCCCGAGCCCGCTTTCGCGGGTTCGCTGCGCGCGCCTGACTGACCTTTGCCCTTTACGTGTTGCCGATATGCCGGAGTTTCAGAACCAGGACATCATCGAACTCGCGCGCGGCGCGTCGCGGCTGCTCGTCGCGCCGCAGGCCGGCGGGCGTCTGCTTTCATGGACGATCGGCGGCGCGCCCATCATCCATTGGCCCGACGCGCCGGACTGGAGCAAGCCGGGGCTGATCCGCGGCGGCAATCCGCTGCTGTTTCCGTTCATCGCGCGGCAGTGGGTGGATGGCCGCGCGGGCCGGTGGCGTGACGCACAGGGCGTGGTGCGGGACATTCCGCTGCACGGCTTCGCACGCGATCTGCCGTTCGCGGCGCAGATCGCGCCGCAAGGCGACGGCGTGCGCATGACGCTCACCGACAGCGCGTCGACGCGCGAGATGTACCCGTTCGGGTTTCGCTTCGAGGCGGCCTACCGCCTCGCCGACGAAACGACGCTCGACGTGGAACTGACCACGACGAACACGGGCGACGCGCGCCTGCCGTACTACGCGGGCCATCACTTCTATTTCGCGCTGCCGCACGCGCAGCGCGGCGAGGCGACGATCGCGCTGCCGCGCAGTGGCCATCGCCGGCAGTTGCCGGACGGCACGACGGCCGAGGCCGCGCCGGGCGAGACGCACTACCGCTTCGACGACGCGCAGATCATCGACCGCTTTCATTGCCTCGACGGCGAACCGGATGTGCCCGTGCGCATCGAAATGCCGTCGCAGCAGCGCGCGATCGAAATCGATCTGTGCCGGCCCGGTTCGGCGTCGTGGTATGCGGTCACGACCTGGACGCTCGCGCCCGATTCGGACTTCTACTGCGTCGAGCCGTGGCTAGGGCTGCCCGATGCGATTCACACCGGCCTCGGCCTGCGCTGGCTGGAGCCGGGAGAGACGCAGAAAGCGGAACTGCGCATCCGCGTGAGTGCGCTGCGGTAAGGCTGGCCAGCGCAAAAGCGCAAGCGGCTGTAAATTGGCCGCAAATTGGTAAAGCGGGACGGAAAGAGCGGAAACACCCGCAAAATGGGGGCTGGCCGGGGGCGGGTGGACGCTATCGGCCCGCCATATGACTTACAATTGACGACACTCCTGACAACCCAAGTGCACCGTCCGATCATGTCTGAGCAGAAAGCGCCGAATATGCCGGCGCGGATTTACAGCGACATCCTCAATCGCATCATCGAGGGCGAATACAAGGAAGGGGAGCGCCTGCCGACCGAGCACATGCTCGCGGAGCGCTTCGCGACCTCGCGCCCCACGGTGCGCGAGGCGCTTGCCCAGCTGCGCGCGGACGGCATCATCGCCACGCGCCACGGCTCGGGCACGACGGTCATGCGGCGTCCCGACCCGGACGTGCGCCGCTTCGCGCCGCTCGAGACGCTGTCGGACATTCGCCGCTGCTACGAATACCGCGTGGTGGTGGAAGCCGGGGCGGCCTCGCTGGCCGCGCAAAAGGCCGAAGACGAAGACATCGCGGCGATCCAGCGCGAGTGGGACAACCTGCAGACCATCGTCGAGACCTCGGGCATCGGCGCGAAAGACGACTTCGCGTTCCATATGGCCGTGGCGCGTGCCTCGAAGAACCAGTTCTTCATCACGGCGCTCTCGGGCATCCAGGAGCAGATGGTGTTCAGCATGAACCTGTCGCGCAACCTCTCGCTCGTGAAGTCGATCGAGCGGCAGCGGCTCGTGCAGCAGGAACACCTCGAAGTGCTCGAAGCGATCCAGGCGCGCGACGCCGAACGCGCATCGACCGCCATGCGCGCGCACCTCGAGCGCGCGGTGAACCGGATGTTCGGCTCGTGAGCAGGCGTTCGCGGCGCGTGCCTTCATGGGTTCAAACGCTCTGCGCCGGCTGGCTGTTGCGATCGGCCGCGTAACGCCGATATCTGCTTTCGCACCGCGCCAGACCGGCCAAAAGCAAACGGGCGTGGAACTCGCATTGCACGAGGTCCACGCCCGTCTTCAGTCCGGCTGGCGGCAGCGGTTGCTCCCGCCAGCGGAAAGTGACGCGTAACGCTTACGCAGCTTGCTTGGCGGCGCGCGCCGAAGCTTGCGCGACGGCCTTCGTCGCGGCCTTGCCGGCGGCGTCGAAGTTGCTTTCCGCGAATTCCACAGCCTGCTTCGCAGCCTTGTTCACCGACGCATACGCGTTGTTGGCGGCGTTCAGCGCCGACTTGATCGCGGCGACAGCGGCTTCCGAGCCGGCCGGGGCGTTCTTCACGGCGTTGTCGACGAGCGTTTCGAGCGCGCGCTGCTGCGTTTCGTACTGCGACTGGGCGGCCGTGACGAATTCGGCTTGCGTGGCCGAAACGATGCCGTAGACGCTGTGGCCATAGGCCAGTGCCTTTTCAGCGGCGGGCTGGGCGAAGCCGGCCTGCACGGCGAAGAAACCTTGCGGGTCCTTGGCCGAGAGTGCGCGCTGGGCTTGTTCCTGACCTTCGGCGAACGCCGAGCGAGCCGTTTCGATATTGAGTTCGGCGAGCTTGACCGCGCCTTCGAATGCCTTGCTCGTCAGGCCGAAGAGGGCCTCGAGAGCGGCTTTCTGGTTGGCGGCGAACTGTTCGGGGGTCGGCAGGTTCATGTCTCTTTCCTTTTGGGGGGACGCTACGCGTCGGTTTCGGTTGCGAAAATAAACTTTCGGGTCGATCACCGGTTCGCGCAGAGAAGGTTTTGTGCGATGCAGCAATCGAGTTCATGGTAACCGATCCATAAATCGTGTCAAGAAGTTTTTGTGCGTCGCAACAATTATGTAAACGCCTGATTTTGGGTGGAAATTTCCAACACGGGGACAGACGTCCCAATCGGCTGCGCAGCACGTGAACCGCTTGAGCGCAGCGCTTCGCGTCTGCGAGCAAAATGGCCGTTCCCTCGGGCGAGCGCTGGTGTCGAAGGTTGGCACCGCGCAGCCCGGGTTGGTCCCCCAAATCTAGCGGTGGCGGCCCCGGCTGCGGCGCGAACCTGCTTTCGCAGTCGAGCGGGCGCGGTGCGCGCAGCCGCCATGCGCGAATCCATCAGGAGAGCGGTAATGGGTGCATCGAACGACAAGTCTGCCGGTCATTCCACGACGAGCACGGGCGCGCCGGCTGTCAGCGACCGTAACTCGCTCACGATCGGCCCCGACGGTCCGATCGTGCTGCACGACGTGCACTTCCTCGAGCAGATGGCGCATTTCAACCGCGAGAAGGTGCCCGAGCGCCAGCCGCACGCGAAGGGCGCCGGTGCATTCGGCGAATTCAAGACCACCGAGGATGTGTCGCGCTACACGAAGGCCGCCTTGTTCCAGAAGGGCGCGGCCACGGAAATGCTGGCGCGCTTTTCGACCGTCGCGGGCGAAATGGGCAGCCCCGACACCTGGCGTGACGTGCGCGGCTTTTCGCTGAAGTTCTACACGACCGAGGGCAACTACGACCTCGTCGGCAACAACACGCCGGTTTTCTTCGTGCGCGACCCGATGAAGTTCCCGCACTTCATCCGCAGCCAGAAGCGTCTGCCCGACTCGGGCCTGCGCAATGGCCAGATGCAGTGGGACTTCTGGACCAACAATCCCGAGTCGGCGCATCAGGTCGCCTATCTGATGGGCGAGCGCGGCCTGCCGAAAACGTGGCGCCACATGAACGGCTACGGCTCGCACACCTATATGTGGGTGAACGCGAAGGGCGAGAAGTTCTGGGTCAAGTATCACTTCCACACGAACCAGGGCATGCAGTTCTTCACCAACGCCGAAGCCGCGGCGATGGCGGGCGAGGACGCCGACTTCCACCGGCGCGATCTGTTCGATGCGATCAAGCGCGGCGAATTTCCGTCGTGGACGCTTTCCGTGCAGATCATGCCGTATGCCCAGGCGAAGCAGTACCGCTTCAATCCGTTCGATCTCACGAAGACGTGGTCACACAAGGACTATCCGCTCATCAAGGTCGGCACGATGACGCTCAACCGCAACCCGGAGAACTTCTTCGCGCAGATCGAGCAGGCCGCGTTCTCGCCGGGCAACACGGTGCCGGGCATCGGCCTCTCGCCGGACAAGATGCTGCTGGGCCGCGCGTTCGCCTATAACGACGCGCAGCGCGCGCGTATCGGCACGAACTTCAACCAGCTGCCGGTGAATCGTCCGAAGGTGCCCGTGCAGACCTACATGTTCGACGGCAACATGACGTACGAACATAGCGGCAACGCGCCGACTTACGTGCCGAACAGCTTCGGCCGTCCGTGGGCGGATACGACGGGCGCGGCGGACGACGGCTGGGAAGCCGACGGCGACATGGTGCGCAGCGCCTACTCGCTGCATGCGGAAGACGACGATTTCGGCCAGGCGCACGATCTCGTTCGCAACGTCTACAACGACAAGCAGCGCGAGGCGCTGATCCAGCAGGTGGTGGCGAGCCTGAGCGGCGTGGGCAGCCCCGTGCGCGAGCGCGTGTTCGACTACTGGAAGCAGATCGACGCCGAAGTAGGCGCGCAGATCGAAAAGCAGGCGGGCAGCGGCAAGTAAGCCGTCGAAGCCGCCACAGAACCGGAACGGGTTGCACGACCCGTTCCGGTTTTTTCTTTTACGCGCGGCAGTTCGAGGGGCGCCGCATGACGGCCGGCCGCCGCCAAACTGGCAGAACCGCCATCTAGCGGATTCTGCAGCGTCAGGGACGAGGGGGCATAATGCGCGAGTCGCTGTGTGGGCAGCATTGCGCAATCCCGCCGGCGGACCACGCGCGGCGGGAATAAAAATGCCGCGCCGGGCGTTTTCCCTACTGATCCGCAACGGCCAAGCCCACGTGAAAACTTCCCTTTCCGCCGAAACCCCGTTTGTCGATGCCGCCGCCGGCGCGCAGAAGTACACGCGCGTTGCCGTGCTATTGCACTGGTTGATCGCGCTACTGATCCTCACGAACGTCGCGCTGGGCCTGACTGCCGCGCTGCTGCCCGACGGCGCGCTTTCGGACACCGCCATCCGCCTCGTAATCGATACGCACAAGTCGATCGGCATTACCGTGCTCGGGCTGGCGATCCTGCGCGTGCTGTGGCGTCTCACGCATCGCCCGCCGGCGCTGCCCGCCGAATTCCCGGGCTGGGAGCGCGCGTCGGCCCACGCCGCGCACGTCGCGCTCTACGTACTGATCTTCGCGATGCCGCTTTCCGGCTGGCTGCACGACTCCGCATGGGTCGCCGCCGCCTCGCATCCCATGTATCTCTTCGGCCTCGTGCAATGGCCGCGCATCGGCTTCATCATGAACCTCGATGCGGCCACGAAGGAACAGTTGCACAACCAGTTCGGCGCGCTGCACACGGCGTGCAGCTATGCGCTTTATGGCGTGCTCGCACTGCACATTGCGGGCGCGCTCAAGCATCAATGGATTGATCGTCATTCGGTGCTGCGCCGGATGATGCCGTGAGCAACACGTAAGGGTACGACTTGAAAAATACGCTTGAAGAGGCGCTCGCCCGCACGTCGCCGCGCTTCGTGCCGCCTCCCACGCCGTTCGCGAGCATCGCGATCCACCTGGGCGTCATGGCGCTCTGGTTCGTGCTGTTCGCGCGCGCGTTCTTCCTGCAAGGCGTGGTCGCGTGGTCCACGGGCATTGCCTATGTCGTCTACGACACGTTGCTGCTGCTGTTCGTCGCCTGGAAGGCGCGCGTGCTGCTTGCGCCTGCGGCAGCGCCCGCGGCTGCAGGCGCGGCGAAGCTGCCGACGCTCGGCGTGATCGTCGCCGCGCACAACGAAGCGGCCGTGCTGCCGATCACGCTCGACGCGCTGTTCGCGCAAAGCCGCGCGCCGCAGCAGATCGTCATTGCCGACGACGGCTCGACCGACGGCACGGCTGCCTTGCTCGCGCAGCGTTATGGCCTGGTCGATCCAGGCGTTGGGCAACTGAGCGCGCCTTCGACGCAGTATCCGAATCTGCGCTGGCTGAAGCTCGCGCATGGCGGCAAGGCGCGCGCGCTCAACGCGGCGTTGCTTGCGATCGCAACGGAAACGGTCATGACCGTGGACGCCGACACGCTGCTCGAACCCGACGCATGCGCCGCGATGGCGAGCGCGTTTGGCCGCGAGCCAGCACTGGTCGCGGCGGCGGGCCTGCTCACGCCGGTTTGCGACCATACGCTCAGTGGACGCTTTTTCCAGTGGTTCCAGACCTACGAGTACATCCGCAATTTCATCTCGCGCTTCGCGTGGATGCGCGCCGACAGCCTGCTGCTGATCTCGGGCGCGTTTGCGGGCTTTCGCCGCGACGCCGTGATGGCCGTGGGTGGCTTCGATGCGGATTGCCTCGTCGAGGACTACGAACTGATTCACCGGTTGCGACGTTATTCGGCGCGCAAGGGCTTAAGCTGGGACGTGCGCGTGCTCGGCACCGCCCGCGCGCGCACCGACGCGCCCGGCACGCTCACGACCTTCCTGCGTCAGCGCCGCCGCTGGTTCGCGGGCTTCCTGCAAACGCAGTATTGGTATCGCGACATGACGGGCAACCGCAAGTACGGCAAGCTCGGCCTCATGATGCTGCCCGTGAAGGCGTTCGACACCGTTCAGCCCATTTATGGACTGACGGCGTTCGCGTTGTTGATCGGCTTCTTGTTCGACGGCCGCTTTACGATCGTGCTGCCGGTGCTGGGCGTGATCGTCGGCAAGATCGCGATCGACCTCGCGTTTCATTTGTACTCCGTACATTTATACCGGCGCTGGAGCGGCGACCGCACGCACTCGAGTTTCGGCATGGCGTTCCTTGCCGCCGTCTTCGAGCCGTTTTCGTTCCAGTTGATGCGCCACAGCGGCGCGGCGCTCGGCTGGCTGCATTTCCTGCTCGGGCGGCGCAAGTGGGGCGTGCAAAGCCGCACCGGGCTGGCGGCGGCGCGCAGCCGCGAGAGCGCGGCGTCTCAATGATCTGATTGGGCCGTTGTCGTGCCGCAGTAGCCGAAGAGGCGCGGTGGCGCGGCAGCCACATCGGTTTCCAGCGAAGCGCGCAGATAGCGCTGAACGCCGGCAAGTCCGGCGACGTCCACCGGCACCTCCACGCTTGGCCACGCAGCGATTCCCGTAGAACGCTCGTTCACGCAGGTCGCATCCGTCATTGGATCTCAGGCCCATTCAGTTGCCTGCTGTTCCTGCCTTTACCGTGCCGCGCGAGCGCATTGCACCAGCTTGAAGCGCAAATGCGGCGCCGCATTGGCATGCCCCGATTCGATACCGCCGATCCTGCCTGAATTGCACCAATCCAGCGCATGAAACAAGGCTGAAGGCCGATGGCATACGCCTTGCTTTTTAGCCTGTACTGCAGTTGCACTCACGCGCGAGAACGAACCGATGCAAGTCCATGACGAAATGCGCGACGAGGGCGCGGTGCGCCCGCACTACGACCGCTTCCAGCAGTGGCTGGAGAGGCAGAGTGGCGAGACGATGGCGCGCAAGCGCGCCGAGGCGGACCTGTTGTTCAGACGGGTCGGCATCACGTTCGCGGTGAACGGCGACCTCTCCGGCACCGAGCGGCTCATTCCCTTCGACCTCATTCCACGCATCATTCCCGCAGACGAATGGGCGCTGCTCGAGCGCGGACTGCGCCAGCGCGTGCAGGCGCTCAATCTGTTCCTGCACGACGTCTATCACGAGCGCAACATCGTGCGCGCCGGCGTGATACCGGCCGAACAGGTCTACACCAATGCGCAGTACCGGCCGGAGATGCAGGGTATCGACCTGCCGCTGGGCGTGTATGCGCATATCGCGGGCATCGACATCGTGCGCGATGGGCGCGACGGCGCGTTCTACGTGCTCGAAGACAATCTGCGCGTGCCCTCCGGGGTCTCGTATATGCTCGAAAACCGCAAGATGATGATGCGGCTCTTTCCCGAGTTGTTCGTACAGCACAAGGTGGCGCCGGTCGCGCATTATCCCGACCTGCTGCTCGATACGCTGCGCTCGGTGGCGCCTGAAGGCGTGGACGATCCGACCGTCGTGCTGCTCACGCCCGGTATGTACAACTCCGCGTATTTCGAGCATACGTTCCTCGCGCAGCAAATGGGCATCGAGCTGGTGGAGGGCAAGGATCTCTTCGTAGAGGATAACTACGTATTCATGCGCACGACGCAGGGGCCGCGTCGCGTGGACGTGATCTATCGGCGTGTGGACGACGATTTTCTCGATCCCCTGGCGTTTCGCCCCGACTCCGCGCTCGGCGTGCCGGGGCTGCTCACGGCGTACCGCGCGGGCCGCGTCGTACTCGCCAATGCGATGGGCACGGGCGTGGCCGACGACAAGTCGATCTATCCGTATGTGCCCGACATGATCGAGTTCTATCTCGGCGAAAAGCCGATCCTGAAGAACGTGCCGACGTGGCAATGCCGCCGGCCTGACGATCTCGCCTGGACGCTCGAACATCTGCCGGATCTCGTCGTGAAAGAGGTGCACGGCGCGGGCGGCTACGGCATGCTCGTCGGTCCCGCTTCCACGCGCGAGGAAATCGAGGCGTTTCGCGCCCGGCTGCTCGCACGGCCAGGCAATTACATCGCGCAGCCCACGCTGTCGCTGTCGGCTTGCCCGACCTTCGTCGAAGCGGGCATCGCGCCGCGCCATATCGATTTGCGGCCCTTCGTGCTCTCCGGCAAGACGATCCAGATGGCGGCCGGCGGCCTCACGCGCGTGGCGCTGAAGGAAGGCTCGCTCGTCGTCAACTCGTCGCAGGGCGGCGGGACCAAGGATACGTGGGTGCTCGAATGATTTCACTGGCCTTACCAAACGCACACGAAGAGGTTCGACCATGCTGAGCCGCACCGCCGATCATCTGTTCTGGATGGCCCGCTACATGGAGCGCGCGGAAAATACCGCGCGCATGCTGGACATCAATCTGAAGGCGCTCCTGCTGCCCGGCAGCGCGGACGCCGAGGCGCGCACGCATCGTGCGATGCTGCGGATCTCGGAACTGGAGCCCGCCTTCGATGCGCGCCACGAGGAAACAACGAGCAGCAACGTGCTCAAGTTTCTCGTTGCGGACCCAACGAACCCGTCGAGCATCTACTCGTGCCTGCAGGCGACCCGCGAGAATGCACGCGCGGTGCGCGGCACGCTCACTACGGAATGGTGGGAAACGATCAACGACACGTGGCTGCAATTCGTCGAGCTGTTGCGCGGCAGTGAGCTGGAAGCGCGTCCCGATGCGCTGTTCGAGTGGGTGAAGTTCCGCTCGCATCTGTCGCGCGGCGTGCGCCTGGGCACGGCGTTGCAGGACGATGCGCTCTTCTTCACGCAACTCGGCACGTTCCTCGAACGCGCGGACAACACGGCGCGCATTCTCGACGTGCGTTTCGTCGACGTGGAAAACGCCGACTCGCGCTCGGCCGCGCGTCAGCTCGAGGACTTCTATTACTGGACCTCGATTCTCGGCTCGGTTTCCGCGCTCGAAATCTATCGCAAGGTTTATCGCGACGTGGTGACGCCCGCGCGCGTGGTTGAACTGCTCATACTCAACCAGCAAATGCCGCGCTCGCTGCTAGCGTCGCTGGACGGCGTCTGCACGAATCTCGCGATGCTGCGCACCGATAGCTCGCGAGAAGTCGAGCGCACGGCGGGCAAGCTGCGCGCCGAGCTGCTTTATGCGGACCTGCGGCAGATCTTTTCCATGGGCGTGCATACGTTCCTCACGCAGTTTCTCGCGCGCGTGTACGAGTTGGGCAACCAGGTTGCGCGCACCTATCTGATGTTGCCGGTTGGTTAGCGCGATCCCGCGCTCATCGATATCCCAATCGTCTCGACGGAGGATTAACCTCATGCAACTCGCGATCCGGCACGACACGGTTTACCGCTACGAAGCGCCCGTGCATTATTCGATTCAGCAGTTGCGGCTTTCGCCGCTCACCACGCCCACACAGATCGTCAAGCAATGGCACGTCGAGACGCCGGGCAAGCTCGACGCGTGCCGCGACGCCTACGGCAACGCGCTGATGACGCTGGTGCTCACGCGGCCGCATAGGGAAATTCGCCTGCGCGTGCGCGGTGAAGTCGAGACCGTGGCGCTGCCCGACGGCCGGCTGCCCGAAGGCGAAGGCATGGTGCCGATGCACCATTTCACTTCGCCGACGCGCCTCACCGAAGCCGACGAGGCACTCACGGAATTCGCGTTCAGCCTGCCGTCGCTGGACGACACCGCCGCCGTACTCGACGCGGCCTCGCGCATCACGGAGCGCGTGCGCTACGAGCCCGGTGTCACCGATGTGACGCACACCGCGGCGGACGCGCTGGCGCTAGGCCGTGGCGTGTGTCAGGATCACGCGCATGTGATGCTGGCGGTGTGCCGCGCGCGCGGCGTGCCGGCGCGCTACGTGAGCGGCTACCTCGACCCCGGCGACGTGCCGGAAATGGCGAGCCACGCATGGGTCGACGTGTGGCTCGACAACGGCTGGGTGACGGTGGACGTCACGCACGCGTGTTTCGCGAGCGAAAAATACTGCCGGATCGCGGTGGGGCGCGACTACGACGCGGCCGCGCCGGTTCGCGGCCGCCGCGTGGGCGGGGCCGGCGAAACGCTCGATGTCAGCGTGCACGTGAGCGCGCAGCAGTCGCAGCAATAGTTTTCCCGCTATAACAAAAAGAGCGGCAAGTCAGGGACGGGGAGGGAGGCGCATGACGTACTGTGTGGCAATGGCAGTGGACGAGGGGCTCGTGTTTCTCGCGGACACGCGCACGAATGCGGGTGTCGATCACATCAGCACGTCGCGCAAGATGGCCGTGTTCGAAGCGCCCGGCGAGCGCGTGCTCGTGCTGCTCGTCGCGGGCAATCTGGCCATCACGCAGGCCACGCTGCAGGTGCTGACCGAGCCGCAGGACGCGGGGCGCGCCACGCTCTGGAGCGCGCCGACGATGGTCGAGGCCGCGCGCGTGGTGGGCGAAGCCGTGCGCGAGGTGCACCGGCGCGACGCGCAAGCGCTCAAGACCTTCAACGTCGACTTCAACTGCAGTTTCATTCTCGGCGGCCAGATCGGCGGCCATGCCATGCGGCTGTTCCAGATCTACGCGGCCGGCAATTTCATCGAGACGTCGAGCGTCAATCCGTATTTCCAGATCGGCGAGTCGAAGTACGGCAAGCCGATCATCGACCGCGTGCTGACGCCGGGCACGCCGCTCGACGAGGCCGCGAAATGCGCGCTCATCTCCATGGACTCGACGCTGCGCTCGAACCTTTCGGTCGGTCTGCCACTCGACCTGCTCGTGTACGAGCGAGACGCGCTGCGTGTGACGCGATACGCATCGCTCGACCAGTCGAATGCCTATTTCCAGATGATCCATTCGACGTGGGGCGAGCGGCTGCGCCAGGTCTTCGGCGAGATTCCCGATCCGCTCTGGACCGACGAAGGCGATGTGCCGCGCCACGAGCGCACGACGTTGCCCGGTGCCCCGCGCGCCGCGCATGAGGGGCACGCGAGCGAACCGCGTCCCGCGCAAACGCTCGCGCAAGCCCAGCCGCACGGCGCTGCAAGCGCGCCGCGTATGCCGCGCGACGGCTAAAAGGGCTGCTTCAGTGCAGCGCTTGCGAGCTTCCTTTTTGCTTTGCCAACTGCGGAACCGGTATCCTGCTGCGTAATATTCGCGGTACGCCGCGCGCACTGCGCGTCCCCTCGACTCGCCCTTAGGGGCATGGCACCGGAGGCAGGCTGATGAAGCGGAACGACGAACCAAACAACGGGCGTCCCGAAGAACCTTCCATTCCCGTCGGTCCGGACGACCCCGCGCGCCGCCGCGTGCTCGGCGGGCTGGCGGCGGTTGGCGTGGGCCTCGCGCTCGGCGGCTGCGAGACGCCGGCGCAGAGCGCGGCGGGCGCGCCGCGCAGCGCAGCCGACGCGCGCGTCGATGCCGCGTTGCGCGACCAGGTGCGCCAGATCGTCGTGATCTACGCGGAGAATCGCAGCTTCGTCAATCTGTACGGCAACTATCCCGGCGTGCAAACCCCGCTCGCGAATGTGAGCGCGGAGCGCTACGCGCAGCTCGATCGCGACGGCAAGACGCCGTTGCCGCAGCTGCCGAAGATCTGGGGCGGCCTCGTGCCCCAGGCGCAGGAGCTGGATGGCAAGCGCTACATGATTGCGGAGCATCAGATCACGGGACTCTCCAACCGGCCGTTTCGTATCGTGGACGCGCACGGCCATCCGTTGCCGAACGGCATCATCACGCGCGACCTGATCCATCGCTTCTATCAGAACCAGATGCAGATCAACGCGGGGCGCAACAACCAGTTCGCCGCGTGGGGCGACTCGGGCGGCCTCGTCATGGGCTTCTACGAGAACTCCGCGCAGACGCTGCGGCTCTGGAATATCGCGCAGCAGTACACGCTCTGCGACAACTTCTTCATGGCCGCGTTTGGCGGCTCATGGCTCAACCACATCTTCCTGATCTCGGCGCAGGTGCCGCAATACGCCGACATCCAGACGAGCGCCGCCAAGCATCTCGCCTCCGTCGTGGAGGGCGACGATCCCACCGGCACGCGCCTGAAGGTTGCGCCGAACTCGCCGGCCTCGGCGCTCGACGGACCGCCGAAGTTCGTGAACGACGGCCTCTTCACGCCCGACGGCTACGCCGTCAACACGATGGCGCCGCCATATCAGCCGAGCAACGTGCGCCCGTCGGAAGACGGCAACCCGGCGCTCGCCGATCCGTCCAATCCACGCGTGCTGCGCCCGCAGACCTACGCGACGATCGGTGACCGGCTCTCTGCGAAGGGCGTCGACTGGGCCTGGTATAGCGGCGCCTGGCAGTTCGCGCTGGACCATCAGGACACGCGCGCAGTGCCCGACTTCCAGTATCACCACCAGCCGTTCAACTACTTTGCCAACTTCGCGCCGGGCACGGCCGCGCGTGCGCGTCACCTGCGCGATGCGGGTCTCGGCGACGATCCGTCGACCAACCGTCTGCTCGCGGACATCGACGCAGGGCGCTTGCCTGCCGTGACGTTTTACAAGCCGCAGGGCAACCTGAACATGCACGCCGGCTATGCGGACGTCGAGTCGGGCGACCGCCACATCGCGACCGTGATCGAGCGCATCCAGCGCGGCCCGCAATGGGCGAACACGATGATCGTGGTGACGCACGACGAGAACGGCGGCTGGTGGGACCCGGTCGCGCCGCCCTTGGGCGACCGCTGGGGTCCGGGTTCGCGCGTCCCCGCGCTCGTGATCGCGCCGTTCGCGAAGAAGGGCTACGTCGATCACACGTTCTACGACACGGTTTCGATCCTGCGCTTCATCAGCCGCGTGCATGGGCTCGCGCCGCTCGACGGCGTGGCTTCGCGTGATCAGACGTTCCTCTCGCGAGAGCAGACGCCACCGGGCGATCTCACGGCGGCACTCGATCTGGCCTGAGCGCTGCGCATGGAGGCATCGAAGGGCAGAGGGCGGTGGCCGTCGCGAAACGTTTGCGCCGCCGCCCCGGGTTGCCCATCCGGAACGCAAATTGATGCAAGCGCGACACAAGCGACGAACTCTCCATCCGATCAATGAGTTGGCGCGCTCGCCAGGCGGTTATCAACAGGTTTGTCACCAAAAACTGTGGACAACTTTGCTGCGCAAAAAACATGCATTTTCTATGTCGTTTGCGAGCTTCCCGTTTCCATTCAAGGACTTGATGCGGATGTCCAGAAGTTGCTAACAGGGCTCTCAACAAAATCTGTGGAAAACCCCCCGCACCTTTCCCGCGAGACGCCGTCGCTGCCACAATCGGCAACGCCGCCCACAATCCGAATCGCATCAAACACTTGGTGCAGTCGTCCCAGGGTTACGCACAAGGCTGTCCACCAAAGTTGTGGATAGCGCACCCAGATGTTGATCGCGGCCGGTTCAACCTTGCACAGTGTGGGAGTTCGGCCCGATAATCGCCGTCGATATGGCCGTCGCGTGAACGCGCGTGCACGGGCAACTCTCTTCTCGCCACTACCCGCCGCGCCGTGCTCAACAACTCGCGCTTTGCCGGTCTTCTGCGTATTCCTGGTTTCCTGCCACTCGCCGGCGCCACCCTGATGCTCGGCGTGGCGATGTCCTTCACCGCGCCTTACCTCTCGCTTTTCGGCGTCGAGCGCACCGGCATGACGCCGTTCCGGCTCGGCGTGTTCATGACCGCCATCGCCACCAGCGGCGTGATCGCGAGCACCGCAGCGGGTCGCTGGAGCGACGCCACCGGCAAGCACCGAACCCTGCTGCTCGTCTCGCTGTGCGCGGCCACGCTCGGCTATCTCTGCCTGTGCGTCGTGCGCGATTACCGGCTTCTGCTGCTCGTGGGCGTTGCGTTCATCGGCGCGGGCGGTTGCGCGCTCTCGCTCGTGTTCTCGTTCAGCCGCGCGGCGCTGCCCGCGAGCGACGACGCCGAGCGGACCTTTGCGAGCGCGACGCTGCGCACGATTCTCTCCGCCGCGTGGGTGTTCGGGCCCGCGGTTGGCGCGCTCGTGCTGGCCGCCACGAACTTCTACGGGCTGTTCCTGTTTGCGGCGGCGAGCTTCGCGGCTTGCGGCACGATCGTCTGGCGCATGCGCGAGCCGCGCCACGACGAACACACCACGCAGCATCTGATGGCGCGCCCCACCGCCGGCGAAGTCGCGCAGGAGATCGGTGCGGAAAGCGCGGCGCAGTACGAGGGCCAGCCGCTCACGCAGGCCGAAGTGCAGCCGGGTGCGCCTCGCGACCCCGCAACGCTTCCGCCGGCGGCAACGGCAAAAGCGAAGGCCAGGGCAGCGCGCGCGCCGGTGCCCGCCGCGGAGGGTTCGCAAAAAGACATCATGCGCGCGATCGTTGCGCTCACACTCATTGGACTGGCCGGCAACGCGACGATGATCGTGCTGCCGCTCTACATCGTGCATGGCCTGCAGGGCACGCGCATCGACGTGTCGATCATGCTCGGCCTCGGCGCGCTCATGGAGATACCGATGATGCTCGCGCTTGGCGCACGCGCCTCGGTGCTGAACAAGCCGTGGTGGCTGGCCGCCTGCGCCGCGGTGCATGCCGTCTACTTCGTCGCGATGTCGCTGGCGCCGGGCGTGCACGCGTTGATCCCGATGCAGATTCTCAACGCCTTCGTGGTGGCCGTTACGTCGTGTCTGGGCATGACCTTCGTGCAGGATCTGATGCCGTCGTCGCCGGGGCGGGCAACGGCGCTGTTCTTCAACGCGGCTCGGCTCGGCTCGATACTGTCGGGCGTGCTTTCCGGCCTGCTCGTGCAGGCGTTCGGTTATCGCGGCACGTTCCTTTTCTGCGGCGCGCTCGCGCTGTGCGCGCTCGTGTTGTTCGCCGTACCCGGAGAGCAGTATCCGAAGATGGCACGTGCTGTGCGGCGTTATCTGCGTGAGCGTTCAAGCAAGCGGGATTGATTCCCGGCATGACTTTGGATTGCCAGGCAATTTCATTCGAAGAAAAGGGCGATGCTGCTGCAAACGCACCGCCCTTCATCGACATTTACTGCACCGTTTCTGCGTCCCGCGCGGCGAGCGCTTGCGCGGGCGTTGCGGCGTCGAAGTCTTCCGCATCGACGTCATAGCCCGAAGGCTCCCAGCGAATCGAGAGCAACGCCGCGAGCCCCGCGAGCGGCGCGACCGCGATGATCCAGAACACGCGCGTGCTGAGCGCGGCGGCGAGCACCGGGAACAGGAACAGCGAGACTGTCGAGCTGGTGCGCATGAGCGTCTGGTTGAAGCCGACACCCACGCCGCGCAGCGAGGTCGGGTAGCCGAGCGAGGCGAACGTCATGCTGTGCGAACCGGGGCCGACGCCCTGGCCGAAGAGGAACGCGGCAAGCAGGGCGACCGCGCTGACGACTTCGGGTGCCGTCGCCGGCTTGCCGACGATCGCGAGGCCGACGAGCGCCACGAACTGGATCGCATAGCCCCACACGGTGAGCTTCCACGCACCGAAGCGCGGCACGATACGCACGGCGATCAGCCCGCCCACGAAGGCGAAGCCGAGATTGAGCACGAGCGAGGCGAGGATCGTCGTGAGCATGGACTGCGCGAGGAAGCTCGAGATGATCACGGGCAGGCCGAACGCGACCGCGTTGTACGCGAACGAAGAAGCCACGCCGATGACCGTGGCGAGCACCGTGCGCCGCGTGTAGACGCCGCGCAGCTGCGCCGTCGTTCTTCCACGACGCTACGCGCGCCGGCCTGGCCGCGGCGCTGGTCCGCGCGGCGCGCGCCCAAATCGTTTTTGGTTATGAGCTCATGCCGTGCGGGCCAGTCAGTGCCTGTGTCAGTGCATGTAGGTAACGCGGCGCGAGCGGTCGCTCAATCGCAATCCCGCGTCGAGCAGCGCGATGGCGAACCAGCGCGCGGTCTTGAGCATGCCGCTCACGCTCGGCATCGGCAGCCAGTCGTTGAGGAGCTGCACGGCGGCCTCGCTGCGAGTGGACTGCAGGAGCGCGATCACCTGCAGCAGCGAGCCTTCGTCCTTCGCGAGCTCGGAGGCGCAGCGGCAGCGCGTGTCGAGCGGGCGGCACGAGGCGCGGCACAGGGTGCCCATCAGCAGATCGAAATAGCCGCAGCCTTCCGCGCCGAGCCCCGCGTCGGTGAGCACGCCGCGCCAGCTTTCGGCTTTGGCGTAGGCGTCGCAGTGCGGGCGCAGCCAGGTGCGCACCGCGCGCAGGACGGTCTGCTCGGCGGTGTCGGGGTGATGGACGAAGATGTCGTCGATCAGCGTGTCATTTCTCGCGAAAGGGGCGGTGTAGTTCATGGAGCCTCCGGTCCCGCACAAATCATTCGGGTGGCGCCGGGTCGTCCGGCATGGGCGCTATTCTGGGACAAATTTTGCGCAAATGCAAATGATTCTCATTTGTAAAAGAGGCTGGCGGAGGGAGATGACCTGGCGCAACCGGGAAGGGACTGTTCCAGCCAACGCCCTTAATTACGGGGACACAAGTCGCTAAAGTGCCCGTCATGCGTGTTCCAGTGTTCTGGCGCAACGTGAGAGTTGGCCCCGCCCCCATGAAGGCCGGGGCTTTTTTTTGCACCGCGCAAGGGCGCGCGGGGCGGCCCTGGCACACGTTTTGGTGGCTGTCGGGGGCCATACTCCGCTGCATAAGTCATTGAACCGAAAGAAACAAGTAAGGTATTATTCGGGCCGCGCAGCGTGACAGCCTGCCGCGCGTCATGGCGCCCAGGAGGTCGAAAGCGTTGCTTTCGCGATCAAAAATGGGCTGAAACAGCCTGTTTGTTGTTTTTTCTCTTAGTACGTTTCTGAATAAAAACAATGACTTGTGTCAACCATCGATCCGGCCCGTGTTGTTGCGCTGCAAAACTTCCGTATTCCGTTTACCCTCGTTAACCCTTGAACGTGTGTTGCATTTCGCCTCGTCGCTGACAAATACATTACAGCCAGCCTGGTTCGATTTTCACCCCGCGTCAATCTTTCAAGTTGCTTGCGCACCTGATCGTGCGCCGTGGAAGCTATTTGCTCCGCATTTTTGAGGTCCCGTTGAAATGCAATCCGTTCCATTCCTGAGTCTGGCGATCTGGATTCCCATCCTCTTCGGCGTGGCCGTGCTGCGCCTCGGGTCGGATCGTCATCCGCAGCGTGCCCGCTGGCTGTCGCTCGTTGGCGCCGTCGTTGGTCTGCTGCTGACCCTCCCGCTCATCTCCGGCTTCGATAACCACGCGGCCGGCATGCAGTTCGTCGAATTCCGCGAATGGCTGCCTGAGTTCGGTGTGGCGTGGCGACTCGGGATCGATGGCATTTCGATGTGGCTCGTGGTGCTCACCGCGTTCACGACGCTCGTGATCGTGATCGCCTCGTGGGAATCGATCACGGTGCGCGTGGCCCAGTACTTCGGCGCGTTTCTGATTCTCTCGGGCCTGATGGTCGGCACCTTCGCCGCGACCGACGGGATGCTGTTCTTCGTGTTCTTCGAAGCCACGCTGATCCCGCTGTACCTGCTGATCGGCTCGTGGGGCAATGCCCGCCGCACCTACGCCGCGGTCAAGTTCTTCTTCTTCTCGCTCGCCGGCTCGCTGCTGATGCTGGTGTCGATGCTGTACCTCTACAGCCAGTCGCACACCTTCGACATGTCGGCGTGGCACAACCTCACGCTCGGCTTCATCCCGCAGATCCTGGTGTTCATCGGCTTCTTCGCGGCCTTCGCGGTGAAGGTCCCGATGTGGCCGTTCCACACCTGGCTGCCCGACGTCCACCTCGAAGCGCCGACCGGCGCGACCGTGATGCTGGCCATGCTCAAGCTTGGCGGCTACGGCTTCCTGCGCTTCACGCTGCCGATCACACCTGACGCCGCGCACTTCTTCGCGCCGGCGATCATCACGCTCTCGCTCGTGGCCGTGGTCTACTCGAGCCTGCTCGCGCTCGCGCAGACCGACATGACCAAGCTGCTCGCGTACTCGACGGTCGCCCACATGGGGCTCGTCACACTCGGCCTGTTCCTCTTCAACCAGATCGGCACCGAAGGCGCGATCGTGCAGATGATCTCGTACGGTTTCGTCTCGGGCGCCATGCTGCTCTCGATCGGCGTGCTGTTCGACCGCACGAAGACGCGCACGATCTCGGCTTACGGCGGCGTCGTCAACGTGATGCCGCGTTACGCCACCTTCATGATGCTGTTCTGCATGGCCAACCTCGGCCTGCCGGGCACGTCGGGCTTCGTGGGCGAGTTCATGGTCATCATGGGCGCGATCCGCGTGAACTTCTGGGTCGGCGCGATCGCCGCGACGACCGTCATCCTGAGCGCTGCGTACACCCTGTGGATGTACAAGCGCGTGATCTTTGGCGCTGTAGCGAACAAGGGCGTTGCGAAGCTGGCCGACATCGGCCGCCGCGAAACGCTGATCTTCGCTTCGCTTGCAGCGTTCGTGCTCGCAATCGGCCTCTACCCGAAGCCGATGACCGACGCGATCGAGCTCTCGGCGGCGAACCTCGTCACCCAGGCCGGTCGCAGCAAGCAACCCGTCGACGATGCAGCGCCTGCTGACGCAGTGCGTGCGGGCACGGACGTTCGTGCTGCGCACTCGCCGACGTGATCACTGAAGATTGACGGCGCAACCAACGCGCCGCATCGCCTCCAGGCGGTGCGGCGCGTTGCTGCGTCCAGGAGTTTTCGAATCTTGAGATTCGAAACATAGCCGCGGCGGCCCGCTGTCAAGGGCAGAGCAGGGCGCGACGTGCGTGTGTTTCCGAGGCGCGACAAACCTCGCGAACACATGCGACAAAGTGTCTCAATCTTCTTTTGACAAAGGTCATTTTCCACATTCATTGATTGCGAAATATCAAAGCGGCTGTATGATGCGGGCGCGCTTCCTTTGTCGGATGTCAGGGGACGCGTCCGGAACAATTCAATGAATGAAATTCAGGCAAACGTGATGAAAAGAACGACCTTTCAAAGGTTACTGCTTCCCGTAAGCGCCGGATTGGCCTTGTGTCTTTCCGGATGCAACATGGAGCTCCTTGACCCCAAGGGAAGTGTGGGCGTGGCGGAAAAGCAGCTGATCGCTACCTCCACATGGGCCATGCTGATCGTGGTGATCCCCGTGATCATCCTGACGCTCTGGTTCGCGTACCGCTACCGCGCGTCGAACCGTAGCGCCACCTACGCGCCGAAGTGGTCGCACTCGACGGCGATCGAAATCGTCGTCTGGACCATCCCGACGCTGATCATTCTTTTCCTCGGCGTGCTCACGTGGAACACCACGCACGAGCTCGACCCCTACAAGCCGCTCGAATCGAACGTCAAGCCGATCAACGTCGAAGTTGTGGCGCTCGACTGGAAGTGGTTGTTCATCTACCCGGATCTCGGTATCGCGACGGTGAACCAGCTGGCCGTGCCCGTCGGCACGCCGGTGAACTTCAGCATCACGTCGGATTCGGTGATGAACTCGTTCTTCATCCCGCAGCTTGGCACCCAGGTTTATGCGATGGCTGGCATGCAGACGCGTCTGCACCTGATCGCCGACCACGCTGGCGACTACGCCGGCCTCTCGGCGAATTTCAGCGGCAAGGGCTTCTCGGACATGAAGTTCCGCACGCTCGCGACGAGCCAGCAAGACTTCGACGCGTGGGTCCAGAAGGTGAAGGCGTCGCAGACGCAGCTTTCCATGGATCAATACGCAACGGTCGCACAGCCGAGCGAGAAGGCTCCGGTTGAGTACTTCTCGACGGTCGACCCGAAGCTCTTCAACAACATCATCGCGAAGTACAACAACGGCCACGTCACGAATTTCAGTGACCCGTCGTGCGTGACCAAGGGGTAAGCCAAGCATGTTCGGAAAACTTACACTGGATGCCATTCCGTATCACGAGCCGATTATCGTCGGCACGATGATCGGCATGGCGCTCATCGGCGCATTGGTGCTCGGCACCGTCACTTACTTCGGTAAGTGGAAATATCTGTGGACGGAGTGGCTGACGAGCGTCGACCACAAGCGTCTGGGCGTGATGTACATCGTCCTCGCCCTCATCATGCTGCTGCGCGGCTTCGCCGACGCAATCATGATGCGTACCCAGCTCGCGCTCGCGTACAACGCGCCGGGCTACCTGCCGCCGCACCACTACGACCAGATCTTCACGGCGCACGGCGTGATCATGATCTTCTTCATGGCGATGGCCTTCATGGTCGGCCTGATGAACATCATCGTGCCGCTGCAGATCGGCGCACGCGACGTCGCGTTCCCGTTCCTGAACTCGCTGTCGTTCTGGATGACCGCAGTCGGCGCCATCCTGCTGATGATCTCGCTCGTCGTGGGTGAGTTCGCGCAGACCGGCTGGCTCGCGTATCCGCCGCTTTCGGAGCTTGCGTACAGTCCTGGGGTAGGGGTCGATTACTACCTGTGGGCGCTGCAGATCTCGGGTGTCGGCACGCTGCTGACCGGCGTGAACTTCTTCGTCACCATCATCAAGATGCGTGCCCCCGGCATGACGATGATGAAGATGCCGGTGTTCACGTGGACGGCGCTGTGCACGAACGTGCTGATCATGGCCGCGTTCCCGATCCTGACCGTGACGCTCGCGCTGCTCGGCCTCGACCGCTACATCGGCACGCACTTCTTCACGAATGACGGCGGCGGCAACGCCATGCTGTACCTGAACCTGATCTGGGCCTGGGGTCACCCCGAGGTGTACATCCTGATCCTGCCGGCGTTCGGTATTTTCTCGGAAGTCGTTGCGACCTACGCGAAGAAGCCGCTGTTCGGCTACAAGACCATGGTCTACGCGACCTGCTCGATCATGGTGCTCTCGTTCCTCGTGTGGCTGCACCACTTCTTCACGATGGGTTCGGGCGCGAACGTCAATGCGTTCTTCGGCATCATGACGATGATCATCGCGATCCCGACGGGCGTGAAGATCTTCAACTGGCTGTTTACGATCTACCGCGGCCGCCTCGAGTTCACCTCGCCGGTGCTCTGGACGATCGGCTTCATGGTCACCTTCACCATCGGCGGCATGACCGGCGTGATGATGGCGATCCCGGGCGCGGACTTCGTGCTGCACAACTCGCTGTTCCTGATTGCTCACTTCCACAACGTGATCATCGGCGGCGTGCTGTTCGGCTACCTCGCCGGCTTCAACTACTGGTTCCCGAAGGCGTTCGGCTTCAAGCTCAACGAAAAGCTCGGCAAGCGCGCGTTCTGGTTCTGGCTCTCGGGCTTCTACGTTGCCTTTACGCCGCTGTACGTGCTGGGCTTCATGGGCGCAACCCGCCGTCTGAATCACTACGACAATCCGGCATGGCAGCCGTGGATGATCATCGCGTGGGTTGGCGCCGTGCTCGTGGCAATCGGCATCGCGCACCAGCTGCTGCAGCTGTACGTGTCGATCCGCGACCGCAACCTGCCGGAAAACCGCGACCTGACGGGCGATCCGTGGGGTGGCCGTACGCTGGAGTGGGCGATGTCGTCGCCGCCGCCGTCGTATAACTTCGCGATCATTCCGCACGTGAGCGAACTCGACGAGTTTGCGCACCTGAAGGAAACCGGCCGCGAAACCGTGGATGTCGCGAACACGAAGTACACCGACATCCACATGCCCTCGAACACGAGCGCGGGTGTGTTCATCGGTTTCTTCAGCCTGGTGCTCGGCTTTGCTGGCATCTGGCACATCTGGTGGCTCATGATCGTTGGCTTCGTCGGCATTGTCGGCACGGCCATCGCGTACAGCTTCCAGAAGAACGAAGGCTATTACATCCCGGCCGCCAAGGTCCGGGCAGACGAAGAAATGCGCAGCCGCGCACTGGTCAAGGCGTTCGAAGACAAGCAACGCCGTGGCAAGGTTGAAGCAGCACTGGAGGCCAACTGATGTTGACGAAAACTAGTGCGGCCGCACTCGCGGAGCACGATCACCACGATCACCCGCCGTCACACTCGGTGTTCGGCTTCTGGCTGTACCTGATGACGGACTGTATTCTGTTCGGCTCGCTGTTCGCAGTGTTCGCCGTGATGCAGAACCAGTTCGCAGGCGGCCCGACGGGCAAGGACCTGTTCGACATTCCGGGCGTGGCCATGGAAACGGCAGTGCTGCTGCTGTCGTCCATCACGTACGGTTTCGCGATGATTGCGGCGTACAAGAAGCGCACCGGCCAGGTTCTGTTGTGGCTGGCCATCACGTTCGCGCTGGGCGCGACCTTCCTGTACTTCGAACTGCATGAATTCGCGCACCTGATCGAAGAAGGCGCGGGCCCGAGCCGCAGCGCGTTCCTCTCGTCGTTCTTCACGCTGGTCGCCACGCACGGTATCCACGTGACGATGGGCATGATCTGGATGATCGTCCTGATGGTTCAGGTCGCGAAGGCCCCGACGCTGGGCGAGCGCGAACTGCGCCGCCTCACGTGCCTGAGCCTCTTCTGGCACTTTCTGGACATCGTCTGGATCTGCGTGTTCTCCTTTGTTTATCTTGCGAGCGTGATCTAAATGAGTGCTCATTCCATCCATGAAGAAGAAAGCCATGGCAGCGTAGGCAGCTACCTGGCAGGTTTCGTCCTGGCGGTGGTGCTCACGGCCGCTTCGTTCTGGCTCGTGCTGCATGGCGGCTTCCCGCGCGAGACGGCGCTGCTCGGCCTCGCCGCGCTGGCTGCGGTGCAGATCGTGGTTCACCTCGTGTTCTTCCTGCATATGAACACGTCGTCGGGCCAGCGCTGGAACGTGACGGCATTCGGCTTCACGGTGTTGACGGTCCTGATTGTGGTCGTCGGTACGCTGTGGGTCATGCACAACGTCAGCATGAACATGATGTCGCGTTAAGCGCTCATCGTTGCTTGATTTGCGCTTCGCTCGCTTCGGGTGAAGCGCAAATGGAAACGCCGCCGGGCCTTCAGTCCGGCGGCGTTTTTCTTTTTGCGGCCTGCCAGGCGCTTATGCGCCGAAGCGCTGACGCACGACTTCCGCGACGGCCTTGCCGAGCCGGTGGTGTTGCGAGGCTTCGTAGTGAATGCCATCAGTAGGGCTGACGGTGGCGAATTCGCCGGCGTCGAGAAACGCCGAGCCGTACTTCACGGCGACGCGCTCGTAAAGCGGCGCAAGCAGGCGCGACCTGGCTGCGCCGCCTGTGAAGATATCGCCGAGGAAGCCAATCTCTTCGATCGGTGCCGGCGACATGAGCAGCACGTGCGGCGTCGAGCCGCCCGGACCCGCGCGACACGCGACGAGCGTTTCGAGCAGCACGTCCACCGAGTTCGCAATGTCGGTGGGCGTGACGGAAAAGCGTGTCTTGAGGTCGTTGGTGCCGAGCATCAGCGCGACCACGTCGATCGGCAACTGGCTTTCGAGGCATGGGCGCAGGTAGGCGTGCCCGTTCTTGTGTCGCCCTTCGATCGGATCGTCGTGAACCGTGGTGCGCGCGGGCAGGCCTTCCTCGATGATCGTCCAGCCTGGCCCGAGCGCCTCACGCAGTACGCCGGGCCAGCGGTCGGCGGGGCCGAATCGCTCGGAGACGCCGGGCACGGTCAGCGGCTTCGTGCCGTGCGTATTGGAATCGCCGTAACAGAGCAGGGTGCGTGACGTCATGGGTTGCCTCTTCCTGGTTACCTGGTTGCGGGGCGCGATGCAATGCCACTACTCATCATGGGAGATTACTAGACGACTGGTCTAATCGCTCTGTAACATGTCGCCTCATGAATGCAGCGGCAGCCGTTGAAGTGCGGCAACACATCCTCGATACCGCCATGCCCATACTGCTGGGCAAGGGCTTTTCCGCAGTCGGACTCAATGAGATCCTCGCGGCCGCCGGTGTGCCTAAAGGGTCGTTCTATCACTATTTCGGCTCGAAGGAAGCGTTCGGCGAAGCGTTGCTCACGTCATATTTCGCCGAGTATGCGGAGCGTCTCGACGATCTGCTCGTGCGCGCGCCGGGCACGGCAGCCGAGAAGCTGATGCGCTACTGGGACGACTGGCGGCTGATCCAATGCGCCGACGATCCGGTGGGCAAATGTCTCGCGGTGAAACTGGGTGCGGAGGTCAGCGACCTGTCCGAGGCGATGCGCGAGGCGCTGCGTCTCGGCACCGACGCGACGATCTCGCGCATTGCCGCATGTCTCGAGGCAGGCCGCGCGGATGGCTCGCTCGTGGGCGTGAACGACGCCGCGACCATGGCGGTGACGCTCTACGAACTGTGGCTCGGCGCGACTCTGCTCGAGAAGATCCACCGCGACCGCAAGCCGCTCGACGCCGCCATGGCGACCACGCGCATCCTGTTGAACCTGCCTCCGAGCGACTAATCGAACGCGAAGCCGCGGCAGCGCGTGAGGTGCGCGCGATTGTCGCGCATTGTGCGCAATATCTAGACGACCGGTCTAATAGTGTATGAAGAGACCGGTTTCCGAAGGGCGTGCGAGCGCCCGAACCCAACCCAGAAAGGAAGGCCGATGAAGGTACTGATCGTTTTGACCTCGCACGAGGACCTCGGCAACACGGGCAAGAAGACGGGCTTCTGGCTCGAGGAATTCGCCGCGCCGTACTACGCGCTGCGCGACGCTGGCGCTGCACTCACGCTCGCATCGCCCAAGGGCGGCCAGCCGCCGCTCGATCCGAAGAGCAGCGATCCCTCCGCGCAGACCGATGCGACGCGGCGTTTCGCGTCCGATACCGAGGCGCAAGCGGCGCTTGCCAATACGAAACGTCTCGCCGATATCGACGCAAGCGCGTTCGACGCCGTGTTCTACCCTGGCGGCCACGGCCCGCTCTGGGACCTGGCCGAAGATCCCGTTTCGATCGCGCTGATCGAAAAGACGATCGCCGCGGGCAAGCCTGTCGCCGCTGTCTGCCATGCGCCGGGCGTGCTGCGTCACGTAAAGGGGGCGGACGGCCGGCCGCTCGTGGCCGGCAAGTCGGTCACCGGTTTTTCGAATGACGAAGAGGCCGCCGTGCAATTGACGGACGTCGTGCCGTTCCTCGTCGAGGACATGCTCAAGGCCAACGGCGGCCAGTACTCGAAGGCCGCCGACTGGCAAGCGCACGTCGCAACCGACGGCCTGCTCATCACGGGCCAGAATCCGGCTTCGTCGGAGCCGGTTGCCGAAGCCTTGCTCGCGGCGCTGCGCCGCGCTTGATGTTGCGCGAACGCGCTCGTCTTTGGCGAGCGCGTTCGCTTCCCTCGATTTCCTTTCGGCAACGCTGCGAGGCGCGCTCGCAGCGCGTGTCCGACTGCGCGTTGCCGCAAGGAAATCCCGTTTTTGCCAACCGGCGCAGGTGCCGCGCGACGCGCGACCGGTGCCAAGAAAGGAGCTGTAGATGTCCGCATTGTTCGAACCGTTCAAGCTCAAGGGCGTGTCCCTGCGCAACCGCATCGCCGTGCCGCCGATGTGCCAGTACATGGCTGTCGATGGCGTGATCAACGACTGGCACCACGTCCACTACGCGCAGATCGCGCGCGGCGGCGCGGGCCTCGTGATCGTCGAGGCGACGGCGGTTTCGCCCGAAGGCCGCATCACGCCGGCTTGCACGGGCCTGTGGAACGACGCGCAGATGGAGGCGTTCAAGCCTACCGTCGCGGCGATCAAGGCGGCGGGCGCGGTGCCCGGCATCCAGATTGCGCACGCGGGCCGCAAGGCGAGCGCGAACCGCCCGTGGGAAGGCGACGACCACATCGCCGAAGGCGACGCACGCGGCTGGCAGACCATCGCGCCCTCGGCAACAGCGTTTGGCGCGCATCTGCCGAAGGTGCCGAAGGCGATGACGATCGACGACATCGCGCGCGTGCGCGAGGATTTCGTGGCCGCGGCGAAGCGTGCGCTCGAAGCCGGCTTCGAATGGCTCGAACTGCACTTTGCGCACGGCTACCTCGGCCAGAGCTTTTTCTCGACGCATTCGAACCAGCGCGACGATATCTATGGCGGCAGCCTCGAAAACCGCAGCCGTTTCCTGCTGGAAACGCTGGCCGCCGTGCGCAAGGTCTGGCCGGAGCATCTGCCGCTGACGGCGCGCTTTGGCGTGATCGAGTACGATGGCCGCGACGAGGAAACGCTGGCCGAATCGATCGAACTGGCCAAGGGCTTCAAGCACGAAGGCCTCGACATGCTGGGCGTGAGCGTCGGTTTCTCGACGCCCGCCGCGCAGATTCCGTGGGCGCCCGCGTTCCTCGCGCCGATCGCACAAAAGGTGCGTCGCGCAGCCGGTCTGCCGGTGTCGTCGGCATGGGGTATCGGGACGCCGGAACTGGCCGAGCGCTCGGTGGCGAAGGAGCAACTCGACGTCGTGATGGTCGGGCGCGCGCATCTTGCGAATCCGCACTGGCCGTATTTCGCGGCCCTGGAACTGGGCGTCGAACGCGCCGCGTGGACCTTGCCCGCGCCGTACGCGCACTGGCTCGAGCGCTACAAGGTTGGCTGAATGTTGCCGACCGGTACAACCGTTGACGATGAGGGAATGCCGATGACCGTCTATCTATTCGCGAGCATCACGCCGAAGTCCGAGCACGTCGCCGACGTGGAGGCGCTGATGCGTGACATGGTTTCGCACACGCGCAAGGAACCGGGCAACTTGCGCTACGATCTGCTGCGCCGCGCCGATGGCGCGCCGGGTTTTTACCTTTACGAGACCTATGTCGACGAAGTCGCAGTGCAGGCGCATCGCGAAAGCGCGCACTTCGTGGCGTACCGCGCGAAGATCGGTGCGTGGGTGACAGAACCGCCTGAGGTGAAGCTATTGAAGGGTGTGGACGTCGCGGACTGAGGCCGCGCATCTTGCCGCAATCGTTGCGGCGATCCATTCACGCGCCGGACATCGCTTTGCAGCGGTGTCCGGCGCGTTTTTCATCGAGCGGCCGTGCGCTGCCTAGCCCGCCATATCGAGCACGACGCGGCCTTCGATCGCGCCGCGCTCCATGCGCGCGAACACGTCGTTGATGTTCTCCAGCTTGTCGGTGGAGACGGTCGCTCTGACCTTGCCTTCCTGCGCGAACATCAGCGACTCTTCGAGATCGAGACGCGTGCCGACGATCGAGCCGCGCACTGTCACGCCGCCCAGCACCATGTCGAAGATCGGCAGCGGAAAGTCGCCGGGCGGCAGGCCGTTCAGCGACACCGTGCCGCCCCGGCGCACCATGCCGAGCGCCTGCGAAAACGCGATGGGCGAGACCGCGGTAACGAGCACGCCGTGCGCGCCGCCAATTTCCTTCTTTAGATACGCAGCGGGATCGGTGGTTTTCGCGTTGACCGTCACGGTTGCGCCGAGGCGTTTCGCCAGTTCGAGCTTGGTATCGTCGACATCGACGGCGGCGACGTTGAGCCCCATCGCGCGCGCGTATTGCACGGCCATGTGGCCGAGGCCGCCCACGCCGGAAATCACGACCCAGTTGCCGGGGCGCGTGTCGGTGACTTTCAGGCCCTTGTAGACCGTCACGCCGGCGCAGAGCACGGGTGCGATTTCGATGAAGTCGATATTTTTCGGCAGCAGGCCAACGTAATTCGCGTCGGCCTTGGCGTACTGCGCGAAGCCGCCATTGACCGAATAGCCGGTGTTCTGCTGCTGCTCGCAAAGCGTTTCCCAACCGCCGAGGCAATGTTCGCAATGGCCGCATGCCGAATAGAGCCACGGAATGCCGACGCGATCGCCTTCCTTCACGTGCGTGACGCCCGCGCCCACACCCACGACATAGCCCACGCCCTCGTGACCGGGAATGAACGGCGGCTGCGGCTTCACGGGCCAGTCGCCGTGCGCGGCGTGCAGGTCCGTATGGCACACGCCGCACGCCTCGATTTTCACGAGCAGCTCGCCGGGTCCTGGGGTGGGGACGGCCACTTCTTCCAGCACGAGGGGTTTGCCAAATGCGCGGACTACCGCGGCTTGCATCGTCTTGCTCATCGTCGGGCTCCTGTCGAAGCTAAGTGGCGGGCGCGGCCGGATGCGTTGCGCATCGCGGTGCCGCCGCACGTCCGCCTGCCTTTCAAGTTTGAAGGAAAGGTATTTCGTCTGCGATGAACATGCTCAATAGTTAGTAATAAAGCGGGGTGAGAAGTTTTTGAAAGAAACTGCCGTTAATATTGGGAAAGGTTTGGTAACGACTCCGTTGCACGAATTCAGTGGGCCCGATGCAGAACGACTCCCTTTTCGAACGCGCCAGTGAGAGCCATTTCGCCGGCGACCTGCCGCGCGCGCGTCAGTTGTACACGCAACTGCTCGAAGCCGATGCAGCGCACGCGGGCGCGATGTTTCGCCTCGGCGTGATCGGCTTGCAGGAAGGCGCGCCGGCCGATGCGATCGGCTGGCTGCAGCGCGCGCTCGCCGTCGAGCCCGGTCAGCGGCGCTACTGCGAAGCGTTGGGGCAGGCCTATGCCATGGCCGCGCGCCATGCCGAAGCGGCGCAGATCTATCGCGCTCTGCTGGCGGACGACGCGTCGTCCGCCGATCTCTGGTGCGGGCTCGGCGCGGCACTGCAGGCGCAGGGTGCGCTGGCGGAAGCGGTGGCGGCGTGGCGGGCCGCGCTCGAGCGCGAGGCGAACCGGGCCGACGCCTGGAACAACCTCGGCAATGGCCTGCGTCTGCTGGGCGATTCCGGCGAGGCCCAGACCGCGTATCGCCGCGCACTCGCCTTGCAACCGGGCGATGCCAACGCATTGACGAACCTCGGCACGCTGCTGCAGGAAGCGGGGCAGGACGAGGAGGCGCTCGAAAGCTTGCGCGCTGCGCTGGCGGCCGCGCCGGACACGGCCGTCGCGATGATCAACCTCGGCGTGCTGCTGACGCGCCTCGAGCGTCTGGACGAGGCGTTGCCCCTGCTCGAACGCGCGCTGGCCATCGAACCTCCTATCGCGCATGCGGCCTACAACTACGGCGTCGCGCTGCAGGCGCGCGGCCGTCTGCGCGACGCCGAAGCGCAGTATCGCCGCGCGCTCGCGCTCGACCCGGCGCATGCGGAAGCGGCCAACAACCTTGGGAATGTCTGCCGCGATCTCGGTGATTATCAGGCTGCACGCGTAGCGTACGAAACGGCCATCCGCGCCCGGCCGGATTTCGTCGACGCGTTCAACAACGCCGCCAACCTGATGCGCACGCTCGGCAGCCTCGACGAGGCGCAAGCGCTGTTGCGCCAGGCCCTCGACTTCGATCCATCCCGCTCGGCCACGCTCAACAATCTCGGCAACGTGCTCAAGGACTGCGGGGACCTGGACGGAGGCATCGAATGCTTTCGCCGGGCCGTGGCGAGCGAGCCCGGCAACCTCATCGCGCATAGCAACCTTCTGTACGCATTGTCGTTCCAGGCCGTAGATCCGCAGGTGATTCTCGACGAGGCGAGACGGTGGTCCGCGCAGCACGAAGCGCCGCTCGGCGTGCAACGCACGCACGCGCCTGTCGAAGCCGCGGCGGGAAGGCGCTTGCGCATCGGCTACGTATCGGGCGATTTTCGTGAGCATTGCCAGGCATTGTTCATGGCGCCGCTCTTCGCCCAACACGACCGCACGCGCTTCGAGATTCACGCGTATTCGATCGTGGTAAGGCCCGATGCGACGACCGCGCGTCTCGCCGCGCACGTCGACGAGTGGCACGACGTGCGCACATTGAGCGACGCGGCGCTGGCGGACCAGATCCGTGCGGACGGCATCGATATCCTCGTCGATCTTACGATGCACATGTCCAATGGCCGGCCTCTGCTGTTCGCGCGCAAACCGGCGCCGGTGCAGGTCGCGTGGCTTGCTTATCCCGGTACGACCGGAATCGGCGCGATGGACTGGCGGCTGACCGATCCGTGGCTCGATCCGCCTGCGCACGATAGCCACTACAGCGAAAAGTCGTGGCGTTTGCCGCACACGTTCTGGTGCTATGACCCACTTGCTTCGGAACCCAAAGTGAATGCGCCGCCGGCATCGAGCGTGGGATACGTCACGTTCGGCTCCCTGAACAACCCGTGCAAGCTCACCGATACGACGCTGAATCTGTGGGCCCGTGTATTCGCCCGCTTGCCTGCGGCGCGCCTCGTGCTCATGGCCGCCGAGGGCGAAGCGAGGCGCCGCCTCGCGCAGCGGCTCGCGCGGGCCGGCATTGACCCGGCGCGCGTGCGCTTTTTGCCGTTCCGGCCGCGCGCCGATTATCTGCGCAGCTATCACGAGGTCGATCTCGGGCTCGACACGTTGCCGTACAACGGCCATACCACCTCGCTCGACGCGCTGTGGATGGGGGTGCCCGTCGTCACGCGCATCGGGCCGACCGTGGCGGGGCGCGCGGGCTTGAGCCAACTCGCGAACCTCGGCCTTACCGAATTGGCCGCCGATTCCGACGATGCCTTCGTGGAGACGGCGGCGAGTCTCGCGAACGACCTGCCGCGCCTCGCGAATCTGCGCGCGACGCTGCGCGAACGCATGGCGAATTCGCCGCTGATGGACGGCGAACGCTTCGCGCGTGGCGTCGAGGCGGCGTACGAAGGCATGTGGCGCGCCGCGGCGCAATAGGACGATCTGGCGCGCAAATACGGGCAACCGGCGGCCGGGACTCAGCCGAACGGCCCTTCAGCGTGCTGTATAAATATACAGTAGAATCCTAGCCTGACAGCCAGGGCCGCGCGCCGATTTCCCGCGCGCGCCGCGCTGCAAGTTGCCGGGCCGCGCCGCGTATTCGCCCCATTTCGCGCGCCGTCCGGCCCCACGCGTGTGATCCAGCCGGAATGCCAGCGCAAGTGAGCGAAAACCGATCCATCCGAATCCGTGGTGCCCGCCAGCACAATCTCAAGAACCTCGACCTCGACCTGCACACCGGCGAAATGACGGTCGTCACCGGGCCTTCGGGCTCGGGTAAGTCGAGCCTCGTCTTCGACACGCTTTACGCAGAAGGCCAGCGCCGTTACGTCGAAACGTTCAGCGCTTACGCGCGTCAGTTCCTCGACCGCATGGACCGGCCGCAGGTCGATCGCGTGGACGGCGTGCCGCCCGCCATCGCCATCGACCAGACCAACCCGGTGCGCAGTTCGCGCTCCACGGTCGGCACGATGACGGAACTGAACGACCACCTGAAGCTGCTGTACGCGCGCGCAGCGAATCTGTTCGACCGTGTCACGGCGCAGCCTGTGCGCCACGACACGCCGGAGACGATTTACGCCGAACTGATGGCGCGTACGGCCGCGGGCGACCCGCGTCTCGTGGTCACGTTTCCAGTCGAGTTGCCCGATACGACCACCGAGGAGGAAGTCGCGCAGTGGCTCTCCGCGAGCGGCTATACGCGCGTCCAGGCGCAGCGCGAGGTGAAGACCGCCGAAGGCACACGCAAGCTGCTCGACGTGGTCGCCGACCGCTTGCGCATGCAGAACGTGGAGAAGAGCCGCGCGATCGAGGCGATCGAAGCCTCCCTCAAGCGCGGCAGCGGGCGTGTCAACATTTACGTGCTCGAGAGCGGCGACGCCGAAGCCGCGGCCGAGCCGCAGATCTGGCGCTTCTCGACGGGGCTGCATTGCCCGGACAGCGATCTGCGCTACGCCGATCCGCAGCCCGCGTTGTTCTCGTTCAACTCGGCCTACGGCGCCTGCGACGCGTGCCGCGGGTTTGGCCGCGTGATCGGCGTGGATTGGGGCCTCGTGATCCCCGACGAGCGCAAGACGCTGCGCGGTGGCGCGATCAAGCCGCTGCAAACGCCGGCGTGGAAGGAATGCCAGGACGACCTGATGCGCTACGCCGCGAAGGCCGGCATTCCGCGCGATACCGCATGGTCGGAACTGACGCAGGCGCAGCGCGACTGGGTCATCAACGGCGCGCCGGACTGGAAGGGCAGCTGGCAAACGCAGTGGTACGGCGTGAAGCGCTTCTTCCAGTATCTGGAGTCGAAGGCGTACAAGATGCACATTCGCGTGCTGTTGTCGAAGTACCGCAGCTACACGCCGTGCGAAACCTGCGGCGGCGCACGCCTGAAAACCGAGGCTCTGCAATGGCGCCTCGGCACGCAGCAGAATGCGGACGACGTGCTCGCGCCTTCGGGGCGTTTCCTGCCGCACGGCGTGGACTGGACGCGCGCGCAACTCGAAGCGTTGCCGGGCCTCACCGTGCACGACGTGATGCTGCTGCCGATCGAGCGCATTCGCCGCTTCTTCGACAATCTTTCGCTTTCCTCAGCATTGCTGGATGATGCGCTGAAGCTGCTGCTCGAGGAAGTGCGCACGCGCCTGAAGTATCTCTGCGACGTGGGCCTCGGCTATCTCACGCTCGACCGCCAGAGCCGCACGCTCTCGGGCGGCGAAGTGCAGCGTATCAACCTGACCACGGCGCTCGGCACGTCGCTCACGAAAACCCTGTTCGTGCTCGACGAGCCGAGTATCGGGCTGCATCCGCGCGACCTCAATCGTATCGTCGAAGCGATGCATCGCCTGCGCGATGCGGGTAACACGCTCGTCGTGGTCGAGCACGATCCTTCCGTGATGCTCGCGGCCGACCGCCTCATCGACATGGGCCCCGGCCCTGGCGAGCGCGGCGGCACGATCGTCTACGACGGCACGCCGAACGATATCCGCTCCTCGGGCACCCTGACGGGCGAGTACCTGGGCGGCCACCGCGCCGTCGCCGACGCTTCGCACTGGGAGCGGCGCCCGGTTGACGCGTCCACGCCGAACCTTCTGCTCGAAGGCGCGAGCGAGCACAACCTGCGCGACGTGACCGTGCAGATTCCGCTGCAGCGCCTCGTTTGCGTGACGGGCGTTTCGGGTTCGGGTAAATCGACGTTGGTGCAGGACGTGCTCTATCCCGCGCTTGCGCGGCATCTGGGCAAAGCGACGGAAGCGCCGGGCACGTTCCGCAAGCTGAGCGGCGCGGAGCAGATCAGCGACGCCGTGTTCGTCGACCAGTCGCCGATCGGCAAGACGGCGCGCTCGAATCCGGCCAGCTATGTCGGCGCGTTCGACGAGATCCGCAAGCTGTTCGCCAAGGCGACGCTCGCGAAACAGCGCGGCTATACGGCGGGCATGTTCAGCTTCAACTCGGGCGAAGGCCGCTGCCCGACCTGTGGCGGCTCGGGCTTCGAGCACATCGAAATGCAGTTCCTGAGCGATGTGTACCTGCGTTGCCCCGATTGCGACGGCAGCCGCTATCGCGCGGAAGTGCTCGAAGTGAAGATCGAGCGCGCTGGCCGTACGCTTTCGGTGGCGGACGTGCTCGACCTCACGGTGAGCGAAGCGGTGCAATGCTTCGCTGAGGATGCCGAAGTGTTGCGCGTGCTCCAGCCTATCGTGGACGTGGGCCTCGAATACGTGAAGCTTGGCCAGCCGGTGCCGACGCTCTCGGGCGGCGAGGCGCAGCGCCTGAAGCTCGCGGGCTATCTCGCCGAAACTGCGCAGTCGCGCGGCAAGGAAGCGGGCGGCCGTCTCTTCATGTTCGACGAACCGACCACGGGTCTGCATTTCGACGACATCGCCAAGCTGATGCGCGCCTTTGGCAAGCTGCTCGCGGGCGGTCATTCGCTGCTGGTAATCGAACATAACCTCGACGTGATCCGCGCCGCCGACTGGCTGATCGATCTCGGTCCCGAAGGCGGCGACGCCGGCGGCGAAGTGGTGTGCGTCGGCACGCCCGAAGACGTGATCGCATGCCCGCGTTCGCATACGGGCGCGGCGCTCGAGCGCTATGAGGCCGCACTTGGCAGCAGCGTCGAACTGCTCGCCGAAGAAGAGGGCGTGGCGCTGCAAACCGCATTGCGTGCCGCGCAGGCGCGCCGCGAGGTGCAGGGCGAGGATGTGATGCGTATCGTGAATGCGCGCGAGCACAACCTCAAGGCGCTCGATGTCGATATTCCGCACGGCCGCTTCAACGTCATCACGGGCGTGTCGGGCTCGGGCAAGTCCACGCTCGCGTTCGACATCCTCTTTCACGAAGGCCAGCGGCGCTACCTCGAATCGCTCAATGCGTATGCGCGTTCGATCGTGCAGCCTGCGGGCCGTCCCGAAGTCGATGCCGTGTATGGCATTCCGCCGACCGTCGCGATCGAGCAGCGCCTTTCGCGCGGCGGACGCAAGAGCACGGTCGCCACGACCTCCGAGGTGTGGCACTTCCTGCGTCTGCTATACGTGAAGCTAGGCGTGCAGCACTGCGTGCATGACGGCACGCCTGTCACGTCGCAGAGCGTCGATGCGATCGTCGCGCAGCTGCTGCGCGAACATCGCGGCCAGCATGTCGGTTTGCTCGCGCCACTCGTCGTCAATCGCAAGGGTGTCTACACCGATCTCGCGAAGTGGGCGAAGGCGCGCGGCAACACACATCTGCGCGTGGATGGCGAATTCGTGTCCGTCGCGCCGTGGCCCAAGCTCGACCGCTTCCGCGAGCATACGATCGAGTTGCCCGTGGGCGACCTCGTGATCGAGCCTGAAAACGAGGCGCAATTGCGTACGATGCTCGGCGCGACTCTCGAAGCGGGCAAGGGCATCGTGCACTTGCTCGCGCCGCTCGACGGCCTCGATCATGTGCTTGGCAATGGCGGTTCGACGGTGAGCATCGGTGAGGTGAAGGTGCTTTCGACGCGGCGCGCCTGCCCGGTGTGCGGCACGAGCTATCCCGAACTCGATCCGCGCATGTTTTCGTACAACAGCAAGCACGGCTGGTGCACGACCTGCGTGGGCACGGGCCTCGCGCTCACGCGCGAACAGCGCGCCGCCTACGACGACACGATCGTCGCCGAAGACGGCCGTGGCCGCGAGCAAACCTTGCCTTCGGAAGAGCAGGAACCCGACGGCATGGTCGACGAGCCGTGCCACGATTGCGGCGGCACGCGCCTGAATCCGGTGGCGCGCGCCGTGACGTTCGACGCGCATCCGATCGTCGACGTCGCGCAGTGGACCGTGGCGGAGACGCGCGGCTGGATCGATACGCTGAAGCTCAATGGCCGCGACGCGCAGATCGCGCGCGACGTGGTCAGCGAAATCCGCAGCCGGCTGCAGTTCCTGGAAGAAGTGGGGCTCGGCTATCTGAGCCTCGATCGCGCCGCGCCGAGCCTTTCGGGTGGCGAGGCGCAGCGCATTCGTCTCGCCGCGCAACTGGGCAGTAACTTGCAGGGCGTGTGCTACGTGCTCGACGAACCGACCATCGGCCTGCATCCGCGCGACAACCAGATCCTGCTCGACGCGCTGCGCAGCCTCGGCGAGAAGGGCAACACGCTCGTCGTGGTCGAGCACGACGAGGACACGATCCGGCGCGCCGATCACATCATCGACATCGGTCCGAGCGCGGGCAAGCGCGGCGGCCGCGTGGTCGCGCAGGGCAGCGTGGCCGATCTCGCGGCGCAGCCCGATTCGCTCACGGGCCGCTATCTCGCGCAGCCGATCCAGCACCCGCTGCAGCCGCGCCGCGAAGTGCGTCCTGCGCGCGCGGGACGCGAGGCGGTGCCGGGCCAATGGCTCACCGTGCACGGCGGCAAGCTGCACAACCTGCGCAACGTGACCGCGCAGATCCCGCTCGGCCGTCTCGTGGCGATTACGGGCGTGAGCGGCTCCGGCAAGTCCACGCTCGCGCGCGACGTGCTGCTTTCCAATCTGCTCGACGCCGTGGGGCGTTCGGTGCTGTCTTCGCCTGCCGAGCGCCGCGCGCGCAAGGCGGTGAAGGAGAAAGCGCCGAGCGCGGCGGAACGACGTTCGAGCGTGCTCGCGCGCACGAGCACGAAGCCGAAGCTCGAGGTTTCGCATACGTGGCAGGGCTGCGATTCGATTAGCGGGTGGGAAAGCATCGACCGAGTGCTCGAAGTCGACCAGACGCCGATCGGCAAAACGCCGCGCTCGTGCCCCGCGACCTATATCGGCGTGTGGGACGCGATCCGCCGCCTTTTCGCCGATACGCTCGAGGCGCGCGCCCGCGGCTATAGCGCGTCGCGTTTCTCGTTCAATACCGGCGACGGACGCTGTCCCGCGTGCGAAGGCCAGGGCGTGCGCACCATCGGCATGAGCTTCCTGCCCGACGTGAAGGTGCCGTGCGACGTGTGCCACGGCCAGCGCTTCAATCCGGAAACGCTGGCCGTGACGTGGCGCGGCCGGAACATCGGCGAAGTGCTGACGATGGAAATCGATGAGGCGGTGGAGTTCTTCGGCTCGATCACGAGTATTTCGCACCCGTTGCAGCTCATGAAGGACGTGGGGCTCGGCTACCTCACGCTCGGCCAGCCTTCTCCCACGCTCTCGGGCGGCGAGGCGCAGCGCATCAAGCTCGTGACCGAGCTCTCGAAGGTGCGCGACGACATCACGCGCCGCGGCCAGAAGGCGCCGCACACGCTCTACGTGCTCGACGAGCCCACGGTGGGCCTGCATATGGCCGACGTGGCGCGCCTCATCAGCGTGCTGCACCGGCTCGCGGATGCGGGGCATAGCGTCGTCGTGATCGAGCATGACCTCGACGTGATCGCCGAAGCCGACTGGATCATCGATCTCGGGCCCGAAGGTGGCGTGGGCGGCGGCACGATCGTCGCCGCGGCCGATCCCGAAGCGCTCGCGAAGGTGCGGGCGAGCCATACCGGTGCGGCGCTCGCGCCCGTCCTGGCGCGCGGCCAGGGCGACGTGAACGTTGCCGAAAGGAAACCTGCACCAGAGCGGCGCGCGACCGGCGCAGCGGCTTCGCGCTAAAGGAACGGAGCGGGCCGCAAAGGCCCGCTCCGCCTTGAAACCGCTTGATCTGTGCCGCGAGCGCAAGGTATCATGGGTTCCGCTTGCAGCAAACGTTCGCTCACCTGTAGCGGCGTCAACTGAGAGCGGAGCAGCGGACTGCAGATCCCCTCCGAACCGGTCGCGGGCTCCACGCCCAGGCCACTTCATCAGTGCAGCAAGGCTTCGCAGTTCGTTCGCGAAGCCTTTGTCTTTTCAGGGAAGACGATTCTCTGCCGATCGTTGTATCGGTGCCTTGCCCTTGACGAAGCGAGAGGAATTAATCGATGTTCGACCTCGATGGAGAGGCGCGCGAACGGCTCATCGTGTGGATTCGACGCCGTATGGAAGAGTACGGCATTACGTTCGAAGAGCTTGAAGCGTCTATTGCCGAAAGCGAAAAACTACCCAAGTACCGCGACGCATACGGGAATACGTGGAATGGCGAGGGCGATATGCCGCCCTGGCTGTTGCGCTATAAGCACGCGGGACAGGATATCGAGCATTTTCGCTGCTAGGCATGACGGTGCGTGAAGGCGCGCCGGTGTTGCCCTTTCGACCGCCAGACCGTTCGCGGCGCATGCCGCAAAGCCCGCGCAATGGCGCGGCGCCCAGTATTATTCAGCATAATTTTAAAATGCCTTTCGGCGCGAGCCGGGATTTAATTGCGCCTCCTAATGTGCCGCGCCGGCTAAGGCGCGCAATGAATTACGCATTCTTTTTTGCTGGCATTTGCGTGCGTAATTAGTCAGCTTTTTTGAAAACTCCGGTTGGCTGCGCGATCAAGCTGCGCGACAATCTCGCCCATTGCGTTCTTGCTGCGGCAGGGAGGTAGTCATGGCGATACTCGTGCTGGGCCTCGTGATTTTCATTGGTGTCCATTCGATCCGCATCGTGGCAGGGCCCTGGCGCGCCGCGCAGATCGAGCGCCTGGGTCCGCGTGCCTGGCGAGGCGCGTTCGCGTTGCTTTCCATTCTGGGCTTCGTCCTGATCGTCTATGGTTACGGTCTATCACGCCGCTATCCCGTGCCGATCTGGCTGCCGCCGTTCTGGATGGCGCATGTCACGGCACTCCTCACCGCCATTGCCTTCATCTTGCTCGTCGCGGCCTATGTGCCGGGTAATCACTTCAAGCGCGCGGTCGGCCAGCCGTTCGTGAGCGGTGTCGCGCTTTGGGCGTTCGCGCATCTGCTCGCAAACGGCACGCTCAACGACATCATTCTCTTCGGGGTTTTCCTCGTCTGGGCGTTGTTCGAGCTGCGGGGCGAGAACCGGCGCGACCGCGAAGCCGGGGTGGTCTATCCGCCGGGACGAGTTTCGCGCGATGCGATCGTCGTCGTGGTCGGACTCGTGGTCTGGGCCGTGTTCGCCTTCTGGCTGCATGGCGTGCTGATCGGTGTGCGGCCGCTCGGCTGAGCGCGCGGCGGGCCGCAGGCGCACGGCAAAAAAAGAAGCCTGCGCATGGCAGGCTTCACAAGGTACAGCTCGGAGTTCCGCGATCAGATCGCAGCGGCACGATCATAGGGCCGGTTCATGAAAGCCACGTGAAAGTCCGCACGATCTGGCTCGCGTATCCGTCGATGCATTAAAGATCGAAGAACACCGTCTCCTGTTCGCCCTGCATGCGGATGTCGAACGTGTAGACGATGCTGCCGGCCTGCTCGCTGCGGCGCGCGATGAGCGTGTCGCGGCGCGCGGCGGGCACGCCTGAGAGCACCGGGTCCGCGGCGTTGGCGGCGGCTTCGTCTTCGAAATAGATGCGCGTGAAGGTGTGCGTGAGCATCCCGCGCATCATCACGATCACGTTCAGATGCGGCGCTTCGCCGGCGTTCTCGACGCCCGGCTTCACGGTATGCACGATGAAGCGGTGCTGCGCATCCGTGCCCGTGCCCACGCGTGCAAAACCGCGGAAGCCGTCTCTGGCGATTGCCTCGCGCGAAGCCGGATAACGGCCGTTTGCATCGACCTGCGAAAACTCGAGCATTGCGTCGAACACGGCCTTGCCGTCGCCGTCGATCACGCGGCCGATCAGCGTGATGTGCTCGCCCGGCGTTTCAGGCCCGACCACGTTGGCCGTGAAGAGACTCTTGAAATCGAAGTCGTATTGCTGCGGACACAGGCCGTAAGCGAAGTACGGGCCGACCGTTTGCGAAGGCGTTTCCTTGAGTGCCATGGTTCAACGCTCCGTGGGGGTTTGGTTCGGGCCGCGCAGCACGATGTCGAATTCGTAGCCGAGCGCGTAGCCTTCTTCGGTGGTGTCGAGCGAGAAGCGCGAAATCATGCGCTCGCGTGCGTCTTCGGGCGTGCCCTGGTAGATCGGGTCGAACGCGAGCAGCGGGTCGCCGGGGAAATACATCTGCGTGACGAGACGCGAGCCGAAATAATCGCCGAACAGCGAGAAGTGGATGTGATTCGGACGCCAGGCGTTCGGGTGATTGCCCCAGGGATACGCGCCCGGCTTGATCGTGAGGAAGCGATAGCGGCCGTCGTTATCGGTGATCGCGCGGCCAGCGCCGAGGAAGTTGGGATCGAGCGGCGCGTCGTGCTGGTCCTGCTTGTGGACATAGCGGCCGGCGGCGTTGGCCTGCCAGATTTCGACGAGCGTGTTGCGCACCGGCTTGCCGCCTTCGTCGAGCACGCGGCCAGCGACGATGATGCGCTCGCCGAGCGGCGCGCCGTTCCTGGCCGCGTTGCGCGTGAGGTCGTGATCGAGCGCGCCGAGGTCGTCGGTGCCGTACACGGGCGCGTGCTGGTTGCGCAGCTTTTCCTTCAGAGGGATGAGCGGGAGCGTGGGGCCGCGTTTGACCGACGAACGGTACGGCGGATAAACGTACGCGGGGTGCGAGTCGAAGTCGCGCGGCGACAGGATGGACTCGGCCATGGGGTGTCTCCTGAGTGGATTATTGGGGGAATGGCCTGGCGCCGGCAGCGGTTGGCGGTGCGAGCCGATGCAGCCACTTTATCCAAAGCGAAAAGTTATGCAAAATGATGTTTTTTCGCACCTCGTATAACGAATCGTTATGCAAAACCGGCTCGCGGACGGACGCGTCAAATTCCGCCATCTTCAGTGTTTCCTTGCCGTGGCGCAGATGGGCAGCGTGCAGCAGGCCGCCGAGAGCCTTTCGGTCACCCAGCCTGCCGTGTCGAAGACGATTGCCGAGCTGGAGCTGGTGCTGGGCGTGAAGCTGTTCGAGCGCGGGCGGCACGGCGCGGTGCCCACGCGCGAAGGGCAGCTTTTCATGCCGCACGCGAGCGCCTGCGTGAGCGCGCTGCGCCAGGGCGTGGCCTTGCTAGCGCGCGACGAAGGCGCGGTGACCGCGACGCTCGATATCGGCGTGCTGCCTACTGTGGCGACGGCGTTGCTGCCCGGCGCGTTGCGTCACTTCGGCGAGGCATGGCCGCGCGTGAGCGTGCGGCTGATGACGGGGGCCAACACCGAGCTGCTCGATCGGCTGAAGACAGGGGCGATCAGCTTGGCGGTGGGCCGTCTGGCCGACCCTGAGCGCATGGTGGGCCTGAGCTTCGAGCAGTTGTACAACGAGCCGCTCGCCGTGGTGGTCCGCGCGGGGCATCCGCTCGCGCAGGGGGCGGGGTTGCCTGCGCAACTCGCATCGTTTCCGCTTGTGCTGCCGCCGTTCGGCACGTTGATCCGCCAGGCGGCGGACAGTCTGCTCGCCGCCTGGGGCGCGGCGCCGCTGTCGGCGTTCGTCGAGTTGCTGTCGGTTTCGGTGGGGCGCGCGCTGGCGCTCCAGAATGACGCGGTGTGGTTCGTGCCCGCCGGTGCCGTTGAGTACGACCTTCGGCGAGGGACGCTAGTGCGGTTGCCACTGCCTTCCGCGGGCGGCGAAGAGCCGGTGGGGGTGATTCAGCGTACCGATACGCAGCCCACGCTGGCCGGTCGCGCGCTGATCGAGGCCGTGAGGCGTGCGGCGCGCGAGCGCGAAGTGCGACCGGATGGCTCCGCCGCGCCCCGGACGCGGCGCGCGCGTGCTGCAAACACTTCCGCTGGCAAGCGTTCGCCCGGCGCCAAGGGTTGAGGCTTCACGGTCCTGCAGACCCAAAGCCGCGCGCTATATTCAGCCGGCCGTGAGCTTCGCCTTGGCGCGCGACTTCGACGTTGCCGGCGCTTCCGGCGCGACGCCGGGCAGGCGCGCGCTCGTGGCCATCCACAGCACTTCGGCGTCTTCCTCGCTCGTCGAAATGGCTGCGTGGCCGGTGCGGCTGTCGAAGTAGAGGCTGTCGCCGGTTTCCAGACAGGTGGGCGCGTAAAGCTCCGAATACAGGCACACGCTGCCGCTGATCACGTAGAGAAACTCTTCGCCTTCGTGACGGCCCCAGTCGTCGAACGCGTCGAGCGAATGCGCGGTGATGCGGATGCGAAACGGGAGCATGGCCTTGTGCGCGAGATCGGTGGCGAGCAACTCCATCTGATAGCCGTGATAGGCGTGGCGCTGACCCGCGCCGTTGCGCGTGAGCGCGCGGCGGCCGCCGGCATTGAGCCTGGGCGGGGTGCCGAACAGCTCGGCCAGGTCTATTCTGAGCCCGCCGACGATCTTTTGGAGCACGTCGAAGGTTGGCGACATGAGGCCGTTTTCAACTTTCGACAGGGTCGAGCGGGAGACGCCGCACAGGCGGCTGGCCGTATCGAGCGTCAGGTCCTGGGCGACGCGCGCGGCGCGCACGCGGCGGCCGAGTTCGGTGGTCGCCGTGCTGGCGGATGGGGTGAGCGTGGAGTCCATGGGCTACGTTCGAATGCTGACAAAAAGCCCTGGTTGGGCCCCGCGATGTCTTACCGATCATATCAAACGGTTGCCCGCGCGAAACCCTGACCTCGCCTGGCCGGGTAGGGCCGCGACGTCCGCTCGGCGGCATGGGGCAGGCCGCTATGCATTGACGCCCCGTTTAATTGCGAATTAAAACGATTCGATTTAATGATTTTTAAAGATTGATCGGCTGCTGATTTAACAAACTTTAAAGGTTTTTTGGGGTTGATATTAGAGTGACGCTTCAATATGCGTCCATGCGTCGCGGCTCACACGGATTTTGATATTTATCATTGTAATCAGATGATGTGGATCAAGTGGAGAGCGCAAAATGCATGACGAACGACTCGAATTATTGCTGGCAATCTCGCGAAGAACGCTCGGGATCGAGAGCTTCGAACTGACCGGGAAGCCGACCGCCGACGCGCACCTCGTGAGCGCGGAGGATATTGGCCGCGCGCTGGAGTCGGCGTATGACGCCGGGTTGATCGTGGGCTACCGCATGGGCCGCGCCGAGTGCGAGCAGAACGCCTGAATACCGCATGACGCGATTTAGGAGCGGCGTCCTTTAAAGGGGCGCCGTTTTTATTTTGGCTTTTATTAACACGATAATAAACATTACCCATGATTAATGGGCGGTGCGGTGCCCGATCCAGCCCAGACGATTGTTATTCAACGCTTCATCAGCTGCACGACGCCCGGTGCGCCTGCACCGGCGCCCGTACCAGGAAACCTGATCAGTCAGACGAGCCGACGCAACGGCGCGAGCGACCAGTCGTGCGGGACGCCATGCACGGCGAAAAACCACGCGGCCACCCATGACGCGGCGACGACGATCAGGTCGCAACGTCCGCTGCGCCACCAGTTCAGCGAGTGCCGTTGAAAGATCCACGGCACACCGAGTGGATTGGGCCAGTCGGCGAACAGGTGGATCACGCCTCCGCAAGCGAAGCCGAACGCGGGCGCCGCGAGCGGCAGGTGCCCGAGTTTGTGATACGACCACACGAGCAACGCGATCCAGCCGATGCCCCAGTGCGTGAACGTGCGATGCGTGATCCAGAGGCGCCGCTTCTTGCGCCACCATGCGACCTCCAGCCAGTCGGGCGCCGATCCGCCCGCGACACCCGCCGCGAACGCGAGCGCGGCGTAGAGATGCCAGGCGCTATCGGCGCCCTGATGCGTGACGATTGCGGCGGCGATGACGCCGGCGGCCCAACCCGTGGCGTGATGTGCGGTGCCTGATGCCATGAAGCGGTGTGTTGCGAAGTCGAAGGGGGCGCAATCTTCGCAGATGTGTCGCCGTTATGACAGGGGTGACAGGCCGGCGACATGCGGCACGTCGTGTGGCGCGCGCGGTGCCCGCGCCAGTCGTTCGCGCGTCAGGTCGTGCAGCGCGCCACGTCGAAGCGCAGTTCTTCTTCAGGCGGATCGTTCGACGCCGAAGCGCCGTGCGTGACGCGAATGACCGAGCCGTGGCCGTTCGGTGTGAGCGTGACGAAGTACGACGCGTCCGAACGCGAGCCCACGCTCAGCTCGGTCGTATTGCCGTCACGCGAAGTGTGCACGCGCGGCAGGCGGTCTTCGAGGCAACTCGCGACCGACGATGCCGACCGCGCCGACGAAGCGTAGATCATCGGTTCGCCGTTCGAAGCGGTGCCGGACGGCGGTGTCGATCCACAAGCGGCGATGAGCGCGAGCGGAGTCGCAGCGAGGATTCGTTGCGTGAGCGTTTTCATAGGCGGCGTGACAGTATCGAAGCAGCGGATTATGCCAATGAGTATACGCACCCTGATCTGGATCAAGGCCCACGCAGACGTAAAAAGATGCAACAGGTAACACGAAAAAACGCACATGCGCTTGTGGCGCATGTGCGTTTCGCAAAGGCAAGGCAGCGTGGCGGGTCGCGCCGGGTTTGCCCAACCCCGAGCGATCAGAAGCGGTGACGCAGACCGACTGTCGCGGCCACCTGATTGTTCGTTGAAGAAGGCGAGAGCGTATTGATCGCAGCGACGTTCGCGATGCCCGAGCCGTCGGCGTTATAGCCGAGCGAGCCCGAAGCGTGCTGGTAGACGCCGGCGAGATAGACGTCCGTGCGCTTGCTCAGCGAGTAGTCGGTGCCGACCACCACGGTATGCCACTTCGGGCTGTTGTTGCTGCCGTTGCCCGTGACCGTGCCGTCGGTGAACGTGTAGGAGCCGACGAACGCGAGGGCAGGCGTCAGATGGTAAGCGCCGTTGATCTCATAGTTGTCGACGTGCAGGTTCAGGCCCGAGAGGCCCGGCAGCGGCGCGCTGCCGCCACTTGAGAGACCCTGCATGCCGTCGATCTGCGAGTGAGTCCATACGAAGCCGACCTGTGCCGGGCCGAAGGTGTAGTTCACGCCCGCGCCGAACGAGCGCTGCAGCCGTGCCGAGATGTTCTGGTCGGCCGAAGCCGCGCTGTTCGCGGCGCCGAGGCTGCCGGAGTTGTTCTGTTGCGAGTAGGCGGCGGCGAAGTTCAGCGGGCCGTTGCCGTACGATGCGCCCACGCTCCACGCGCGGCCATTGGCGAAGCCACTCGCGTCGTTGCTGAAGCCGTACAGGCCGCCGAACTGGAAGCCTGCGTAGTTCGCGCTGGCGTACTTGACCGAGTTCTTGATCGAATAGCTTTGCGCGAGGTTGTCGTTGTCGAACGGGTGGCCCGCGAGATTGTTGCCGAAGCCCGCGCCGGCTTCCGAGAGCGGCGAGAGGTAATCGACCATCGAGTCATACTGCCGGCCGAGCGTGAGCGTGCCGAACCGATCGCTCTGCAGGCCGACCCAGGCCTGGCGGTTGAAACCGCTGTCGCCGTTCTTGTAGCCGCCGTTGTTGAGATTGAAGCCGCTCTCGAGGGTGAAGATCGCCTTCAGGCCGCCGCCCAGGTCTTCGGCGCCGCGAAAGCCGAAGTAGTTGTTCGAGAGAGCGCCGCTACCCTGAGCCCACAGGCTGTGGCCGCCGACGTTGTTCGCGTAGACGATGCCGGCGTCGAGCGAGCCGTAAAGGGTGACGCTGCTTTGCGCATGGGCGCTTATGGCAAATGCACTGAGGACGCCTGCAGCAATGACTGCTTTTTTCATGTTTTCTCCGGTCAGAACTTGGGGAATCCCGGGTCGAATATTCTGAAAATCGATTTCGTGCCCGGCTGATTCGCAACGAAGTGTAGGCCCGGGATTCAGTGTATTTACACGGATTGACGCAATAATGCGTTCATCTCATTTTGTGATCCGCATTAATCATCGTAAGTGCGTGCATATAAAGAGTTTTTTTATTTTATTATCTGGTGCGGCAAAATGATCCATATGGATAATCTGTTGTGCATCCGCGACGATGCGGCAAAGCCGCGCGGGGGCTGGCTTAGCGCGAATTCAACGTTTTTGCAAGCGTGATTCTTGTCGTTTGGTGAAAGGTACTGTTCCAGATCATGGACTGAACACATGGTCAGTGCGGCGCTACAATTTCTCCAGCCCTCGACCAAGGGTGGTCTTTTTTCATCTGTTTTTACGCGGCTCTCGGGCCGCGTTTTTTTTTGCCTGCGGAAAGTCATTTTAAATTAATGCGCGAGGCGGAATGGTGCATTGCGGAAAACGCAATGATTAAAGCCGCTGTCAGATATTCCGGTTTGGTGGCGGGATAATCCGAATCAACCGGATAGCAAGACGACGCGCCCGACGCGCGACGCGATCCGGGTAGAATCTTGCCCTTGCCCCGCGACGGGCAAGTCCCGCGCAGAACCCGATGAAAACCCCGCCATGACCGATTCCTCACCCGCAACCGATCCCGATTTCCCCGCCGATGACCCCGCAGCCGAAGCCGAGGTGATCCAGGAAGCGCGCCTGTGGCGCAAGGACGGCTGGACCGCGCGCGTGATCAAGAACGAGGACGACGACGGCTGGGCCGTCCAAATGATCAAGGACGGCGAGCCGGAGCCTGCACTCGTCGGCCCGTGGACCATGGGCCGTGACAAGAAGAATCCCAAGCCGCTCGATACGTCGGCGTTCAACACGCTCGTAAAAACCGCTTCGGAGGTGCTGCGCCGGCACGAGCAGCAATTGCGCGCGCTGCTGCACAAGCGCGTGAGCGTGCAGACCGCAGAGGGCGATGTGGACGTGACGCTCGACATCGTTCCCGACGAGTACGAGCCCTACGCGCTCGTCAGCGCGATCGATGCGTTTGGCGAGCAACTCGCTCAAGCGCGCGTCGGGCCGAACTTCAAGCTCACGAAAGCGCGCGCCGAGGCCTGGGCCGAAGGCGGTTTCGGGCGTATCGAGTAAATATCAGAACCCGCCCGCTGACTCCTGCTTGCAGAAGATCGCAGTCAATAGCGGTCCGGCATGGTGGACGATGGCGTTATTGCCTGCCGCCGTGAGTGCCGCCTGCACCCTGGCCTGGGTGCCGACCACGACGGCCCCGTAGGCGGAAGGGGCGATGGGCGTGCCGTCGCCGGTCTTGAAGAGCGGGTCGTCCTTCTGGAAACCCACGATGGCGAACACGCTGAAGCCATAGGCGGTCATGCGCTGGCCGCGCGCGGGCCAGAACGCGTTGATCGAATTGCTTTCGACCTTCATGGGCTTCGGATCGATCAGGTTTTGCATGATCAGCCCCGAGATGAAGTCGTGCGCGGACTCGCTGCAGGTCAGCGAGTCGTCGATGGCGGCGGCGCGGGCATTGCCGGCGAGAAGCGTCAGGAAAGCGAGAAAAAGGGCGACAAAGGTAAAGCGTTTCATTAAATGAGTGGCGAAAGTGCGTACGCCCAGGCCGGAATGCGGTGGGCGCACAACGCCCAGGCTGGCGCGAAGGGTTGCACTCTACGCGTGTTCGGGCGATTTCGCTTGCGGCGCTGCGGGAGCCGATCTGGCGCTTTGCCTTACAAAACCACAAGCTGAAGTAGTGCGAACGTCGGAACACCTGCAAGTTTTCTGGAAGGCGTATATATTTCGCGGTTATGACCGAAAAAAACAAACCTGTAAAAACGGCTCCACGGACGGTGCCGCAGCCACGCACCTGGGACGCTCGCGCGGCGCGCTGGCTTGTCACCCCGCTTGTACCCACGCGCGTTACCCCGAATCATCTGACCACGCTGCGACTCCTGATTGGCGTTGCCGGCGGCTTTTATCTGGCGCGCGGAGATTTTCTGCACGTCAATATCGGCGCATTTCTGATCGTACTGTCGAATTTTGTTGACCATACCGACGGTGAGCTGGCGCGCATCAGCGGCAAAACCAGCCGAATCGGGCATTTGTACGATCTCGCGGCAGACGCTCTCGTTACCGTTCTGCTGTTCTTTGGCATGGGCTACGGCCTCGGCGTCGTGGCCGCCCACGCCGGCGCCGAATGGCGTGTGCCGCCTGCCGTGCTCGGCGGCATCGCGGGCGTCGCGGTCGCCGTGATTTTTTTCCTGCGCATGCGCGTCGAGGAAATGGCTGGCAAGGCGGGCACCCAACAGGCGTTCGCCGGCGGCTTTGAGACTGAGGACGTGTTGTATCTGCTACCCCTTGTCACGCTGACAGGCGTCGTGTCGCCGTTCATTATCGCGGCCTCGATCGGGGCGCCGTTGTTCGCCATCTGGGTGGTGCTCGACTATGTGCGCGTGACGCGCCGCTTGCGCCCCGCCAAGGAAACCAGTCAGGCGTGGAGCAGCAGATGAGCGTGCAAGCAGAACAAGAACAGGTCGTAGCGCCTCCCGTCCCCGCACCGGCCCGCGCCGCGCGCGCGGCGGCCGGCGAGCCGGACGGCGCGATCGGCCGCACGCTTCAACCGTTGAACATCGCGCGCCTGCGCGACGACTACCAGAGCCAGGGCTCGTTCCTGTATCTCTCCGATTTTCTGCCCGCCGACGCCACGCAACAGTTGATCGACGCGGCCAACGCGCTGCTTCCCGAAGTCAACCGCAACTATCTGCCGGGCCACAAGGCGGGCGGCAGCGTGAGCCGTCACACCATCGACCGCCTCGCGCCGTACATCGCCGAGCTTTACCGCTCGCCGCAACTGATTGCGTGGCTCGAAAAGATCACGGGCGACCGCCTGCAGTTGTCGCCCGAAGACGACCCGCACGCTTACGCGCTCTATTACTACACACGCGCCGGCGATCATATCGGCTGGCATTACGACACGTCGTATTACGACGGCCGCCGCTATACGGTGCTGCTCGGCGTGATCGACGAGTCGTCGTGCAAGCTCGACTACGAGCTGCACACGAAAGACCCGAACAAGACGGATGAACCGGGCTCGGTGCAGTACCCGCCGGGCGCGCTCATCGTGTTCGACGGCGACAAGCTTCGCCATCGCGTCACGCCGAGCCTCGAGGGCGAAGTGCGCGTTTCGCTGACGCTCGAATACGTGACGAACCCGAACATGCGCCCGTGGCGGCGTTTCATTTCGAACATGAAGGACGCCATTGCGTACTTCGGTTTCCGTCAGGTGTTCCGCAAGGCGTTTGGAGGCAAGGTGTGAGCCGTGCTGCCATCCTGCTGCTGTCGATCGGCACGGCACTCTTCATTGCGCTGCTCGCCTGGCAGGGACTCGGGTCGGTAACGGGCGCGCTCGCGGCCGCCGGCTGGGGGCTGGTGCTCGTCGCGGCGTTCCACGTCGTGCCGCTCGCACTGGACGCGGGTGCGATCGCCGTGCTCTTTGGCAAAGGCGAGCGTGTCGATCAACGTGATGCACTGCTCGCGCGGTGGAGCGGCGAGTCGGTCAACAGCCTGTTGCCCGCGGGCCAGATCGGCGGCCCCGTGGCGATGGTGCGCCAGCTCGCGCAACGCGGCATGTCGATGCGCAACGCGGCTGCGGCCATCACCGTGAGCACGACGCTGCAAGCCGTCGCGCAGATCGTCTTCGCCGTATTCGGCATCGCGCTTTTTTCGGCCTACGCCGCCAATGGCGCGCCGCGCGATCTCGGCGTCGCCGCGCTGATCGCGACCGCCGTGCTCGGCGGCCTGATCGCGCTGTTCTATGTCGCGCAGCGCCGCGGTCTGTTCGGGCGCCTGCTGCGTCTCGCTTCGAAAGTGTTCGGCAAGCGCGACTGGTCAACGCTTGCCACGCGCGCTGACGCCATCGACGAGGCCGTGAAGTCACTTTATGCCCGCCGTGGCCGCGTGGCGGCCAGCTTCGCGCTGAGCCTCGCGGGCTGGCTCGTGGGCACGGTGGAAGTGTGGCTCGCGCTGCGCTTTCTCGGCCATCCCGTAGGCTGGATCGATGCGCTGCTGCTCGAAAGCATCGGCCAGGCGATTCGCGGCGCGGCCTTTGCCATTCCTGGCTCGCTGGGCGTGCAAGAGGGCGGTTATCTGCTGCTCGCGCCGCTCGTCGGCCTGCCGCCCGAGGCGGCACTCGCGCTCTCGCTTGCCAAGCGTGCGCGAGAAATCCTGCTCGGCTTGCCGGGCCTTCTGTATCTGCATTTCAGCGAACGTAGCTGGCTACGCCGCCGCGCCTCGCGCGTCTGCGCTGTCGAAGTCGCCGATTGACCCTTTTTTCTCCCAAGGAACGTTTGCGCATGCGCGCCATCATTCTCGCGGCAGGCCTCGGCCTGCGCCTTCAGCAACACGCTGGAGAACAGTTTCCGAAATGTCTGCTGCAGTTCGAGGGCGTGACGCTGCTCGAACGCCATCTGCAATTGCTGGAAGAGGCGGGCGTGACGGAAGTCGTGCTCGCGCTCGGCTTCCAGCCTGAGCTGGTCGAGGCCGAACTCAAGCGCATCAGCTGGCCGCACAAGGTCGAGGTCGTGATGAATCCGCGCTTCGACCTGGGCAGCGTGCTCACGGTGCATCGCACGGCAGAAGCGCTCACGCGCGGCGGCGACGTGCTGCTCATGGACGCCGACGTGCTCTACGACGAGCGCGTGTTCGCGCCGCTCGTGGCGGGTGCGGGGCCGGCCAACCGTCTCTTGATCGACCGCGACTTCGAAGCCGGTGACGAGCCCGTGAAGCTGTGCCTGCGCAATGGCGTGCCCGTCGAACTGCGCAAGCAGCTGGCGGTCGGTCTGCAATACGACACGATCGGCGAGTCGGTGGGCTTCTTTCGCCTGAACGAAGCGACGGCGCGCCGTTTTGCGCAGATCGTCGAAGGCTACGTCGATACGGGCCGCGCGAACCTGCCGCACGAAGAAGCGCTGCGCGACCTGCTGCTCGAACGCGGCAGCGAATTCGAAACCGCGGACGTGACCGGCGCGCCGTGGATCGAGATCGACTTCCCCAATGACGTCAGGCGCGCCGCAGAGCAGGTGCTGCCGCAACTGCGTCCCGTGCTGAGCCGCGTGAAGCAGACGGCTCTGTGAAGCGCATCTGCGCGGATTGCCCAACGCTGATTGCTTGAATCTGGCCGCGAGGTCTGCCTCCGCTTGAAAGCGGAGGCGGGCTTCGCGGCTTTTGCTTTTGCGGGCGCTTTCGCTTCATGCCGCACACACGAGGCGCGCCGCTTCATCTGTTGCCGGGTTCCCGTTTTCCGCAACAAGGGCCATAATGGCAGCTTTACGCCATCAGCCACGCTGATCGTCGTTCCTGCCCATGCCATTAGCCCTCGGCACATTCATCGTTCCGCTCATTGTCGCGTGCTCGATGTTCATGGAGAACGTGGACGGGACGGTCATCGTCACCGCGCTCCCCGCGCTGGCCCGCGATCTCGGGCAGGACCCCATCACACTCAAGCTGGCCGTCACGAGCTACGTGATCGGCCTTGGCGTGTTCATCCCGATCTGCGGCTGGGTGGCCGATCGCTTCGGCTCGCGCAATGTGTTTCGCACGGCCATCGGCATCTTCATGGCGGGGTCGCTGTTGTGCGCGGCTTCGAGGTCGCTCGAGATGTTCGTGGCCGCGCGCTTCGTGCAGGGCATCGGCGGCGCTATGATGGTGCCGGTGGGCCGGATCATCATCTTCCGCTCGCTGCCCAAATCGGACTTCATTCGCGCGGTCAACTATCTCACGGTGCCCGCGTTGCTCGGGCCGGTCGTGGGGCCGCCGCTCGGCGGGTTCATCACCACGTATCTGCACTGGCGGCTGATTTTCTTCATCAACATTCCGATTGGCGTGCTCGGCATCTGGCTCGCGAACCGGCATATCGAGAACATGCATGAGGAGCATCCGGGGCGGCTCGACTGGGCCGGCTTCGTGCTTTCGGCGGGTGGGGCGTCGCTGTTCATGCTCGGCCTCTCGCTCGTGGGCGGCGAGCTCGTCGCCACTGGCACTGCGGTGACGATGTGCGTGATCGGCGCGTTGCTGCTGGTGGCCTATTGGTTGTATGCGCAACGTATCGAGCGGCCCGTGCTCGATCTGAAATTTCTGCGCATACCGACGTTCAATGCGAGCGTAGCGGGCGGGTCGCTGTTTCGCATCGGGCTTGGTGCGGTGCCTTTCTTGTTACCGCTCACGCTGCAGGAAGGGCTCGGCATGACGGCGTTCGCTTCAGGCGCCATCACTTGCGCTTCGGCGTTCGGCTCGATCTTCATGAAGGCGATCGTCTCGCGCGTGCTCGGGCGCTTTGGCTTTCGCCGCACGCTGATGGTCAACGCGGTGCTCGCGGGTACGGCCATCGCGATATGCGGCTCGTTTTCGCCTGGCATGCCCGTGTGGCTCATCTGGCTCATCGTGCTCGCGGGCGGGATCTTTCCTTCGCTGCAGTTCACCGGCCTCAATTCGCTCGCCTACGCCGATATTCCGACGCGCGACATCGGCCGCGCCACGAGCGTAGCAAGCGTGATCCAGCAGGTGTCGCTCGGTCTCGGCGTGACGATCGCGGGCCTCGTGCTGCAGATCTCGCATCGCGTGCAAGGGCATTCTGCCATCGTCTGGTCCGATTTCTGGCCGGCGTTTCTCGTGGTCGGGCTCTTTTCGGTGGCGTCGATTCCGGTGACGATGCGTTTGCCCGCGAATGCGGGCGAAGAAATTGCGCGCGGCCGGCGCGGCAACGCCTGATCCAGTCCAGGACGGGACGTCGTCTTGCACGGCGGCGGAATCAGCGGATCGCCGGATCGCAATCGTTTTCCCGGCATGCTATAAGGCCAAGGCAGGTTTCCGGTAGGCCAACAAACCGAATCATGGGGTGAACTCAATGAAGCTGGTTGAAAAAACGAAAATTTCCGCTGCCGCTCTCGCACTGCTTTCGCTATCCGCCTTGTCCACGGGCTTCCTCGAAGCCACGCCGGCCTTTGCTAAGGATACGCAGCAACGCCCCGCGGTCCTGAATGCATCGGCGGTGGCCGTTGCCGACAAGTATGCGGCCGACGCCGCCGAGCAGATCCTCAAGGAGGGCGGCAACGCCGTCGATGCGGCGGTCGCCATCGCCTTCTCGCTCGCCGTGACGTACCCCGAAGCCGGCAACATCGGCGGCGGTGGGTTCATGACGCTCTACGTGAACGGCAAGCCGTACTTCCTCGACTATCGCGAGCGCGCGCCGCTCGCCGCCACGCGCACGATGTACCTCGACGACAAGGGCAACGTGATCCCGGGCAAGAGCCTGTTCGGCTATGACGCCGTGGGCGTGCCGGGGACGGTCGAGGGCATGTGGGAAGCGCAGAAGCGCTTCGGCAGGCTGCAATGGAAGCAGGTGCTCGCGCCGGCGATCAAATACGCGCGCGACGGCTTCGTCGTGGACGAGCAACTCGCAAAGCGCCGTGAGGCCGCAGAAAAGGACTTCGCCGGCAAGACCAATTTCGACGACTACTTCGGCAACCTGAAGGAGGGCGTGACGTTCAAGCAGCCCGATCTCGCCAACGTGCTCACGCGCATTGCGAACCAGGGCGCGAAGGACTTCTACGACGGCAAGACCGCGGACCTGATCGCCGCCTCGATGAAGGGCCACGGCCTCATCACGAAGCGCGACCTGCAGGAGTACAAGGCAGTGTGGCGCCAGCCGGTGGAGGCGAAGTGGAACGGCTACGAGATCATCACCGCGCCGCCCCCGAGTTCGGGTGGCGTGGGCCTCGTGCAGCTGCTCAAGATGAAGGCAATGCTGGCGCCGCAATTCAAGGACGTGCCGCTCAATTCGCCGCAGTACATCCATCTGATCGCGGAGATCGAGAAACGCGTGTTCGCGGATCGTGCGCAATATCTCGGCGACCCCGACTTCTACAAGGTGCCGGTCGCGCAGCTCACCGACGACGCCTACCTCGCGAAGCGCGCCGCCGAAGTCGATCCCGACAAGCCTTCCGACACCAAGAGCGTGCAGCCGGGCCTCGGCACCTCGATGCCTGAGAAGGCGGAAACGACGCACTTCTCGGTGGTCGACAAGTGGGGCAACGCCGTTTCGAACACGTACACGGTCAATGGCTATTTCGGATCGGGCGTGGTCGTGCCGGGCGCCGGCATCGTGCTCAACGACGAGATGGACGATTTCGCGTCCAAGCCCGGCGTGCCGAACATGTTCGGCGTGGTGGGCAGCGATGCGAACGCGATTGCGCCGAAGAAGCGTCCGCTTTCGTCGATGACGCCGACCATCCTCACGAAGGACGGCAAGGTGGCGCTCGTGATCGGTACGCCGGGCGGGTCGCGCATCTTCACGTCGGTGTTCCAGGTCATCAACAACAACTACGACTTCGACATGCCGTTGAAGGACTCGGTGGCGGCGATGCGCTTCCACCACCAGTTGCTGCCGCCCAACACGATTTTCTGGGAGCCGTACCAGCCGATCGACGGCGAACTCGCCAAGCAGGTCGAGGCGAAGGGCTACGTGCTGAAAGGGCAGGACTTCAACGGTGACATTCAGGCGATCCGTATCAACGGCGATACGCCCGACGCGGTTTCCGATCCGCGCGGCCGTGGCGTGTCGCGCCTGATCCAGTAAAACCACGACGCCGATGCGAAACGATGCGCCCCGCATGAAAGCAAACCATCTCGCATCGGCAAGCTGGCATTAGGCGGCAAAAGTTTGCATGACATGAGCGTTTGTCCTCAAATTTGGGGATGCCGCTCCGTTATTCATCGCGTACTATGCAACCTCCGGCGGAAGACAGCCCTTTGCCGGCGTGTGTTTTTCTTGGGGCGGCATTTGCCGCCCCATTTTCTTTTCGGCATGTCCGCTGCACGCTTCACAGTCGCACTGCATATTGAATCCGTCAGGCGAGGTCACTAAGCTCTGACGTTTGCGCCGCCACGTAAGTGAGGCGCGCGCCCACTTCTCATCGCACCCGAGCATGGACCTGACGAGCCGCGAACTCGCGTTGATCGCCGACGTCTTCAAGCTGCTGGCCGACCATATCTTGCCCGAGGGCGCCTTGCGTCTCGAGGTGGGGCGCCGCCTGCTCGAACTGCTGCACGCCGACGGCCTGCATGCGGGCGCCGACCTGTTCGTCTGGTCGGGCGAAGAGAATCTCGATCATCTGCGCATTCGGCGCGGCAAGCGGCGCGAGCATTTTTCCGAACGGGAACGGGTGCTGTTCGATCTGGTGCGCCCGGCTTTCATCGCTGCGCTGGCGCGCTCGCACGCGCAGACGGGGCACGTTCAGCCGCCAACCGACATCTCCATTGCGGATAACGCAGCGATCAGCCGCCTGACGCGGCGCGAGCGCGACGTGGTCGCGCTCGTGGTGGAAGGGCTGCTCGACAAGGAGATTGCCGAGCGGCTAGGCATTTCCTACACGACCGTGCGCACCCACCTCGATCGTTCGTTTCAGAAACTCGGCGTCAGCAACCGCTCGCGCCTCGCGCGGCTCGTTCAGGCGACGCCGCGCTGAGGCGCGCCGCGTCTCCCCTTATTCCGGCACGGCTGCCGAAACGTTCTTGCCTGCGGCGTCGATCAAGCCGAGGCAGGTTTGTGCGTTGCCGATCCGCTCGATCGCGAGCAGCGCGAAGCGCGCGAGAAAGAGCGGGCCGTTGGCTTCGCCCAGATTGGTCATGGTCTTGCACAACTGCGTGTAGACGGTGTCGAGTTCGCTGTCGGTCATGGCTTTCTCCATCTGTCGTTGTTTTCGCCCATGCTCAGGCGCACAGCGCGTGGTCGAGGGCGGCGAGCGCCTGCGCGGCGACGGTGCCGGCTTCGCCGTGCCAGCGGCCGAGCACGTGGCCGTCCGGGCGCACGAGGTAGAGCGCGCCGGGCTGGGCGCCATACATCGGGAACAGGCGTCCCGTTCGATCCCAGCCGCTGCGGCGCGATGCGTCGGCGGGCTGGCGCTGCGCCAGCGGCACCAGCGCGAACGGCAGTGCGCGCGCGGCCAGCGTCGTGTCTAGCGCGGCCAGCGGGGCGGGCGTTGCGCCATCCTCGCTGAAGTAGAACGCCGTGAAGCCTGGCGCGAGCAGGTCGGTCACGTGGCCTTCGCGCGAGCCTGCCTGATCGACGATCGTGAGCGGGCATTCGGGCAGCACCGTGCCCGGCGCCGGGCCGTTCGCGAATGCGTCGCTGGCCGCGTTGAGCGGCGAGGCCGTGTAGGCGATGGCCGAAGTCTGGCGCGGATTGATCAGCGAGCGCACGGCGGCGTGCTCGCGCGCGAGGCTCAGCACGGCGGTGCGCATCAGATCGAAGGCGAACGACGGCGGCGCCATGAACTCCGTGCTCTTGGTCCCGTAGCTCAAGTTTTCGTGTGCCGCGTAGACGCGCTCGTCGGAGTAGCTGTCGAGCAGCGCGTCGCTCGCGAGACCCTTCACGACATACGCGAGTTTCCACGCGAGGTTGTCGGCGTCGTCGATGCCCGAGTTCGCGCCGCGCACGCCGAAGATCGGCACGAGGTGCGCCGCGTCGCCCGCGAACAGCACACGGCCGTGGCGATAGCGCTCGAGTGTGAGCGCGTTGGCCTTGTAGATCGTGATCCAGACCGGCGACCACGATGCTGTCTCGCCCATCATGTCGAGCAGGCTCTGCACGCGCGGCATGACGTTTTCGGGTTTGATCGCTTCGTCGGCGTCCTCGCCGTCGCGCAGCTGATAGTCGATGCGCCACACGTTGTCGGGCTGCTTGTGGACGAGTACGGTCGAGCCGGGATTCGACGCCGGGTCGAAATACGCGAGCCGCTCCGTGGGCCGCGCACTGTCGAGCAGGATGTCGACGATCACATAACGGCCCTCATAGCTCGTGCCCTGAAGCTTCAGGCCGAGCGACTCGCGTACCGTGCTGCGGCCGCCGTCGGCGGCGATGAGCCAGTCGGTCTGCGCGATGTAGTCGCCTGCGGGCGTGGAGAGCGAGAGCGTGGCGCCATACGCGTCGTGCTGCAGAGCCGTCACTTTCGTGCGCCAGCGAATGTCGATGAGATCGGCGTGCCGCTCCGCGGCGTCGAGCAGGAACTGCTCGATGTGGTACTGCGCGAGGTTGACCATCGGCGGTAGCTTCTGGTTCTCGTCCTGCGGCATCGTGAAGTGCAGCACTTCGTCGTTGCGATAGAAACTGCGCCCGCCGGTCCACGGCAGGCCTTTGGCGAGGAAGCCGTCGAGCGCGCTGAGGCGCTCGACGATTTCAAGGCTGCGGCGCGAGATGCAGATCGCGCGGCTGCCGTAGCAGACCGATTCGTCGGCTTCGATCAGCACCGAGCGCACGCCGTGCTTCGCGAGGCCGAGCGCGATGGCGAGGCCCACTGGACCGCCGCCGACGATCGTCACGGCGTGGCGTTGGGCTTCACGGCCGTCGTCTAGTTCGGGCAGGCGGGCGGCGTACTGCTTCGCCTCGAACGGATAGGGTTTGAATTCGGCGCTCATGGGGAATGCGTCTCCGATACGTAAGTCTTCTTGCCGGCTTGCCCCGAGGGGGCGCTGGCGATAAAGGCAGTATGGAGTGCGAGGCGCGGCCCGCTGTCCTCAATTTGGGTACAGGGGGCTTACGGGGGGAGATGAGCGGGTGTTGCGCACGCCTACTTCTTCGCGCGCTTGCAGCGGGTGTTTAGCCCTGATCCGTCGCCAGACAAAGCGCAAAAAGCTGCCGCTGGCTCGAAATGCCCAGCCGCTGATACGCCCGTTTCTGATACGTCACCACACTGCTGGGCTTCACGCCCATGCACTCGGCGATTTCAACCGCGCTGCGTCCTTCGAGCACGCCGCGCAGGGCGTCGAGTTCGCGTTTGGAAAGCGTGGGGCAGAGTCCGCGCAGGCGCGCGAGCATCATCTGAGGAATGCCGAGCTGGCTCTGGCCGCGAATCGTGTAGTGATGCCGCGCCGACTCGCCGATCAACGGCGCGAGCGATTCGACCAGCTCCACTTCGCCCGGCTGAAAATTGCCGGCGTCGCTTTCGCGGTACAGGTTCACGGAGAGCCAGATATCGGCGGCCGGTTGCAGCAGCAGCGAGAGCCGGTCGGACACGTTGGGCGTGGCGTAACACGCGGTGCGGTAACCGTCGTGCGCGATGTCCGCGCTGCTTTGCCAGTGCAGCACGAGCGACGAGCCGGGCTTGTCGGCCGAGCCGCCGCTGACGATCTGCTGGTTGCCGTCGAGCGCGTAGAAAAGGCGCGCGTAGGTATCGGCGACGTCGCGCAGAAAGCGCCCGCCGCGATGATCGGCCACGGAAACCGTGCGTGGCCGGTTGCCGAATTCGTAGGCGAACACGGTGCACTGCGTGACCGAAGTCGCCGGGCCGAGCATGTTCAGCACTTCGGCGGCGAGCGCATTGGCGTCGTCGCGGCCGATGGCCGAAACGAGGCTGGTGACGCGCGAGAGGTCGAATTGACCTCCCTGCCTCGGTCGATCGAGATGCCAGTAACGCATGTTTCTTAACGGAAAACGGCTGGAAAAAGCAACTTTTACGAGATTAGCACCGTTTCGCACCAGCGCGAAAGCGCCAGCAGCGGGGCCGGATCGCCGCGCGATGCCGCCGCGAAGGCTGCGTCAACGAGAGCAAGGAATGGCACGTTGGGGTAATCTCCACCCTCGGCCGGCGCGGTATTCGCGCCATGTTTCCTTACCTGAACATCCCCGCGCGCAGGTTATCTCGAAATGTTGACGCTCCCCACCGCGATTCCACCCGATTTCGGCGCCGGAGCGGTCTTTCTCAGCGTACTCGTCACGCAACTGGGCGTGCCCCTGCCGGCCGCGCCGGTGTTGATTCTCGCGGGCACGATGGCGGCCAGCGGCGAGACATCCTACGGGAGCCTACTGGCGGCGGCCGTGATCGCCACGCTGCTCGCGGATTCGCTGTGGTTCGCCGCGGGCCGCAAGCGCGGGCGGCGTCTGCTCAACGGGCTCGTGCGCTTTTCGCTGTCGCTGGACACGACGATCCGCATCGCGCGCAACGTATTCGAGCGCTACGGCGCGCCGATTCTCGCGGTGGCGAAGTTCGTGCCGGGGCTCGGCCTGATTTCCGCGCCCCTGCTCGGCACGACGACGGTGGCGGTGCACGTCTTCCTGCTGTGGGACACGGTTGGCGCAGCGTTGTGGGCGGGCACCTGGCTGCTCGGCGGCGCGGCGCTGCATGCGGAAATCGTGCGGTTCGCGGCGTTCGTGCGCGCGAACGGCATGACGATCTTCGACGTGCTTGCCGTGGCGGGCGTGCTGTTCCTCGCCTGGCGCTGGCTGCGGCGCATGCAGTTCCGCCACTGGCTGGCGACGCACCGCATTTCGCCCGATCAACTCGACGAGATGATGAGGTCGAGCGCGCCGCCCATCGTGCTCGACGCGCGTCCGCAAACCGTGCGCGAGAAGGAGGCCTACCGGATTCCCGGCGCGCGGCCGCTGAATCTCGAATCGAGCGAAGAACTCTCGCCCGAACTGATTGGGCGTCCAATCGTCGTGTACTGCGTGTGCCCGAACGAGGCGACGGCCAAGCGCATCGTCGATCAACTGCGCAACAAGCACATCTATCACGCGCACGCGCTCAAGGGCGGGCTCGACGCCTGGGAGCGCCACGGTTATCCGGTCGAGCCGCTGTCCAATGAGTTCCACGCGGCGCATGCCCATGCCGATGAACTCGAAGCGGGCGAGGAAGCGGAATACACCGTGCGGGCAAGCCTTTCCAAATAACGGTAGTTTTGCCGCGCGTCGCCAGGCGCGCGGCGTTGCCTACGCGCGCTGCCGGCGCGAGCCGCCGCCCACGTTCTGTCCCGCGTCGCGCGCCATCTGCGCATAACCCCACACCGAAATCAGCGTGAGCACGCCGGCCCCGAGAAAGGCGAGCCGGAAGTCGTCGAGCGTGAACACATGGCCCGTGGTTTCGCCGTTCACGTTCGCGGCCACGCGCAGTGCGAGCGCGCCGAATGCAATGCCAAGGCCAATGGTCATCTGCGCCGCGGCGCTCCAGAGCGTGCTGGCCGCGCTCATCTGCGGCTGCGCGACGTCGGCGTAGGCCAGCGTGGCGAGGGTGGAAAACTGCATCGAGCGCGCCATGCCGTAGACGAACACGACGATCAACACGATGGCGAGTGGCGTGCCGGGCGTGAGCAGGCCACACGCGATCAACGACACACCCGCGACGCTGACGTCGACGACGGAAACGAGCCGGAAGCCCCAGCGTTCGAGAATGCGCGTCGTGAGCGCCTTCATGCCGAGATTGCCGAGCGCGCTCACGAGCAGCAGCAGGCCGGACTTGAACGCCGAGAGACCGAAGCCGATCTGGAACATCAGCGGCATCAGATACGGCGCCGCGCCGATGCCGATGCGCGTGATCGAGCCGGTCACGATCGTGACGGAAAACGTCGGAATTTTCAGCGTGGAAACATCGACGAGCGGGTGCGGATGCCGTTTCGCATGGACGAACGCGACGACCCCGATCGCGACGCCCGCCGCCACGAGCGCCACCGCGCGCCACGGATTCTGGCCGGCCTGGCTCGCGAGTTCCGCGCCGTAAAGGATGGCGGTGAGCGCGGCGCCGCTCAGCACGAGGCCCGCCACGTCGAGCGGCCGGCGCTGTTCGCCGCGCAGGTTCGGCACGATGGCGGCGATGGCCGCGAGCACGGCAATGCCGAACGGCACGTTCAGCAGAAAGATCCAGCGCCACGACGCATACGTCGTGATGAAACCGCCGATGGGCGGTCCCACCACGGGCGCGGCGATGGCGGGCCAGGTGATCGTCGAGATTGCCTGCATGAGCTTGCTTTTCTCGGTGCTGCGCACGACGACCATGCGCCCGACCGGCACCATCATCGCGCCGCCAATGCCTTGCAGAATGCGCGCGGCCACGAACTCGTCGACGTTCTGCGAGATGCCGCACAGCACCGACGCCACCGTGAACGTGACCACGGCGCTGAAGAACACGGTGCGCGCGCCGCAGCGGTCCGCCACCCAGCCGCTGGCCGGAATGAAGATGGCGAGCGCGAGCATATAGGCGGTCACGCCAAGACTCAGGCTATTCGGGCCGATGCCGAACGAGCGCGCCATTTGCGGCAGCGCTGTGGCGATCACGGTCGTGTCGAGGTACTCCATGAAGAATGTGGCGGCGACGAGGTACGGCAGCCAGCCGACGCCGGAGGAGCGTTGCGCAGGAGCGGTCATTGCGCCTCCACGCGGTAGAGAGGAATCAATGTGATCTTGGTATGGAGCATGGGCGGGCAGCGGAGTTATTGCCGATCGGAGCATTGCGGACCGGATAGTGAAGCAGAAAGCCCGCGGCGAAAGGCGACAGTTTCCAATACGCAAAAGCATCTGTACAGCCGCGCGGCGGTCGGCGGCGCCGTGAGACCTTCGCGGCAAGCCCGAATCGAAGCGCGTAGACTCGTCCGCTGTCGGCATCTCATCGTCAACCCCTTGATTAGTGGAGGATCGGAAATGGAATACCGTTTTCTGGGTGCGTCCGGAATGAAGGTGCCGGTGCTGAGCTTCGGCACCGGCACGTTCGGCGGCAAAGGCGAGTTCTTCGAGGCCTGGGGCGCAACCGATGTCGCCGAAGCGCGCAAGCTCATCGACATTTGCCTCGACGCCGGTGTGACGATGTTCGACACGGCCGACATCTATTCGAGCGGCGCGTCGGAGTCGGTGCTCGGCGAAGCGCTCAAGGGGCGCCGCGACAAGGCGATCATCTCGACCAAGGCGACCTTCCGCTTCGACGACGAACCCAATAACGTGGGCTCGTCGCGCTTCCACCTGAAGCGCGCGGTGGACGCGGCGCTCAAGCGTCTGCAGACCGACCATATCGACCTGTTCCAGTTGCATGGTTTCGATGCGCACACACCGGCCGAAGAGGTGCTGTCCACGCTCGACGAACTCGTGCGCGCAGGCAAGATTCTCTACACGGGCGTGTCGAACTTCTCGGGCTGGCACCTGATGAAATCGCTGGCCGTGGCCGATCGCTACGGCTATCCGCGTTACGTCGCGAACCAGACGTACTACTCGCTGATCGGCCGCGACTACGAGTGGGAGCTGATGCCGCTCGGGCTCGACCAGGGCGTGGGCGCGGTGGTGTGGAGTCCGCTCGGCTGGGGGCGTTTGACGGGCAAGATCCGGCGCGGCCAGCCGCTGCCGGAGAAGAGCCGTCTGCACAAGACGGCAGAGCAGGGTCCGCCGGTGCCGGACGAGTCCCTCTTTCGCGTGCTCGACGCTATCGATGAGATCGCGAAGGAAACCGGCAAGACCGTGCCGCAGATCGCGCTGAACTGGCTGCTGCAACGGCCGACGGTCGCGACGGTGCTGATCGGCGCGCGCGACGAGGCGCAGTTGCGCCAGAACCTGGGCGCGGTCGGCTGGAACCTCACGCCCGGGCAGGTGGCGAAACTCGACGCCGCGAGCGCGGTGCGGCCTGTGTACCCCTACTGGCATCAGGAGGGGTTCGCCGAGCTCAACCCGTCGCCGGTGTGACAGGTTTCGTCGCTCGGTGATGCTCGATCAAGCCGCTTCGGTCTGGCGCAGGATCTGGGTCGCGCCCAGATGCAGCGCCAGCGCGAAGAACTCGCGCTCCGCGAGATTGAGGGTCTTCGCGGCGGCCATTGCGCGGTAATGATCTTCCGGGTGCAGGAACAACTTCACTTCGACTTTCGACTGACGGTTCTGCGCGGACTCCATGGATGCTTCTCCTTCGGTAACCGGGCGCTCGGCCCGTGACGGGTGCGAAGCCCATTACCGGGCGTCCATACGCGCAAGGGCGCGCGCCGTTTGCCGCGATGCGAGCGGCGGCATGAAAACGGCGATGACGCGGAGTGGGCCTTTCAAGTTCGCCTGCAGCGGCGCGTGCGCGGCGGCAGGACACGCGCGCTGAACTAGCGAAGCGTGGGACGACGCAATGCGCCGGTAGTGCGGTTGAAGCCGGAATGAGACAGGTGATGCGACGGCGGGGCAACTTGCTGCATAGCGACCAACCTCCGGATTTTTCCTTCTTGTGCGGCAGGGCGCCGCATGTAGTACGGGCCAGAGTGTAGTCGGGTTTTGGTCTAGGGTAAACCCCTAATTCGAGAAGAATTATTGCATAGATTGAGAAAATCGCGCGGCAAGGCCCGAAATGCGGCGTGGACGCACTTCAAATTATGCGGAATGAATGGGAAATGGGGCGGCGTGAATCGCCGCCCCGGCGCTGGCCTGCAAGCCAGCGTGAAGGCGTGAGCGCGTCAGCGCCCGGCCATTATTCCTCGACGCGCTTGCGCAGGCGCGCGCGCGCTTCGCCGAGCGAGAGGAACTTGCCGTGTGCTTCGTCCAGCACGGTGACTTTGCCGTGGCCGATGTCATAGACCCAGCCCTGCAGTTCGAGCTGGCCCTGGGCCACGCGCGCCGCCACGGCGGGGTGCGTGCGCAGGTGCGTGAGTTGCAGGCGGACGTTTTCTTCCACGAGCGCCTGAACGACCTGGTCGTCGTCCAGACCGCGGGTCTTGACCACGCTGCGCGCGGCTTCCGCGTTGCGCAGCCATGCCTGCACGGTGGGCATGTCGGCAGTGGCTTCCGCGCCCGAGGCGAGCCCCTTCATCGCGCCGCAATCGGTGTGGCCGCACAGCACGATCTGCTTCACATTGAGCGCGAGCACCGCGAATTCCACGACGGCTGAAACGCCGCCGAGCATTTCGCCATACGCCGGCACGATATTGCCGATGTTGCGGCAAACGAACAGATCACCGGGTTTGGCCTGCGTGATCATTTCCGGCGAAACGCGCGAGTCGGCGCAGGTGATGAAGAGCGTGTGCGGCGCCTGGCTGTGGGCGAGGCTGTGGAACAGCTCCTTGTTGCCCGGGAAAACGTGATGAGTGAATTCGTCCACGCCGTCGAGCAGGTGTAACAGGTCGCAGCCGCACGAATCGGAGTGACCGTCGTGCGAGTGGGTGTTGTCTGGCATGGATGTTTCTCTCTTTATCATGAATCGACACTATCGAATGGCAACAGCGGGAGTTTACGCTGAGCCGACCCCTTGCGGCTCGGAAAACTTCGCGCCACCTTGCGAAGGACAGCTGTTTTCCCGGTACTCAATCGTCCAACCGGCGGGATATGTCGATAAACCGGCCGAAAAGACAGCTAAGTACGGGAAAGCGGGCTGCGGCGAGGGCGCTGACGTGTCGCGCGTTTTCGTTCGAAAACAGATTTTCTCACGCCGAGCGTCGTTGGCCCATCCGGGGTGTCGCCGGTGGTGTCGGGATCATGAGGAGGGATGAGACGCGACTGACCAGTCGGTCGATGCGCTTACCACGCCATGCGCCATTGACCTGAAGGTTGGGCGAGGGTGTCGGTATCGGGTAACAGCGTGTCGCCGGGCGGTGTCGCTGCGTCTGAGAAGTCGGAGAGAATCTCGTCGCGCAGTCGCACGAAGCGCGGATCCGTGCGTTCGCGCGGGCGCGGCGATGCCACGTCGACGATGCGACGGATGCGGCCGGGTCGCGGGGCCATCGTCACGACGCGGTCGCCCAGGTAGATCGCCTCGTCGACATCGTGCGTGACGAGGATCATCGTGATGCGTTCGCGTTCCCAGATGCGCAGCAATTCGTCTTGCAGACGGCCGCGCGTGAGGGCGTCGAGCGCGCCAAAGGGTTCGTCCAGCAGCAGCACGCGCGGGCGATTGACGAGGCCGCGCGCGATCGCCACGCGCTGCGCCATGCCGCCCGAGAGCTGATGCGGATACGCTCGCTCGAAGCCCGCTAGGCCCACGAGTGCGATGTGCTCAGCCACCGCCGCGTGCTTGTCGCGTGCCGACAGCGGGGCGTTGCGCAGTGCCGCCAGGATGTTCTGTTCGGTGGTGAGCCAGGGAAACAGCCGATGATCCTGGAACACGATGCCGCGCTCGAGCGAAGTGTCGCCAATACGTTCGCCGCGCATCATGATTGCGCCGTTGTAGCCCGCGTCGAGGCCGGCGATCAGACGCAACAGCGTGGATTTGCCGCATCCGCTCGCGCCGAGCACGCTCACGAATTCGCCGGGGCGTACATGCAGCGTCACGTCGTCGAGCACGACGAGCGCGGACTCGCCCGCGCCGTAACGCTTGCTCACGTGCAGAATGTCGAGTCCCGCGGGTTCAGTGACGCTCATCGGCTTTTCTCCCAGGTTCTGTTGATTGGTAGTCCGGATCATTGGATGTTGATGTGCAACCGCGCCAGCACCGTTCGCTCCACTCGCCGTGCGAGCGCATTGAGCGCCCAGCCGATCGCGCCCACGACGATGATGCCGAACAGCACGAGGTCCATGCGGAACTGCTCGCTGCCGTCGATCAGAAGATTGCCGATGCCGCTGCCCGCAACGAGCAGATACTCCGCACCGAGCGTGGCGAGCCATGAATAGATGAGCGCGAGATAAAGGCCCGTAAAAATGGAGGGCAGCGCGGCCGGCAACAGGACATGGCGGATAAGCTGCAGGCGCGAATAGCGCAACGCCTGCGCGAGTTCGACGTATTTACGCGGCACGGCGTGAATGCCGTCACACGTATGGGCGGCAACCGGGAGCAGCGCCGCGAGCGAAAGGAAGACGACCTTGGCGGCGTCGCCGAGACCGAACCACACGGAGATAAGCGGAATCCACGCGAACAGCGAGATCTGCTTGAACGTGTCGAAGCTCGGCCCCACGACGCGTGCCGCGATGCGCGAGAGGCCCAGCGCGCCGCCCAGCAGGAACCCCGCCGTTGCGCCAATGGCGAAACCACAGGCTTCGCGTACCAGCGACGCCGAAAGCGCGCGGACCAACGCACCGCTCTCGATCTGTTCGTAAGCGGCGCGCATCACATCGCCGGGACTCACGAGCAGGCCGCTCTTCACGAGATGCGAGGCGCTCAAGGCCCACCACAGCGCGATGGCCACGAGGGGCAGGGCGGCGCCACGTAAATCGACACTTCGTCGCGGCCTGGCTTTGGTGGCCGCTTCACAGGCGCAATCGGAACGCGCGGACTCTCGTGCAAGCGATATTTTCATGGCGAATTGTCCTCTGTCGTGAATGGCGGCAATCAAGCATCATCAGCCGCGAAACGCCGAAGGCGTGCCGCGGCGCAAACGCCGCTCCAACACATCGAGCAGACGATTGATGACGAGGCCGACCGCACCCACCACGACCACTGACGCCATCACGAGATCGAGCTGAAAGAGCTGGCGGCCATACACGATCAGATAGCCGAGCCCTTCCGACGACGCCACGAGCTCGACTACGACGAGCGCGAGCCACGCCTTCGTGAAGGCGAGGCGCACGCCGGTTGCGAGCGTCGGAACCGCGGCGGGCAGCACGAGCCACACGATACGTTGCCAGCGGGTATAGGCGAATACGCGCGCGACTTCGTCGAGCGCGGCGGGTGTTTGCCGAAAGCCCTGCATGGTGCTGAGCGTGACGGGCACGAGCGCCGCGTGAGCGATGAGCAAATATTTGAGCGGCTCGCCCACCCCGACGAGCAACAGCAGAAACGGTAGCCAGCCAAGCACGGGGATCTGCACGATCGCGTTGAAGCTGGGCAGCACCCACGCTTCGAGCGTGCGAGAGAGCCCGAGCGCGCCGCCGGTCAGCAGGCCGAGCACGGTGCCGCCTGCAAAACCCAGCAGCACGCGTTGCAGGCTGATCAGCGTATTGCGCGCCAGCTCGCCGCTTTGGGCGAGATCGACGAAGGTTTCATAAACGCGCTGCGGCGCAGGCAGGATTTGCGGGGCGATCCAGCCACGCGCGCAGCCCACGCTCCACAGCAGAAAAAGCACGGCAGGCAGCAGCCAGGGCGCGAGATGCCACGCCCAGCTGCGCAGTACGCTGCGCCAGCGCACGCGCGCGCTTGTCGCGTCGATACGTGGTGCTGTTGCACGCGGCGTGTCCGAAGCAATCGTGATCGCGGTTTCCGTCATGATGCGGCTCCTCTCGCGTGCTCAGCCAAGCGGCTTGCCGGCAGCGTCGTAGCGGGTCCAGTAGTGTTCGAGCTTTTGCTCGCGCAGCGCGTTGTCGAGATAGCGCGGCTCGAACCACGATTCGACCTCCACGGGCTGGCGAATCAGCTTCAGGCGCAGCGCGTCCTGCGCGACGGCTTTGTAGCGCGCCACGATGAACGGATCGATCAGCGGCGAATTGCGGTACTTGAGCGGCTGCTCGCCGAATTCGGCTTGCCAGGACGAATAGCTCACACCGCTCTTCGCCCAAAGCTTGAAGAGCGCGTCGCGGTTCGCTTCGTCGGACGACCATTGCGCCGCTTGCACGAAGACATTGACCACGCGCTGCACGATGTCGGGGTGCGCCTTCTCGAAGCCGTCGAGCACGAGCAGATGCGCCTGGCGCGTCAATTGCGGGCCATCATGCTGCGATTCGTAGACGATGCGAACGAGCCCCTGATCGCGCAGCCGGTATAGGTGATAGTCGTTTACCGAGGCGTCGATGCCTTTCGATGCGAGGGCCGCGAGCGAGCTTGCGGTGTCGAGGTTGATCACCCGTAGCGCGTGCTCGTCGAGCTGGTTCTCGGCGAGCGCATTGTCGGCCACGAGTTGCAGGTTCGTGCCGCGAAAAATGGCGACGCGCCGGTCCTTGAGATCCTTGATCGATTTGATGTCCGAATCGGAAGGTACACCCACCTTCACACCGGAACGCACGCCCGACTCCAGCAGGATGCGGGTCTTGAGACCGTTGGCGCGCGCGAGCACCGAGGGCAAGTCGCCTTGATACGCGAAGTCGAGTGCATTGTTGGCAATGGCCTCGTTCACCGCCGGGCCCGCGCCCTTGAAGAAGAGCCACTCGACCTTGATGCCGTCGGCGGCGAATTCCTTTTCGAGCAACTGCTGGCCGCGCACCGTGGCAGCGGTCGAACCGCCGAAAGTGGGCGGGTCGCCCGCGCCTTGCTGGGCGACGCCGATGCGGATCACGGCGGGCTTTTCCGCTGCGGCATGCAGGGAGATGAATGAAAGCGCTGCATAAATCAGAAACTGCGGCAGGCACTGCAGAACGCGATGTGAACGCATGGGCAGGTCGGATTTGGGTGACGAAACGGGGTGCGCGGACTGGCGAGCTTGCGTCGCTGTCGTTGCCGTTGGGTCATTCTTTTCCGGGTACGCCGATCAGGACAACCAATGATTCGAGATTTGCATTTCTCGACAAAGGCGCTGCGTTTTATGGGGAAAGTGAACGGCAGGGCGCATTCATGATAGTGGAGCTGCGCCCGTGCCGAAGGAAGAATTCGTGCTATCGATGTGAGCAGACGCGCAAAGCCGCACCGTGCGCCGGGCACGGTGCGCGAATGCGGGCCTTATTGTGTTTCGACCGCGTGGCGCGGCGCAACGGCACGCCGCGACGGCATGAAGTACCACACGGCGCAGAGCACTTGCAGCCCGACGAGAACAGCCCAGACGGTCTGATGCGCGACCGCTGGATAGTGGCCGTCGAGTGCCGGCCAGTGCGCGAGCGCGGCGCCGATCGCGATCTGCAGCAAGAAGATGCCGATGAAGATGACGAGCGTGAAAGTGGTGTTCACGCGGCCGATCAGGCGCGGGGGGAAATATTCGGCGAGCACGGCATATGTGAGGATGCCGGTGCCGCCGAACGCCCCGTAAGCGGCCCAAAGCAAGGACGCGGGAAGCGGCACGCGCGCGGCGAGCAAGGCTTGCACGAGCACGAAAACAAGCATCGTGACGCCGGAAAAGAGCTGGACGCCCACGCCGCGCCGCTCGAAGCTGCGTGCAAGCGCGCCAAAGCCGATGTTGCCGACAATGAATGCGCCGCCCAGCACGGAAACGAGCGAGGCCGCACGCGCACCGACGTCGGTGGTGCCGGCCGGCACGACGTCGCGCAGGAACGCCCCGACCCACAGCGACTGCATGGCGTAGAACACGGCCTGGGTGAGGCCCGAGAACGTCGCGGTCTTCCAGAACGCGTGGCTGCACAGGATGTGCGCGGTGCCCTTGAACTGCTCGAGGACGTTCGCCTGGTGGTGGGTGTCGCGCGTGCGCGGCCCGCCGATCCAGATGATGGCGGCCACGAGCACCGTGAGCGCCGCGAGCCCGAGGCTCACCGCACGCCAGGGCGCGATCGAGAGCAGCCACGAGAGCGGGGCGCCCACGGTCACGCCGCCCAGGCCGCCCACGGCCATCACGAGGCCATTCACGAGCGTGAGCTGCGCGACGGGAAAGTGCTGCGCCGTGGCCTTGAACGCGCCGCCCAGGCAAACCGATACGCCCACGCCGATCAGCAGCCGGCCCACCATCATCGCGGCGATGTTCTGCGAGACGCCGAAGACAAACGCGCCCGCTGCTGCCACGAGCATCACGCACGCGGTGACGCGGCGCGGGCCGTAATGGTCGAGCAGCACGCCGCCCGGAATTTGCGCGCCGGCGAAGCCGAGGAAATAGAGGCTCGTGAGCGTGCCGAGATCGGTCGCGGTGAAGCCCATTTCATGCGAGAGAAACGGCGCGAAGCCGAGATTGACCCCGCGAAACAGGTACGAAATGAAGTAGCCGAGCGCGAATACGGCGAATACGCGCAGTCTGAGTGAGGTCATGTTGAGGAGAAAGCGGATTGAATGCCTGGCTGTCGATTATTGGGGATTGCCGTGTGTGAGGCCAGAGAGAGATTTCAAACGGCATTGTGAGTAGAATTTGACGTCATGGCCCGATCTCTCCCCCCTTTGCAGGCGCTGCGCGCCCTTGAAGCCGCTGCGCGGCGGCGCAGTTTCAGCCGCGCGGCGGAAGAATTGCATTTGACGCACAGTGCGGTGAGCCATCACCTGCGCGCGCTCGAAACTGAATTGGGCGTCGAGCTGTTCCGCCGCGCGGGCAGCCGCATGATCCCCACGGCGGCGGGCGCACAGTTGGCCGAGCGCGTGCGCCGCAGTCTCGACGACCTGCGCGACGCGCTCGACGCCACGCGCCCCGGCGTGATCGGCGTCACGCGTCTGGAACTGAGCGTGATGTCCGATTTCGCGTCGGTCTGGCTGATTCCGCGCCTGGGCGACTTCTACGACCGCCATCCCATGGTCGACCTCTCGCTGCGCATGCACGCCGACGTGACGCCGCCCGACCCCTATCCCTTCGACATCGGCATCTGGCATCGGCGGGTCGACGAGCCCGGCTTCCAGATCCGCAAGCTGCTGGACGACCAGGTCGTTGCGGTATGCAGTCCGGCCTTGCTCGCACGCCATCCCGACTTTCGCATGGAAGATCTCGCGAGCATGCCGCTGCTGCGTTTTTCGCGCCGTTCCTGGCGCGACTTCTTCGAAGCCGCGGGCGTGGCCGGCGACGAACCGGAGCGCGGACCGGTGTTCGACGACGCAGGCCTGCTGCTGCAGGCGACAGTGGCCGGGCAAGGGGCGGCGACGGCACGCCTGCAGCTCGCGCGCGGATTCATCGAGCGCGGCGAGCTGGTGCAGTTGGGGCAGGTCCGCATTCCGGCCTCGCTCGACTATTACTTCACGTGGCGCGAGGGGCATCCGCGCGAGGCGGCGATCCAGCAGTTCTATCGATGGATAAAGGCGCAATTGGCCAATTGATGCCGGCCGGCCTCTCGTATTGCGCAATGGGTATTCGGGTTAACCGCTGTCCGTATTGTCAACGCTACTTGTGTGATGCGCGTTGCTGTTTGAATAAAGCGGCTCAATCCCGCTCTGGATTACGCGATTAGTCATTGTATTCATATCGCATGCACCAGGGCGGATCATGGCTGAAGGCATCGCGCCGGGCGTTTAAAAGCGGCAATGAAACGCCGGTAAATGGGCCGCAGAGTGGGCGCGTGAAGCGATTTAATTGCGTTCTTGCGCGATGGCTTCACTATTTGGACAATCAACTGTATTCGTCTGCGGAAAGCGGCAGGAAGTGTGGCGTGGAATCACATGTTGGGTACGCTTCGTGTCAAGAATGAAATAGTTGCGGTATTGTTACTCCCCATCGCCGTTAGGCGCGTGAATGTTTTGTAGTCAATGGTGTAGTTAACGGCCCATTCCTGGGCCAGCAATAAGACTGACAACAGGAGAAACTGCATGAAGGCTATTCAGATGTTCAAGCTTGCCGCAGCCACGGCACTCGTTGCGGCCTCGTTCCAGGTCTACGCGCAGGACGCTTCGGCACCGGCAGCCGCAGAAGCCCCTACCAGCGGTCCGACGGCCTCAGCCCAGCACAACGTCAATCAATCGAAGGCAGCATTGCGCCAGGCACGCGCTGCGAACCGTGCGCTCGGCCGTAAGGTCCGTGCGGCGCTCGCACGCGACCGGAACATCAGTGTGTCCAACATCACCGTGCGTGCGAAAGACGGCGCCGTCATCCTGCAAGGCTCCGTGCCCGAGCAGGCGCAGATCCAGCGCGCTGGCGATGTTGCCAAGGGCGTCGAAGGCGTGACGTCGGTGCGCAACGCGCTGACCATCCGCCCGGTTGGGACCTGAGCATCGGCTAGCCGGCGCGCGCCCATCGCCCTTCGAGGTGCGGGCGGCGATGCCGGAGCGGGTGTCTTTCTTCCTGAAGGCCGCACATGCAGTCCCATTCATGGACTGCATGTGCGGCTTTTTTATGGCTTGGCGAAACTGTGAAGCGCCATGCGGTAAAGCGCGTTGCGCTCACGGCTCGACGTAATGCATTTCCGGCGATTCGCCCATCATCAGCGGGCGATTGGCGTCGGCGGCCGCGCGCAGATAATCCCAGAGCGACGTGATGCGCCGCAGCTTGCGCAGGTCCTCGCGGCTGCACAGCCAGAAGCGTCGCGTCACCACGACTTCGTCGGGCAGGATCGGCACGAGGCGCGGGTCGGGCTCGGCCATGAAGCAAGGCAGGATAGCGAGCGCGCTGCCTTGCAGCGCAGCATGGTATTGCGCGATCACGCTGGTGCTGCACAGGTTCGCGGCCACGTTCGGCGCCGTGCGTTCGAGGTAGAGCAGTTCGTGGCTGAACGCCAGATCGGCGACATAGCTGATGAAGGCGTGATTGCGCAGGTCGGCGGGCGTGCGAATGCGTGGGTGGCGCTCGAGATAGGCCGGCGTGCCGTACAGGCGCAACCGGTAGTCGCATAGCTTCGTGTAGACATACTGTCCGCGCTCGGGGCGCTCAAGCATGATCGCGAGGTCGGCCTCGCGCTTTGAAAGGCTCACGAAATGCGGCACCGGCAACAGGTCGATCGACATGTCGGGATGCTGGCCCGTGAAGCGCGCCAACTGCGGTGCAAGAAAGAAGCAGCCGAAGCCCTCCGTCGAACCGACGCGCACATGGCCCGAGAGCGACTGCGCGCCGATCGCGAACTGCTCGCTGGCCGATTGCACCGTGGTTTCCACGGCATCCGCGTAGGCCAGCAGGCGCTGGCCTTCGGTCGTCAGCACGAAGCCGCCCGAGCGCGATTTGTCGAACAGGACAGTGCCTAGCGCTGCCTCCAGCTCGCGCACGCGGCGCGCAACCGTGGTGTGGTCGACGCCCAGGCGCTTCGCGGCGCCGCTCGCACGCTGCGTGCGCGCGACTTCCAGGAAGTAGCGCAGATCGTCCCAGTTCAGTGTCTCCATGCTGCTCGTTGTGTTTTTTTGCATATCGGATGGGCTTTTTCATCTCTATGCCGTGGATATTCGAATAACTATACTCGTTGAGGAACGCGACTGAAACAGACACGGTCGCACGACAACAAGGATGGAGACAGACGATGCCAATGCAGTCGTTCCCCGCGCGGGCGCCGCAGGTATGCACGCCGGCGCGCCGGTGTTCAGCGGGCCTCTCCTTTACCTCGCCCAGCTCCATTCCCCGCACGCTCGCCATGACTGTACGCGTTCGCACAGCGTGCTTGCGCGCGTGCTGCGATTGAGGATGTCGCTGGTTCCGCACCTTTTGCTATATCCGGCCACGGCCGGCCCGTTCGAATCCATCAGGGAGAGTTCACGATGAACGCAGTGACCCAGGCATCCAACGCGCAAGTTTCGACCGTCAAGCTGCTCATCGACGGCGAGTTCGTCGAATCGCAAACGAAGGAATGGCGCGACGTCGTCAATCCGGCCACGCAGGAAGTGCTCGCGCGCGTGCCGTTCGCGACCGTCGAGGAAGTGGACCAGGCCGTGAAGGCCGCACACGCCGCATTCGCCACGTGGAAGAACACGCCGCTCGGCGCGCGTTTGCGCATCATGCTCAAACTACAGGCGTTGATTCGCGAGCATATGCCGCGCATCGCGCAGACGCTCACCGCCGAGCAGGGCAAGACGCTGCCCGACGCCGAGGGCGACATTTTCCGCGGCCTCGAAGTGGTCGAGCATGCCTGCTCGATCGGCACGCTGCAGCAAGGCGGTTTCGCCGAGAACGTGGCGGGCGGCGTGGACACCTATACGCTGCAGCAGCCGCTAGGCGTGTGCGCCGGCATTACGCCGTTCAACTTCCCCGCGATGATTCCGCTGTGGATGTTCCCGATGGCGATCGTTTGCGGCAATACGTTCGTGCTCAAGCCTTCGGAGCTGGACCCGCTCTCGACCATGCAACTCGTCGAACTCGCCATCGAGGCGGGCATTCCGAAAGGCGTGCTCAACGTCGTGCACGGCGGCAAGGAAGTCGTCGATGCGATCTGCACGCACGAACTCGTGAAGGCGATTTCGTTCGTCGGCTCGACCGCCGTGGGTACGCACGTTTATCGTCTGGGCAGCGAGCACGGCAAGCGCGTGCAGTCGATGATGGGCGCGAAGAATCACGCTGTCGTGCTGCCCGATGCGAATCGCGAGCAGGCGCTCAATGCGCTGGTCGGCGCGGCGTTCGGCGCGGCCGGCCAGCGCTGCATGGCGACTTCGGTGGCCGTGTTCGTGGGCGCGGCGCAGCAATGGGTGGATGAACTGGTGGAAAAGGCGAAGACGCTCAAGGTCAATGCGGGCCATGAGGCCCGGACCGACGTTGGGCCGGTCGTTTCGCGTGTCGCGAAAACGCGTATCCTCGGCCTGATCGACTCGGGCGTGAAGCAGGGTGCAACGCTCGCACTGGATGGCCGCGACGTGAAGGTGCCGGGCTATGAGAACGGCAACTTCGTCGGCCCCACGGTGTTCACGAACGTAAAGACCGACATGGACATCTACACGAACGAGATCTTCGGGCCGGTGCTCGTGGTGCTCACGGCGAAGACGCTCGATGAAGCGATCGCCATTGTCAACGCGAATCCGTTCGGCAACGGCGTGGGCCTCTTCACGCAGAGCGGCGCGGCGGCGCGCAAGTTCCAGAGCGAGATCGACATTGGCCAGGTCGGCATCAACATTCCGATTCCGGTGCCGGTGCCGTATTTCAGCTTCACGGGTTCGCGCGGTTCGAAGCTCGGCGACCTGGGCCCGTACGGCAAGCAGGTCGTGCAGTTCTACACGCAGACCAAGACGGTCACCGCGCGCTGGTTCGACGATGCGACCGTGAGCGACGGCGTGAACACGACGATCAGCCTGCGCTGATGCGCGGCCCGGAATCAACATGGAGTCCTGAACAATAACGGAGAACGGCTCATGAAAATCGGATTTGTCGGGCTGGGCCACATGGGCGCGCCGATGGCGCTCAACCTGCTCAAGGCGGGACATACGGTGGCGGTGTTCGACTTGAGCGCGAGCGCGATGCAAACGCTCGCCGAGGCCGGCGCGCAGAAGGCCGCATCGGCGAAGGCGGCGGCAAGCGGCGCGGAGTGTGTCATCACGATGCTGCCCGCCGCTGCGCACGTGCGCAGCGTGCTCACTGCCGAAGACGGCGTGCTGGCGGGCATCGCGAAGGGCGTGACGATCATCGATTCGAGCACGATCGATCCCGCGAGCGTCAGGGAGTTCGCGAAGCTGGCCGAGGCGCAGGGGAATGCGTTCGTCGATGCGCCGGTGTCGGGCGGCACGGGCGGCGCGGCGGCGGGCACGCTCACCTTCATGGTGGGCGGCAGCGCCGCGCACTACGAGAGCGTGAAGCCGGTGCTCTCGGGCATGGGCAAGAATATCGTCCATTGCGGCGAGACGGGCACGGGGCAGGTGGCGAAGATCTGCAACAACCTCGTACTGGGCATCACGATGGCCGGCGTGGCCGAAGCGATGTCGCTGGGCGAGGCGCTCGGCATCGACCCGAAAGTGCTGGGCGGCATCATGAACACGTCCACGGGCCGCTGCTGGAGTTCGGATACCTACAACCCGTATCCTGGCGTGATCGAGGCGGCGCCTTCTTCACGCGGCTACACGGGCGGCTTCGGCACGGACCTCATGCTCAAGGACCTGGGTCTCGCCACCGACGCTGCCAAAGGCGCGCATCAGCCCGCGTACATGGGGGCGCTTGCGCAGCAGCTCTATCAGGCTATGAGCAGCCAGGGCGACGGCAAGCTCGACTTCTCGGCGATCATCAAGCTGTATCGCGCCGGGAAAGGTTGAGGCGCCTGGTTTCGAGTCGCGAAAGGCGCGCTGCGAAGCGCGCTTTTTTTCGACCGTATTTTTTAGCCCTTGATGCGAGCCTCGACGCGTACGAAGAGCCGCTTGAACCAGACGCCGAGTAGCGCATTCGAAGGCGCGAGCGCGGTGGAGCAGGCAAGAATGCGATAGACATCGTTGCGCGTGACCTTCGAGGTCTTCGCGGGATCGAGCCAGTCGTCGTTGTCGACGAGGCGTTCGAGCGTTTCGAGGCCGATGAGAATGGGCCACAGGCAGGCGAGCCGCAGGCGCACCGAAAGGCGCGGCAGCGCGAACGTATAGTCGATGGCCGCGCGGAAATGATCGAGCGCGATGCGCACGAGTTCGAGCATGATCGGCCGTGCGCGCGCCGAGGCGCCGGGCTGCAGCAGGTCCTGCGCGGTGAGCCCCGCCTGGGCCAGCATCGAAGCGGGCAGATAGCAGCGGCCAATGCGCAGATCCTTGCCGCAGTCCCGCAGCACGTTCACCATCTGCAAGGCCTTGCCGAAGCGGATGCCGCGCACGTACATGGTTTGTTCCAGCGAGGGCGCGAGCGTGCCGGGCGAGTGCATGTAGGTCATCTTCGTCCAGAACTCGCCGACGCAGCCCGCCACGAGATACGTGTAGCGGTCGAGTTCGTCCCATGTGTTGAGCGCGGCCACCTGGCCCGAACGCTCGTCGGGGAACGTGCGTAGATCGAACTCCATGCCTTCGGTGAGCGTCGTGACGATCTCGCGCACGGCCTGGCGGTCGGCCTCTTCGAGTTGCGCGAGCACGTCGAGCGCGCCGCCCAGCGATTCGAGCAGCAGCTTCTCGTCCGATTGCGTCTGCTGGCCCGCGACCTCGCCCGCGAGATCGGCGAGCAGCGTGTCATGGTTCGTCGCGCCGTTCACGCGCTCGCGCAGCGCGAGCAGCAGGGCGAGGCGCCGCTCGGGCGGAATCAGCGCGGTGTCGGCAATGGTGTCGGCGGCGCGCGCGAGCAGATAGGCTTCGCCCACGGGGTCGCGCATGCCGGCGGGCAGCACGCGCATCGTGAGGTAGAACGAACGGGAAACGCCTTTGAGCAACGGGCCCAACAGGTGGGCCCGGGTAGAATTCTGCATGTCGGATAGGGGCAGCGGGGGGGACGGATCGGACGCAGCCGCATTGTATCGTGGACGAGGGAGACGAGGCCCGTTGAGACCCGAACGCGCGTTTTACGACCTCCAGGTGCGTTTCGCGCGCACGGCGGCGCGGCTGGCGGACATGCCGCTCGCGGCGGCGTTGCTCGACTGCACGAATCTGTATGTGCGCTTCGGCGCGGGGCGCACCTTCGATCGCACGAACCCACTCTGGGCCGCCTATGTAGAGGGTTTCGATGAGCGCGCAAGCGTTGCGGAGCAGTGCGAGTGGACGTGGCGTTACATGCAGCGCTGCCCGACCCATCAGGCGGCGCCTGCGGTTGCCGTCACGGTTGGCTGCTTCTCGTACGCGCAGGAACCGCATGGCGGCGTGCGTCTGCATTTCAATGCTCAAACCGACAACGGCATGTCTCCGCTCGATACCCGGCAACTTGCCGAGCGGCAAGGCGAGTTGCGGACGTTAATCGACCAGTTGCGCTGGCAACTGCGCGAAAGCGGTCGTGCGGCGAGCGACGTGCTCGTCCACGGCACGTCCTGGCTCTACAACGTGCCCGCTTACCGGCGGATCTTTCCAGCGGCCTATATTGCGAGCGCGCAGCCGGTCGCCCGCCTGCGTGCGCTCTCGCTTTGGGGCCAATTTCTCGACCGAAACGGCTGCGTGCGCAACGAGGCGGCCGCGATGCTGCTCGCGCGCATCGAACGCGCAAGTGCCTTCACCGATCTTTTGTCTTGCTTTCCCTTACAGGCGCTAGCGGTACAGGCGAGCGTCGAGGTGTTTGCCGATAGAAAGCGAACGTAACCGATACGGTTACCAAAAATTCTTTCAAGGTAACCGTGACAGCGTGCAAGAGAGAGGAGATTGAAAGCCGCTGCATGCACGCGGGGCATTGGCCTGGCGCGCAAATGGATGCGCGCGAAACGACCGAACCCGGCCCTTGCGCAATATTGATGAAAGTAATCCCTGTAATGCAGGGGTAACGCGCACATCGCGCCCAGCGCACTAGACTCCGCCGATGCTTTTGTCACGGAGCGCCGCTCATGCCCTCGTCCCCGGCTCTTGCCATTCATTCCCTGCGCGATTTCGAACTGACTGCGGACGGCCAGTACCTGATGGTGAACGGCAATCAGCCGGACAGCGTCGCGCTGCATTGCTCGGTGATGCATGAACTGCTCGCTGCGCTTTCCAACGCGATTGGCCGCTCCGAGCGCATCCGCCACAAGACCGCGAGCGTGAAGTTCACCATGCCCTGCGAGGCCTGGGAGGTCGGCCGCGAGTCGGGCGACGTGCAGCATCTCGTGATGAGTTTTCGTCTGCCCGGCGGCGCTGAATTGTCGTTCCGTCTGCAGCCTGCGCAAGCCGTGCACATGACCGAGGTGCTCTCGCTCGCAACGGGGCTCGCCAGGATGCGCCTGCCTGGCTGCGCGAGCATGCAATAGGCGTGGCGCGCCGGCTTCGCCTGGCGCATCCGTTGTACACCCCGCATCCGTGGATGCCGGCCGCGCGCGTCTCGCGCCGGTCATGGCGCATTCGGCACTTTCACGGCTCTTTCGTTGGTTTCACATTCGACCTCCCGCATGACGGCATCAACTACCACGGCGCGCTATGCACGCGCACTGACTCTCGCCGGCTTCGGCATCGGCGTGACCGCTGCGGCGCACGCCACCGAGCCCTTCGTGGTCCAGGACATCCGCATCGACGGGCTGACGCGCATCGAGCCGGGCACCGTGTTCGCCTATCTGCCGATCAAGCAGGGCGAGACCTTCACGGACGACAAGGCTTCCGATGCCATTCGCGCGCTCTACGCGACGAGCCTGTTCAGCGACGTGCGCATTTCCACGCAAGGCCGCACGGTGGTCGTGCAGGTGCAGGAGCGGCCCGCCATCGGCGCGATCGACTTCGCGGGCATCAAGGAATTTGATAAGGATAACTTGACGAAGGCGCTCAAGTCGGTCGGTCTCTCGCCGGGCCAGAGCTACGACAAGGCGCTCGTCGACAAGGCGGAGCAGGAACTCAAGCGACAGTACCTCACGCGAGGCTACTACGCGGCAGAAGTCACGACCACGGTCACGCCGATCGACCGCAATCGTGTCGGGCTGCTGTTCTCCGTGGTGGAAGGGCCGAGCGCGAAGATTCGCCAGATCAATTTCATCGGCAACAACACGTTCAGCGACGGCACGCTGCTCGATGAAATGCAGCTCTCCACGCCGAACTGGTTCTCGTGGTACACGAAGAACGATCTGTACTCGAAGGAAAAGCTCACGGGCGACCTTGACAACGTGCGCTCGTATTATCTCGACCGCGGCTATCTGGAGTTCAATATCGATTCGACGCAGGTTTCGCTGTCGCCCGACAAGAAGGACATGTATCTGACGATCGGGATTCACGAAGGCGAGCCCTATACGATCTCGAGCGTGAAGATGGCCGGTAATCTGCTCGACCGCGAGGCGGAGTTGAAGAAACTCGTGGGCATCAAGCCGGGGCAGCGTTTTTCGGCGCAAAAGCTCAAGGACACGACCAAGGCGATCGTGGACAAGCTCGGCGAATACGGCTACGCATTCGCGACCGTGAACGCGCTGCCGGAAATCGACCAGAACGACCACACGGTTGCGCTTACGCTACAGGTCGATCCGAGCCGACGCGTGTATGTGCGGCGCGTGAATGTCACCGGCAATACACGCACGCGCGACGAAGTCGTGCGCCGCGAAATGCGCCAGCTCGAAAGCTCGTGGTTCGATTCGAACCGTCTCGCGCTTTCGAAGGACCGCATCAACCGCCTTGGCTACTTCACCGACGTGGACGTGACCACGGTGCCGGTGGAAGGCACGCCGGACGAGGTGGACGTGAACGTGAAAGTGACCGAGAAGCCCACCGGCACGCTTTCGCTGGGCCTCGGCTACGGTTCGGGCGAAGGGCCGATCATCTCGGCGGGCATTTCGCAGGACAACGTGTTCGGCTCCGGCAACAGCCTCTCGCTGAACGTGAATACGGCCACGACGTACCGCACGCTCTCGGTCACGCAGGTTGATCCGTATTTCACGGTGGACGGCATCAAGCGCATTACCGACGTCTACTACCGCACGACCGAGCCGCTTTACTACTCGAGCACGAACGACACGAGCTTTCGCATCATTTCGTATGGCGCTGACATGAAGTTCGGCATTCCGTTTTCCGAGACCGACATGGTGTATTTCGGCCTCGGCATCGAGCAGGACCGCCTCGACGTCGATTCCAGCACGCCGCAGACCTATATTGACTACGTGAACGAGTTCGGGCGCGTCTCGAACACGGTGCCGCTCACCGTGGGCTGGTCGCGCGACAACCGCGACAGCGCGCTGGTGCCGAGCCGCGGCTACTATGCGCAGGCCAACGCCGAATACGGCACGCCGGCTGGCACGCAGTACTACAAGGGCGATGCGCAAATGCAGTATTACTACTCATTCGCGCGTGGCTTCGTGCTGGGGCTGAACTTCCAGGGCGGCTACGGCAACGGTCTGGGCGGCAAGCCGTATCCGATCTTCAAGAACTACTATGCGGGCGGTATTGGGTCGGTGCGGGGCTATGAGTCGGGCTCGCTCGGGCCACGCGACACCACGACGAACGACCCGATCGGCGGCTCGAAGATGGTGGTCGGCAATATCGAGTTGACGTTCCCGCTGCCCGGCACGGGTTATGACCGCACGCTGCGCGTTTTCACGTTTGTGGATGGCGGTAATGTGTGGGGCACGGAAGGCAGCAGCACTGGGGCGAATGGCTTGCGTTACAGCTATGGCGCGGGCCTCGAATGGATCTCGCCGATCGGGCCGCTCAAGCTTGATCTGGGCTTCCCGATCGTCAAGCACGCGGGTGATCAGTATCAGAAGTTCCAGTTTCAGATTGGGACTTCGTTTTGAGCTTTTTTTGCGGTTCTTTTGTGGGGTTGTCCTTTTCTTTTATTCGCGTCGGTATGCAGGCGTTGCCCCTGTGCGGGGCGGCACCTACTTTTCTTTGCCAGCGGCAAAGAAAAGTAGGCAAAAGAAAGCCGCTTAAACCGCTAGCGCCTGCCACGGTTCACCTCGCACCATTAATGGTGAATGGCTCCGGAGCGTCTGTCACCTCGCACCTTCAAGGTTAGTGACAAGGCAGTCATTCATCCCGCTGCTCGCTACGCGCGCTGTGGTCGGGTCTGCATGGGAAACCAAGGGGCGTTGCCAGGCTTCGCGAGAATGCACGCGCACCAATGGTTTTTGGTTATGCCCTTCGGCGCGCGGAGCGCCGCCGGAAGGATGAGCGCCTTGTCACTCCGTTTGAGGGCGAGTGGCGACAGACGCTCCGGAGCCATTCACTATCTACGGCGAGATGTGAACGGTGGCAGGCGCTAGCGGTTTGAGCGGCTTTCTTTTGCCTACTTTTCTTTGCCGCTGGCAAAGAAAAGTAGGTGCCGCCCCGCACAGGGGCAACGCCTGCATACCAACACGAATACAAGGAAAGGCCAAAACAGCCAGAACAACAAAAAAAAGCAACCAATCAAATCAGCAACTCAAGCGAGTGATAAAGCCGCCTGCGCTCAGGATTAGCAGAAGCCTCACCAGCATGAATCGCCTCCTTGAGGCATTCCAGAAAGCATTCGGCCGCAGCGGAAAGCGGCACACCGCGCCGGGCAACCACGCTCACCACCGTGCGATCCACTTCCTCCTGAAGCGCGAGCGCACGCAAATTGTCGCGCGCAAACCGCGTTTCCACCAGCGGCCACGGGAAGATACTCACCATATCCGTGTTCATGATGAGCCCCATCGCCACCACGAACGAGTGCGCCAGATGCACGTTATTCGGCATCGGCAGGCCGTGACGCAGGAAGACGTCGTCGGCGATCATCTCCTTGCTGGCCGGGTCCCAGTTGAGCAACCATTCGCAATCCTGAAGTTCTTTCAGCGATTGCGCGTGCGAGAGCGGATGGTCCTTGCGCACCACCACGGCCGACTCCGTGGCGAAGATCGGCGTCTGCGTGAATTCTGCATGCAGCGAAGCGGGCCCGGGCTTGCCTAGCGAGAAGTCGAGCGAGCCGTCGCGCAGCCGCGGCATCACGATATTGAGCAGGCCTTCGTAGAACTCCAGCTGCATGCCGGGCATGCGCTCCCGAAACAGTGTGACGGCGTCGGGCAGAAAGGAGAGGGCGAGCCACGGCGTCACGCCGATCGCGAGCTTGCCGCCACCTCGCCCGCGCCGCGCATCGAGTTCGTCCTGGGCGCGCGACATCTGGTGCACGACCAGCCGCGCATGAACGAGCAGCGCCTGGCCCGCCTCCGTGAACGCGATGCCGTTTGCGTTGCGCGTGACGAGTGCGATTTGCTGCTCGGCTTCGAGCTCGCGCACCGCTTTCGTTGCCGCCGCTGGCGAGATGCCGAGCGCACGCGCGGCCGCGCGGATGCTGCCGGTATCGGCCATGGCGACGAGCGCGCGGAACTGGTGGAACTTCATAAGGGATAACCCGAGTGCGCACTTCTGGTTGGCGGGCCAACTATTTTAGGGCTGTCGGTGCCGAACAGACGTCATTATTCTCAAGCGAATTCGTCGTCCCCTCTGGAGAGAATTCGTATGAACACGATGGCTATCCCGGCCGCAATCGCCGCGATCGAAGGAGAGATGATCGCACTGCGCCACGAGATCCACGCGCATCCCGAACTGGGCTTCGAAGAATTCGTCACGAGCGACCTCGTCGCGCAGCGCCTTACCGAGTGGGGCTACGAGGTGCACCGCGGGCTAGGCGGCACGGGTGTCGTGGGCACGCTCAAGGTGGGCGATGGCAAGCAACGCCTCGGTCTGCGCGCCGACATGGACGCGCTCCCCATCCACGAAAACACCGGCCTCGACTACGCGAGCCGCATTCCCGGCAAGATGCACGCGTGCGGCCACGATGGCCACACGGCCATGCTGCTCGCAGCGGCGAAGCATCTCGCGCAGTCGCGCAACTTCAGCGGCACGCTGCACCTCATTTTCCAGCCCGCAGAAGAAGGCCTGGGCGGCGCGAAGCGCATGCTCGACGAGGGCCTTTTCGAGCGCTTTCCCTGCGACGCCGTGTTCGCCATGCACAACATGCCGGGCTTCCCCACGGGCAAGCTCGGCTTTCGCGCGGGGCCGTTCATGGCTTCGTCGGACACGGTCATCATCGACATCGACGGGCGCGGCGGCCATGGCGCGGTGCCGCATAAGGCGATCGACCCGGTGGTGGTGTGCGCCAACGTCGTCCTCGCGCTGCAGACCATCGTGTCGCGCAACGTGCCGCCGCTCGACATGGCGATCGTTACCGTGGGCGCGATCCATTCGGGCGACGCCCCCAACGTGATTCCACAAACCGCGCAAATGCGCCTCTCGGTGCGCGCGCTGCGCCCCGAAGTGCGCGACTTGCTGCAGGAGCGCATCACGGCGCTCGTGCACGCGCAGGCGAGCGCGTATGGCGCGACGGCGCGCATCGACTACCAGCGCCGCTACCCGGTGCTCGTGAACGACGTGGCGATGACGGAGTTCGCGCAGGACGTGGCGCGCGACTGGCTCGGCGAAGGTGGGCTCATTCACGACATGGCGCCGCTCACCGGCAGCGAGGACTTCTCGTTCCTGCTCGAACGCTGCGCGGGCAGCTACCTCATCATTGGCAACGGCGACGGGGAAGGCGGCTGCATGGTCCACAACCCCGGATACGACTTCAACGACGACTGCCTCGCCACCGGCGCGGCATACTGGGTGCAGCTCGCCGAGCGCTTCCTGCGCGGCTGAAGCCCGCAGCCAGCGGGCAATCGCACCACGATACAAGACACGAGACACACGAGGAGACACCCGATGAACGCCACGTCGATTCAGGCGCCGGCCGCTGCCGCCCAGGCTTGCACGCGCCGCTCGCGCGCGAAGGCCATCTTCGCGATCACGCTCGGCAACGGGCTCGAGTTCTTCGACTTCACGGTCTACAGCTTCTTTGCCTCGATCATCGGCTCGCTGTACTTCCCGGTGCATGGCTCGCTGAACCAGTTGATGCTCGCCGTGGGCAGCTTCGGCGTGGGTTTCGTCGTGCGTCCGATCGGCGGCATCGTGATCGGTGCGTTTGCGGACCGCGTGGGGCGCAAGGCCGCCATGACGCTCACGCTGTGGCTCATGGCGCTCGGCTCGGCGCTGATCGCCTTCGCGCCCACCTATGCGCAGATCGGGCTCGCGGCGCCCGCGCTGATCCTGCTCGCGCGTCTCGTGCAAGGCTTCGCGGTGGGCGGCGAAGTGGGCGCCTCGACATCGCTCCTGCTCGAATACGCCGACGACCGTTCGCGCGGCTTTTACGGCAGCTGGCAGTTCGTGAGCCAAGGCCTGAACACGGTGTGCGGCGCGCTCATCGGCGTGGCGCTTTCCACCACGCTCTCGCAGGCCGCGCTCGAAAGCTGGGGCTGGCGCGTGCCGTTCGTGATCGGCATGCTGGTCGTGCCGGTAGGCGTGTACATCCGCCGCCATCTCGACGAAACGCTCGTGAACGCCGTCGAAGTCGAAGACGCCGAACCCGTGGCCGACATGGCGCGGCCGCTGCGCGAGATTTTCGGGCGTCATCGCACGGCGCTCGTGGCCGGCATCGTCACGACTATCGGCGGCACGGCGGCGAACTATATCGTGCTGTTCTACATGTCGACCTATGCGATCAAGATTCTCGGTCTGCCGATGTCGGTCGGCATGAGCGCGGCGCTCGTCGCGGCGCTCGTCACGGCCATCTGCTCGCCGTTCGCCGGCTCGCTTTCCGACCGCCTGGGCCGCAAGTGGGTGATGGGTGTCTCGCGCGTGCTGCTGATCGCAGTGATCTATCCGGCCTTCATGATCATTCACGCCATGCCGACCATCGCGACCGTGCTCGCGGTCGTGGCCGTGCTGGGCGCGATCGTTGCGTTTACGGCGGTCCCCAACATCGTGATGCTGCCCGAACTCTTTCCTCAGTCGATTCGCGTGACGGGCATGTCCGTGGTCTATTGCGTGGGCGTGTCGATCTTCGGCGGCTTCGCGCAGTTCTTCGCGACCTGGCTCATCAAGCTGCTCGACAATCCGCTCGCGCCCGCGTGGTATCTGATCGGCTGCGGGGCCGTCTCGCTGCTCGCACTGCCGCTCATTCGCGAGCCGGCGGGCCGTCCGCTCGATTAAGGCTTCTCTTCGGCCGCTACGCACTTTTAGCGGCCGTGCAGTGTTTATTTACCAGACGTTTACGCGGCGCTGCCTAGAATCGGTTCGTGTTCAACTCAAGCGCGCCGCCCCAAACGGCGGCGTGCGCACAACACGTATGCCGTCCATCGTCTCGCAGGGCCCGATTTCCCGAGGTGCCCGCTCCGCCGCCACGCCGCGGCCCGTTCTCTCGCTGCGCGACTCGCGCAAGCCCCTTCACCCGGCAACCCATCGCACAACGGTGCAACTGGTCGTGCGCGTGCCCACGAGCGAAGCGCAACTCGCGCGATGCACGCTGCATGGTCTGGTTGGCAGCGCACTCGGCGTGCATACGATCGATATCGATCGCCGCAGCGATCTCGCTTGCCTGCACGTCGAACTCGATCGCCGCCGCGTGGTCGAGGCCATGGCGCTGCTGATGCGCACGCTTTCGTGTGCGGAATTCGGCGCGGTGCGCGGGCTCGATCGCGCCGCCTGATTCGCAACGCGTGGCGCAACCGCCGCTGCGAGGGTTGTGCTACGCCTGAATGTTCTCCCGCCCGCCCTTCACGCGACGCACGTTCCGTGCGTCCGCAATCTCCGCTTCCCGCGCTCTCCCTTTGTCCCTACGCAAGCGTTGCGCATATTCATGTGAACGTTAGCGAACGGTTCAAGTATCTTCATTTCGGATTTCGAAACGAACTCGGTCACTATTGCTCCGTGAGTGCCGGTCTCGTCATCGCGTGCGACTTTTTGGCCGTCCTGATTCTGCGTTCTCCCGAAAAACAGTAGTATTCGCTCGAGCACCAAAGTCAGTTTGGCGATTTGATTCGACTCGATCGCCCGCGCGCGCCTGATTTGGGGTTCGTCGGTCCAGCGCAGATCGTCGATAACAACGGAGAACAGCATGACTCACGGATTTCGGGTGGCCAGCTTGTGCCTGTCGCTGGGATTGCTGGTAAGCGTCGTTGCATGTCATGACAACAAACCTGCTGCTGAAACACGACCTGCCGCAAACGTCGACGTGATCAATGTTGCGCTGCGCGACGTGCCGGTGGTCTTCGAATACGTAGGGCAGACAGAAAGCTCACAGCAGGTCGAAATTCGCGCGCGCGTGAACGGCTTCCTTGAAAAGCGCGTGTATACCGAAGGCTCGCTGGTCCATGCGGGCGACGTGATGTTCGTCATGGACCGCAAACCCTTCGAGGCCGCGCTCGATGCTGCGCAGGCCGAGCTTGCGCAGCAGAAGGCGCGGCTCGTCACCGCGCAGGCCAACCTCAACCGCGTACGTCCGCTCGCCGCGAAGAACGCGTTGAGCCAGAAGGATCTCGACGACTCAGTCGGCCAGGAGCAGGCGGCCGCCGCCGCGGTCGAAGGTGCGCGGGCGAATGTCATTAGCGCGACGCTCAATCTCGGCTATACGACGATCGTTGCGCCCGTGACCGGTCTTTCGAGCTTTGCGAAGAAGCAGGACGGTTCGTATATCGATGCGACCAACAGCCTGCTCACCTACGTGGCGAAGCTCGATCCCATGTGGATCAACTTCTCGCTCTCCGAGAACGAGATGCTCAATCTGCGCACGCAAACGCAGAACGGTACGCTCAAGCTGCCGCCCGTCGGCAAGCTCGAAGCGGTGATCGTGCTCGCGGACGGCAGCATCTATCCGGAACGCGGCCACATCGCGTTTACCGACGCCTCGCTCAGCTCGGAAACCGGCACCTACCTGATTCGCGCCGCCATGCCGAATCCCACGGGGTCGCTGCGGCCCGGTCAGTTCGTGCGCATCAAGCTGCTGGGCGCGCTGCGTAGTTCTGCGGTGGCCGTGCCGCAGTCGGCGGTGCAGCAGGGGCCGCGCGGCGCGTATGTATGGACCGTCGACAAGGACGGCAAGGCGCAGCAGCGCGTGGTGGAAACGGGCGAATGGAATGGCAACGACTGGGTGATCAAGTCGGGTTTGCATCCGGGCGATCATGTCGTGATCGACAATACGCTGCGGCTCATGCCAGGTGCGCCGGTCAAGGCGAATCTCGTGGCCACGCCGCCCGCGACCGTCAATATTGGCGGGCCCGACGCCGGTGCAGGCGGCGGGGCGCAGGCGGGTGCGGCCGGGGCTTCCGGCCCGGCGGCTGAGAACGCGAACGCCAACGCCAAAGCTCAGGCCAGCGCGGGCACGAGCGCCGCTCAACCGGGCGCTGCCTCCAGCGCCGCCGACGTGCTGGGCGAACACACCGCGCTCTACTTCGCGTCGGGCAGTTCGAGCCTCGACGCCCAGTCGGCCGACGCGCTCGCGGGCGTGGCGCGCCGTCTCGTCGCGGAACCGGGCATGCGCGTGGTGATTTCCGGCTACACCGATGCGAGCGGCTCGCAAGCCGCGAACCAGCGTCTCGCGGCTGCCCGCGCAGGCACGGTGCGCGCGGCGCTGGTCGTGGCCGGCGTGAAAACGGAGCGCATCGAGATGCGCAAACCGGCGCAGATCGTCGCCAACGATCCGCCGGACAAATCCCGCCGCGTGGACGTCACGTTCTCGCCCGCCGCGGGAGGCTGAACGATGAAGTTCTCCCACTTTTTTATTGACCGGCCAATTTTCGCGTCGGTCCTCTCGATCGTGCTCGTCGTCGCGGGTCTGGTGTCGATGTTCAACCTGCCGATCGCGCAGTTTCCGGACATCGCGCCGCCTACCATCACGGTGAGCGCCACGTATCCGGGCGCGAGCGCCGATATCGTCGCGCAGAACGTGGCCGCGCCGATCGAACAGCAGGTGAACGGCGCGGACAACATGATGTACATGAACTCGTCGAGTTCCTCGACGGGCAACATGACGCTCACGGTGTACTTCAATATCGGCACCGATCCGTCGCTCGCCCAGGTGGACGTGCAGAACCGCGTGAACCTCGCGCTGCCTTTCCTGCCCGATTCGGTGACGGCCCAGGGCGTGTCGGTGCAGAAGCGCTCGTCGGCGTTCATGATGGTGATCGCGATCTATTCGCCCGATAACGCCTACGATGCGTCCTATGTGGCGAACTACGCGAACGTCTACGTGCTCGACGCGCTCAAGCGCATTCCGGGCGCGAACCAGGCGTCGATCTTCGGTTCTGCTGACTATGCGATGCGCGTGTGGCTCAAGCCCGACCGCATGGCAAAGCTCGGCATTACCGTGTCGGACGTGCAGAATGCGATTGCGCAACAGAACCAGCAGTTCTCCGCGGGCCGACTCGGCCAGGCGCCGACCGACAAGCCCGTGAACCAGACCTTCCCGGTGACGACGAAAGGCCGCCTCACTGAGCCCGCCGATTTCGACAACATCATCCTGCGCGCGGCGTCGGGCGATGCGGCGATCGTGCGCCTCAAGGACATCGGCCACGCGGATCTGGGCGCCAAGGACTATTCGCTGCGCGGCCGCTACAACGGCAAGACGGCCACGCTGCTCGCCGTCTATCAGCAGCCGGGCGCGAATGCACTGCAAGTGGCCAAGCAGGTGCGCCAGACACTCGAGCAGTTGAACAAGAGCTTTCCGCCTGGCCTCAAGTATGAAGTCGCGCTCGATACGACCGAGTTCGTGCACGAGTCGATCAACGAGGTGGTTCATACGCTGCGTGATGCGGTGATTCTCGTGATCATCGTGGTGTACATCTTCCTGCAAAGTTTCCGGGCGACGCTCGTGCCGCTGCTCGCAGTGCCCGTGTCGATCATCGGCGCGTTCATCGGCATGGAGGCGTTCGGCTTCTCGATCAACATGCTCACGTTGTTCGGCATGGTGCTAGCCATCGGTATCGTGGTGGACGACGCGATTGTGGTGATCGAAAACGTCGAGCGCAACATGACCGAATTCAAGCTGCCACCAAAGGAAGCGGCCAAACGCGCGATGGACGAAGTGAGCGGACCGGTGGTGGCGATCGTGCTGGTGCTGCTCGCGGTGTTTATCCCGGTGGCGTTTCTCTCGGGCATCACGGGGCAGCTCTACAAGCAGTTCGCGGTGACGATCGCGGTCTCGGTGGTGCTTTCGGGTATCGTCGCGCTCACGCTTTCGCCCGCGCTTGCAGCCATCCTGCTCAAACCGGGCGAGCACAAGAAGAACCGCTTTTTCCGCTGGTTCAACGAGAAGTTCGATCGCCTGACCGAGGGCTATGGCAGCTGGGTGCAGACCGCGATACGCCGCGTGATCCTCTCCATCGGCCTGATCGTCGTGATGCTGATCGCAACCGTCGGCCTGTTCAAACATATTCCATCGTCGTTCCTGCCCGTGGAGGATCAGGGCTATCTGTTCGGCGCGGTCGTGATGCCCGACGCGGCGAGTCTGGACCGCACCGGCGACCTCTCGAAGAAAGCGGAGGACTGGTTCGCGAAACAGCCTGCCGTGAGTTCGGTGGCGGCGCCGATCGGCTACAGCCTGATCGACTCGCAGTACAAGTCGAATGCGGGCACGCTGTTCGTGACGCTCAAGGGCTTCAAGGATCGCGGCGAAAACGGCTCCGCGCAGGACTTGATCCGCGATGCCACCAAGGCGTTCTCCACGTTCAAGGACGGCGTGGTCGTGCCGCTCAATCCACCGTCGATTCCAGGCCTCGGCACAACGGGCGGCTTCGAGTTCTGGCTGCAGAGCACCGGCGACGGCAGCTATCAGCAGCTCGAGGAAAAGGTGCGCCAGGTGATTGCGAAGGCGCGCCAGAACCCGGCGCTGCGTGGCGTGAATTCGACCATCAACACGAATTCGCGTCAGTTGCTCGTGGAAGTGGATCGGGAGCGGGCGGAAACGCTCGGCGTTCCGGTTCAGGACATCTATTCTGCACTCCAGACGATGTTCGGTTCCTTGTACGTGAGCCAGTTCCCGAAGGGCAGCCGTCTCTTCCAGGTCATCATTCAGGCCGAGCCGCAATACCGCTTGAGCCCGGACGATATCCAGCAGCTTTATGTGCGCAACCGCAACAACGACATGGTGCCGATCAAGGCCGTGACGACTTCGCGTTTCGTGCCTGGACCCGACATCGTCAACCGCTTCAACAATTTTCCGGCGGCGAAGATCACCGGCGACGCGGCGCCGGGCCACAGCTCGGGCGAGGCGATCGCGGCGATGGAGCAGATCGCCAACGAAGTGCTGGGCGACGGCTACAGCTACGAATGGAGCGGCCAGGCGTACGAAGAGAAGAAGGCCGGTTCGACGGCGGCGCTCGTGTTCGGCTTCGCACTGCTGATGGTGTTCCTCATTCTGGCGGCGCAGTACGAGAAGTGGTCGCTGCCAGTTGGCGTGCTGCTGGCCGTGCCGTTCGCGATTTTCGGGGCGCTGGTGGGCATCCTGTTGCGCGGCATGGAAAACGACGTGTACTTCCAGATCGGCTTGACCGTGCTGATCGCGCTCGCGGCGAAGAACGCCATTCTGATCTTCGAGTTCGCCGTTGAAATGCGCGAGAAGGAGAACATGTCGCCGTACGAGGCCGCGCTGCACGCCGCCAAGCTGCGTCTGCGGCCGATCATCATGACCTCGCTCGCGTTCATCCTTGGCTGCGTGCCGCTCGCCATCGCCAGCGGCGCGTCGGCTGCGAGCCGGCGCTCGCTCGGCACCGGCGTCATCGCGGGCATGCTCGGCGCCACGGTGATCGCGCTGTTCTTCATTCCGATGTTCTTCTGGGGACTGGAAACGCTCTCGTCGCGCAAGAAAGCGGACGCCACGCCGCATGCCGGCACGCCCCCTGTGGCGCCGCCTTCGCAGGAGGGCTGAGCGATGAAGACACGTTCGAATCTGACGAATCGCGCGCTGTGTCCTCTCGCACTGGTCGTCGCGACGGTTTGGCTTGGCGCCTGCGCGGTCGGGCCCGACTATCACCGTCCGGCGGTCGAGACGCCGTCGACGTTTCGCTACGCCGCGCCGCAGGCGGAAGCCGTCGACACCTCGCTCGACTGGTGGACGCAGTTCAACGACCCGGTGCTCAACGACCTCGTCGCGAAGGCGCTTGCGCAGAACAAGGACCTCCTGATTGCGGCGGCGCGCGTCGAGGAGTTCTACGGGCGCTACGTCGTGACGCGCGCGGGCCTGTTCCCGCAGGTTTCGGCGAACTTCGGCGCGTCGCGCAGCCGTGGCGTTCCGGCGCCGGGCTTCCCGCCCGTGGTCGGCAACCAGGTGGAGCTGAACGGCGCGGTGTCCTGGGAGCTCGATTTGTTCGGCCACTTGCGCAGGCTCACTGAAGCCGCGCGCGCCGATTATCTGAGCACGCAGTCCGCCCAGCAGGCCACGCGCATCGCCATCATCGCGAACGTGGCCACGTCGTATCTGCAACTGCGCGACTTCGACAATCAACTCGTCATCGCGCAGGACACGCTCGAAAGCCGCAAGGGCGCGCTCGATCTCTTCAACGAGCGCTATTCGGGCGGTGTCGTTTCGAGGCTGCAGGTGAGCCAGGCGCAGTCGGAGTACCAATCGGCGCAGACCTCCGTGTACTCGATCCAGCAGCAGATCGCGACGCAGGAAGACGCCATTTCGCTGCTCCTGGGCCAGAACCCAGGGCCGATTCCGCGCGGCAAGTCGATCACCGAGCTCACCGCGCCCGCCATTCCCGCCGGTCTGCCGTCGACGCTACTCGAGCGCCGGCCCGATATTCTGCAGGCCGAACAAACGCTCATTTCGGCGAATGCGTCGATCGGCGCGGCGCGCGCGCTGTATTTCCCGCAGATTTCGCTCACGGGACTGTTCGGTGCCGCGAGTACGGCGCTTTCGGGTCTCTGGACCGGCCCCGCGCGCGTATGGTCGTTCGCGGGCGCGGTCACGCAGCCGATTTTCGAGGGCGGTGCGATCGCGGGTGGCGTGCATCAGGCCGAAGCCGTGCAGCAGGAAGCGCTGTTCAGCTACGAGCAGACGATCCAGCAGGCGTTCGCCGATGTCGAGAATGCGCTCGTGGGCGTGGCGCGCACGCGCGATCAGCTGGATTCGACGACGCGCCAGGTGGCGGCGCTCACGGAATACACGTCAGTCGCGCGCGATCTGTACGAAGGCGGCTACACGAGCTATCTGGAAGTGCTCGACGCCGAGCGCAGTCTCTTCAATGCGCAGTTGCAGCAGTCGTCGCTGCAGGACCAGGAACTCGCGCAGATCGTGAGCCTGTACAAGGCGCTCGGTTATGGCTGGACGCCGGCAGCGCCGCCGCCGGCGGCAGACAGCGCGAAGCCGTCGCAGTCTTAAGCCGCGACGGCTGCGCTTCGAGGCGGGGTGGCGAAAGGCGAACCTGGCGCGGGCGCGCCGGTTCGTTTCATGGAGTTTCCGACATCAGCCAGCGCAGCGATTGCGGCGCGGGCCTGGTGGCTTTCGCGGTTGGCTGGGCTTTGGGCGCCGGCTTCGCGACTTTTTGCAGCTGGATGGGCCGGGCGGCGTTGAGGGCGGTTGCATGGCCGCCGGTTTGCGCGAGCGCAGCGGGGCTCGCCGATGCCAACGCGAGCAGCGCGGCGGCGAACGTCAGGGCGAGGGGGCGAGTCATCTGGGTTCTCCCGCGTGGGCGAGCGGCCGGCGATGGGGAAAAGGGGCCGGCGCTGCAAGCGGAAGTATGTTCTGAGGATAACCGCCACGCGTCCATCATTTGATGGAGAAACGCGTGGCCTGTGTGGGGAACCCCGCTTATCGGGTTCCGGTTTAGTCGGCGGGGCGGCGGTCGGCGAGCGCGCGTTCGCAGTCCTTGAGCACCTGCAGGACGAGCTTGGCCTGGTAGTTCAGGTCGTCGGTGTCGAGAATTTCCTCGACGGCGTCGCGCGCCCAGACCGCGTCCACGAACCACGCGTGCTGCTGCGCGATGTCCTGTGCCATGGCCGCGAGGCGCGCGATCGCGAGCCAGTCGGCCTCGCGCGCGTGACGGTCGAGCCACTTGTGCGCCGCCTGGACGTGAAAGGCCGCGTTGGGCCAGGATTCGTTGAGATAGTAGGCCCCGAGGCTCCCGCAGGTGAGCCAGCAGAGCAGCTCCACGCGATCGCGCGGACTCAGATGGTGGCGTACATCACTCATGGCGACGCTCGCGAAAGTAACAGAGTTCGATTGACGGGTGCGTGCAGACTTCGAATCCGATGACAAAACGATATCACGGCTCGTGGAAAATCGCCTGCCCCGCACTGGCGCTGCACGCACGGGTGTTACATGGATAGCGTCGCCTGGCGGCGCGTTGTATGCAAACCAGGAGTGACACCAGGAAGGGGCGTACAGCTATGCGGTTTGCAGCGTTTCGCGTGCCTGCCCATCGAACCCTTGATCTACGCGCTTTTGCCGCCTGCTTTCCCGGCGAGCTGGGCGGCCGTGTCCACCGCGCCCATCGCGTTCGCCACGTCGAGTGCGGTGTTGCCCGCGGCGTCGTGCGCCGCCGGGTTCGCGCCGCGAGCCAGCAGCAGGTCGACGATATCGGAGCGGTTGAACATCGCGGCGATCATCAGCGCCGTGCGGCCGTCGGGAGAGGCGCCTTCCACGTCGGCACCGTTTTCCAGCAGGGCGCTGACCACGTCGGCGTAGCCCTTGAAGGCCGCGCCCGCGATCGGCGTTTGGCCGTTGTCGTTACGCAGGTTGGGGTCGGCGCCGCGCTGCACGAGCGCGCGCACGGCGGCGGCGTGGCCGTGATAGCTCGCGAGCATCACGAGGCTGTCGCCTTTTTCGTTGCGCAGGTTCGGCGGCAGGCCCTGGTCGATAAGTGTGGCGAGCGTGGCCGCCGCGCCGCGGCGCGCGGTGTCGAACACCTGGCGCGCGAACTCGACGAAACGCGGATCGAGCTCGCCGCCGTCTTCGCCGGAGCCCGACGAAGACGATGAGGGTGGGGAGGGCGGCGGGCTGGCGGTCATGGCGGTCTCCTGGTTCGGATCGCATTTCGATTCGGGGCGGTGTGCCGCCGTCGAGGCTTGCCCATTGTCGCCGATCTTCGCGAGGCGCGAGGCCAGCGCGGCTTGCGCGCGCCCTAATGAAAAAGGCGCTGCCCGAACCGCTGAACAGCGGCCGGCGCAGCGCCTTCCTTCGCGGCGGAACCGCTTGACGCTCAGGGCACGAGCCAGAGCGCGACGGCGTAGATCACGAGCGACACGGCGAACGTCACGGCGGTATAGCCCATCACGCGCTGGATGCGGATGCCCGCGATAGCGACGATCGGCACGGCCCAGAACGGCTGCAGCATGTTCGAGACGTTCTCGGCCATCGCCACGCCCATGGCGGTGCGCGGCACCGAGGCGTGCAGGCTCAGCGCGGCGGGCAGCACGAACGGCCCTTGCACGGCCCAGTGGCCGCCCGCACTCGGCACGAGCAGCGTGATGATGAGCGAGCTGAGATAGCTCCAGAGCGGCAGCGAAAGCGGCGTGGCGATCGTGACGAAGGCCTTGGCGATCATCGAGGCGAGGCCCGTGCCCTTCATCACGCCCATGATGCCGCCGTACACGGGGTACTGAAGCAGCATGGAGCCGGTCTGGCGCGCGGCGCGGCGAATGGCGTTCGCGTAGGCGATAGGCGTGCGCTGCAGTGCCAGGCCGATCAGCAGGAAGATCAGGATCGTCGTGTTGATGTCGAGATCGAAACCCTTTTCGCTCCATTCCATCGCAAGATAGCCTGCGCCGAGCACGATCAGCAGCAGCGTGCCGAGCATCGACTGCTCGAGGCGCGATGCGAACGAAGGCGTGCCGTTGTCGACGCGCGCGTGCGGGTCGTCGCTGGCGCCGGTATCGTTCGCTTCGGTTTCGGCGGCCTGGCTGAACGGCGCCACGTGCTCCGGCTTCGGGTGCATGCGGATGAAGATGAACGTCATCACGACCACCACGAGCACGGTGGGGATGAAGACGAACGGCGCGAATACGGTCTGGCTCAGCGGAATCACGTGGCCGGTCGCCTTTTCCACGAGATTGAGCGCGTTGCCCGGCGAGGCCTGTGAAAGGGCGATCGAACTGGAGAGCCCGCTATTGCAGATCGACCATGCCGAATAGCTGCCCGCCACGAGCCACGCGAAATCCACGTTCACGCGCTTGGCGATTTCACGCGAGAGCAGCGCGCCCACGATCAGGCCGAGGCCCCAGTTCAGCCATGCGGCGATGGCGACCACCGGAAACACCAGCAGCGCGGCGCGCGCCGGCGTTTGCGCCTTGGCCGCGAGCGCGCGCAGCACGCGCTGGATCACGGGCGCTTCGGCAATGGCATAGCCCGTGGCGAGGATCAGGATCATCTGCAGCGCGAAGCCGAGAATGCCGAACGTGCCTTCGTACCAGGAGCTGAGCAGTGTGGGGATATCGCCGTGCGGCGCCAGGACAAACGCGAGCACCGCGACGAAGAAGGTGAGGCAGATGGACAGAACGAAGGGGTCGGGCATGACCCGCTCGAAAACATACACGAGGGCGGGGACGACACCCTGGCGGGAATCGCGCGTTTCAGTCTGGAGGTCTCTTTTCATGCTCTTTGCGCTATAGCGTGTGGCTACTGGCTGGCCGGAGCGGACAGGAGGCGTTGCTTGCAGGCGGTCCCGGCACCGTGCGGCTGGCGGGCCAGGCGTGTGGTGGGCGGGGAGGCAGGTGCGGCTCCTCCATCAGCGAGAGGCGATGCCGCCCCGGCTCAGCGGGTTCATATCACGCCTTGCACGCGCGAATTCGCACGGCAAGACGGCCAGCCCGTTCTCGTTGTTCTTGTGTTCGCAATTCGAACACGGTTTCGATTATCGAACGACGCATTATTCGCTTCATGCTGAGTGGCTGTCAAGGTTGCGATAGCGTGTCGATGCAGGTTGTTAGCGCCTAAATGAGGGCTGAATGTATGGTAGTTGTAATAATAATGAAATCAGAAAGAAATTTCATAAGCGTCAGGCGAACTACCTAAAATGCAGAAGCGGGAACCGCTTTCGTGCGCACGCAGACCCCCTCATGAGCTGTAAATCACTGCATTCAGGAGACAGAAGATGACGATTCGTCTTGGAGAAGATGCACCCGATTTCACCGCGGAGACCACCGAAGGCAAGATTCATTTCCACGAATGGATCGGCGACCAATGGGCCATTCTGTTTTCGCATCCGAAAGATTTCACGCCCGTTTGCACGACGGAACTCGGCTATATGGCAAAGCTCAAGCCGGAGTTCGACAAGCGCAACACGAAGATCATCGGTCTGAGCATCGACCCGGTGGACGACCATGCGAGGTGGGCCAAGGACATCGAGGAAACGCAGGGGAGCGCCGTCAATTATCCGATGATCGGCGACCCGGATCTGCACGTCGCGAAGCTCTACGACATGATCCACCCGAACGCGAGCGGCGCCAGCCCGCGCACGGCGGCCGACAACGCCACGATACGCGCAGTGTTTCTCATCGGGCCGGACAAGAAAGTGAAGGCGATGTTCGTCTATCCGATGAGTTCGGGCCGCAATTTCGACGAGGTGCTGCGCCTGCTCGATTCGCTGCAGCTCACGGCGAAACACTCGGTGGCGACACCGGTGAACTGGAAGCCGGGCGACGACGTCATCATCCCGACTTCGGTTTCCGACGATGCGGCGAAGCAGAAATATCCGCAGGGCTTCAAGACGCTCAAGCCGTATCTGCGTACGGTCGCACAGCCTAAGTAGTTTTTGGCGCGCCAAAAAAAACGCGGCGCACTTGGCAGTGCGCCGCGGACCACGGGCCAGGTAAGCTCGCGCCTCACGCAGCCCGGACAGGGGAAAGCGGTCGAATCAGTTCGAAGGCGTAGGCCGCCACTTGAGCAAACGATGCTCGAGCGCGGTGAGCACATAGTCGGCGGCCAGCGCGACCACGGCGAGCACGATCATCGCGGCGAACACGCCGCTCGCGTTGAACGCGCCCTGCGCCGTCGAGATCAGCAAACCGATGCCTTGCTTCGAGCCGAGGAATTCGCCCACCACGGCGCCGACCAGCGCGAAGCCGAAGCTCACGTGCAGGCTCGCGAGAATCCACGAAAGCGCTGAGGGAATCACGACCGAGGTCGTCACCTGGCGTCGCGACGCGCCGAGAATCTGCGCATTGGCGATCATGTAGCGGTCGGCCTCGCGCACGCCCTGGAACGCATTGGCGAACACGACGAAGAACACCATCACCACGGCGAGCGCCACTTTCGACGCCATGCCGAGCCCCAGCGCGATCACGAACACCGAACCGAGCACCACGCGCGGAATCGAGTTGGCGATCTTGATGTAGAGGCTGAACACGTCGGAAAGCAGCTTGTTGCGGCCAAGCACGATGCCGCAGAACACGCCGGCCACCGAGCCGATGATGAAGCCGAGGCCCGTTTCCTCGAGCGTGACCCAGACCTGCGTGAGCAGCGGCCCCTGCGAGGTGCCGTTTACGAACCAGTCGACGATCTGGTCGAAGATGGCCGTGGGCATCGAGAAGAAGAACGGATCGATCCATTTGAGGCGCGCGGCGAGTTCCCAGCCGCCGAGCACGACGACGAGCACGAGGATACGCAGCGAAATGACGAGCAAATTGCGCTGACGAATGCGTTTTTGCGCGGCGCGCTCGACGGCGTCGAGCGAGGCGGGATCGAGGCCTTGCGGCAGGGTTTGTTGCGGGGTGGACATAGTGAAGGCTCCGGTGTTAGGCGATCTGCACTTCTTCGCGCAGGTCGTGCCAGATCTGGCGCGACAGTTCGACGAAGTGCGGCGCGTAGCGGATTTCGGACGTCACGCGCGGGCGCGGAAGGTCGATCTCGTAGACCTTCTTGAGCGTGGCCGGGCGCGCGGTCAGCACGAACACGCGGTCGGCGAGCGCAATGGCTTCTTCGAGGTCGTGCGTGACGAATACGACGGAGCCCGTGCCGCCCCACAGCTGCAGCAGCTCGTCCTGCATGAGCGTGCGCGTTTGCATGTCGAGCGCCGAGAACGGCTCGTCCATCAGCAGGATTTCGGGCTTGTTGATGAACGTCTGCGCAAGCGCGACGCGCTTGCGCATGCCGCCAGAAAGCTGATGCGGATAGTGCTTGCCGAAATTGGCGAGGCCCACGCGGCGCAGCCATTCGTTGGCTTCGTCGTAGGCCGCCGACTTCGAGCGGCCGCGATAGAGCGGACCGGCCGCCACGTTGTCGAGCACCGAGCGCCACGGGAACACGGCGTCGGCCTGGAACACGAAGCCGATGCGCGGATCGATGCCGTCCACGGGCGCGCCCATCACGCGCACTTCGCCCGTGGTGGGTTTGAGCAGGCCCGTGATCATGCTGAGCGTGGTGGACTTGCCGCAGCCCGTGGGCCCGACGATCGCGACGAACTCGCCGCGCGCGACCGACATGCTGAAGTCGCGCAGGGCGACGGTCGCCTTGCCGTCCGGTGAAATGAAGCGGCACGAAACGTGGCGCAGCTCGATGGCCGGCGTGCCTTGGGAATGGGAGGAAGTCATTGTCTCAGTGGGCTGAACGTGGGACCGGTTGCGTTGCTTACTTCGACGCCGTGGCGGTCGTAGCCGGCAGATAGTCGTTCGAGTACGTCTTCGCGAGGTCGATGTGCTTGCCCTTCACCGAAGGATTGAACGCCGAGAGCACCTTGAGCACCGTATCGGGGCCGTCGGCGGGCATGCGGCCGTCTTTCGTGAACATCGGCAGCGAGGACTTCAGCGCGGCCACGTAGAGATCCTTGTTGTTGCCGTAGTAGTCCTTCGGCATCTTCGCGGCGATTTCGTCGGCACTATGCGTGGCGATGAAGTTGAGCGTGCGCGAGAACGCGTGCGCGAGCTTCGTCGCTTCGTCCTTGTGCGACTGCGCCCAGGCGCGCTGCACGTAGAAGCTCGAAGCGGGGTAGGTGCCGCCGAGCGCCGCGCGCGTGCCTTCGAGCGTGCGCATGTCGACGAGCACCTTGGCGTCGCCGGTTTGCAGCAGACGCGAGATGGTGGGCTCCGTGGTCATGCCCGCGTCGATGCGGTTCTGCTTGATCGCCGCGATAAAGGTGTTGTCCGCGCCCACCGGCAGCAGCGTGTACTGGTTGGAGGGCACGCCCGAGCGCTGCGCGAGGTACTGCGTGAGGAAGCTCGTGGAGGAGCCAAGGCCCGTTACGCCGAGCGTCTTGCCCTTCACGTCGGCCATGCTCTTGAGTGTGCCGGCTGCCGCGTTCGACACCATTTCCACTTCGCCCGGCACCTGGCCGAACACCACGAGCGTCTGCACTTCCTTGCCCTTGCTCTGCAGGTCGATGGTGTGATCGTAGAAGCCCACCACGCCTTGCACCGCACCCGCGAGCAGCTCGTTCTCGGCGTCCACGCCGGCCGGCTGTGACTGCAGCTCGACGTCGAGGCCTTCGTCCTTGAAGTAGCCGAGCTGCTCGGTCAGTTTGGCGGGCAGATAGATGATCTTGGTTGCGCCGCCAACCATGATCGTGATCTTTTCCGCGTGGGCAGCCGTGGAGCCGGCGGCGAGGGCGAACGCGACACTCGATACAGCGGCAATCTGGCGCAAAGTAGGCATCGTGGAGTCTCCTGAAGGTGGTGCGCCGTGCATGCGGGCGCTTTTTTGGGTGGATGGAGCCGATTATAAAAACCGTAAGCCTTCTGCCAGCCTTCGGGCGCCGTGCAAAATCGTCCGTGTTAACCCGCAGGGCGGCGGCGCGCCGGCAACGGCACAATCGATTCCCCCGAAACGGCCTTTCGCCCTTGCCCGCACCTGCCCATGAAGTTGCTGCTGATCGAAGACAATCCCACGCTGGCGCACTGGCTCGTCAAAACGCTGGAGGAGCAGGCGTTCGCCTTTGACGCCGTGCAGGACGGCGAAGCCGCCGACCAGTTGCTGCGGTCCAATCGCTACGAAGTGGTCCTGCTCGACCTCAATTTGCCGAAGCTCTCGGGCAAGAACGTGCTGCGGCGGCTGCGCCAGCGCGGCGACGCGACGCCCGTGATGGTGCTCACGGCAAGCGGCTCGATCGACGAAAAGGTGGAGCTGCTCGGCGCGGGCGCCGACGACTATCTCGTCAAGCCCTTCGAGGTGCGCGAACTGGTGGCGCGCATCAAGGTGCTGATTCGCCGGCAAACGCCCGCGCGCGCGAACGAAATCGGCTGCGGGGACCTCGTGTTCGACCTCAATACACGCCAGTTCACGCTGAAGGGTGCGCCGCTGAACGTGACGCCGCGCGAGCGCACGGTGCTCGAAACGCTGGCGCTGCGCCTCGGTCAGACCGTTTCGAAGGCCGCGCTCGTCGATGCGATCTTCACGCTCGCCGACGAACCCAGCGAGGACGCCATCGAAATCTACGTCTCTCGGCTGCGCAAGAAGCTCGAAGGCAGCTCGGCCGTGATCGTGACATTGCGCGGTCTGGGCTATTTGCTGCGCCGGAAGGATGAAACGCTATGACGACTTGCGCGTGCCGTCATGACGGGTAGCCTGCGCGTTCGCCTGCTGTGGTGGATGCTCGTGCCGCTCGCGCTCTACGTGAGTTTTACGGCGACCTCCGAGTATCGCGCTGCCCGCCAAACCGCCGATCTGGTGCAGGACGGCCGGCTGCTGTCGTCCGCACGCATGATCGCCGGTTCCGTGCAATGGGCCGACGGCGCGCTGCGCGCCGACGTGCCGCCCGCGGCGCTCGAACTTTTCGCTTCGCCGCAGCAGGATCAGGTGTTCTACAACGTGCACGTGGAGGGCGGCTCGCTGCTCGCGGGCATGCCCGATTTTCCGCATGCGGCCTCGTCGCCCGCCGTCGATTCACCCGTGGCGTACGACGCGGATCTGCGCGGCCAGGCCGTGCGCGCCGTGAGCGTGGTGCGCTCCATGTACGACAATGGTCACATCTGGCGCGTGCGCGTCTCGGTTGGCAAGACCGGGCGCTCGCGCGACGCGATGGTGGAGGCGCTATGGCGTCCCCAGCTCTATCGCCAGATCGGCATGGTCATGCTGGCCGTGGCGCTCGCCTGCATCGGTCTGACGTTCGAACTGCGTCCGCTGATGAAGCTCAAGAACGACGTCGCGGACCGCGATCCTTCGCACCTCGAACCCATACGCGCCGAAGGGCTGCATGCCGAACTGCGGCCCGTCGTAGACGCCATCAATCAATGCATTGCGCGCCTTTCGGCGCAGACGGCGGCGCAGCGCCGCTTCATCGCCGATGCAGCGCACCAGCTGCGCACGCCGCTCACGCTGCTCGGCACGCAATTGCAGTACGCGCGCCAGCAAAAGGCCGTCGATCCCGGGCTCGACGAAGTGCTGGCGGCCATGCACGTGAGCAACCGCTCGATGGTCGCGCTCACGAACCAGTTGCTGCTGCTCGCGCAGGCCGAGGCGCTCGATCCCGCGCAGTTGCCGGGCGCACCCGTCGACATGGCGCAACTCGCGCGCGAAGTGATCGAGGCGCTCGCGCTGCTCGCGCAGACGCGCGGCATCGATCTCGGTGCGGAGCTGCCTCGCGAGGCGGGCGAGGCGGTGGTGCAGGGGCATCGCGAACTGTTGCGCGCGATGGTCAGCAATCTCGTGGATAACGCGCTGCGCTACACGCCGGCTGGCGGGCACGTCACGGTGTCGGTGCGGGCGAGCGGCGAGACGGTCGCGCTCGAAGTGCTCGACGACGGACGCGGCATTCCCGCGGAAGCGCGTGCGCGCGTGTTCGAGCCTTTCTTCCGCGCCGCCGCCGGGACGGAAGGCACCGGCCTTGGTCTCGCGATCGTGCGCGAGATCGCGCAGTCGCATCGCGGCGCGGTGAGCCTGAGTCCGGGCGCGGACGGGCGGGGCGTGCGCGCCTGTGTGGTGCTCGCGCGCCGACAGCCCGCGCTTGTGGCCGAGCCTGCATAGGAGCCGGCGCGGCGATTTGAGGCCATGGCGTGCTGCCTCGCAGCCCGTGCGCGGAGCCACTTTAAGGGGCGGTACAATGTGGCCGCCTGAAGCCGCAAGCCCACGCCGCGCCTGGCGGCCATCGCTGCGGCGACCACCCGTTCATTCGAAGATCGAGACCATGCAAAAGAAGACGGTCCGCGGTGCCCCTTTGCCCGCCTATGAGCAGATCAAGCGTCATGTGCTCGCGCAGATCGAAAGTGGCGCCTTGCGGCCCGGCGACGTGGTGCCTTCCGAAACGGAACTGGTGAAAGAATTCGGCGTGGCGCGCATGACGGTGTCGCGCGCGCTGCGCGAGCTGATGGCCGAAGGCGTGCTGAACCGCGTGCGCGGCTCGGGCACGTATGTGGCGCCGCGCCAGTACGAATCGACGGTGCTGCAGATCCGCAATATCGCCGACGAAATCGCGGCGCGCGGCCATCGGCATGCGGCACGCGTGCTGGAACTGGAGTCGAGCGACGATCCGAATGCGATCGCCGCGCTCGAACTCGACGCCGGGCCGGTATTCCACTCGCGCATCGTGCACAGCGAAGAGGGCGAGCCGATCCAGTACGAGGACCGCTACGTGAACCCCGAGGTGTTCCCCGATTACCTCGCTCAGGACTTCACCGTCGAAACGCCGAATCACTACATGGTGCGACTCGCGCCGATCCAGCGCGCCGAGTTCCGCATCTACGCCCAGAAGCCCGACGCGCGCGTGCGGCAGTACCTGGAAATGGAAATCGGCGAGCCTTGTTTGTTGTTGCTGCGGCGCACGTGGGTGGGGCGTCATGTGGCGACTTCCGTGCGCCTGTGGCATCCGGCTTCGCGGTTTCATCTGGCGGGCACTGTTTGAACAGGGCGGCGAGGCCGCATACGGTCTATATTGAAATGCCGTAGCAAACGACGGACTCACGCGATCCGACCCAGGGGCCTTCTGTGACATCTATCGCCGACACGATTGACGAAAGTCTTTCCAGCATACGGTTCTTTGTTCAGAGGGAATTGGTCGATACGCTGTCCGGACAGGACGGAACGTTTGAGCCTAATCGTGAATGGGCCGTCATCATCAAACACACCTCGAGGATTCGGTCACTCGAGCATGCGATTCCGAACCAGGAGCGTGCTGTCCTTGAGGAAGCAATCCAGTTGCTCGAGAGTCGGTTGAACAATGTTGTTGCCGTCCTGAGAGGCGTCGTCGAACGTCGCGCAGACGGGGAGGTTGAGGAACGCACTGCGCTCGCTGCGATCAACGAAGCAATCGCCGATGTGGACCGGTCTTTTGGTAAAGAACTCGTCAGATATTATGAATTGCGAGCGCGGCGGATACCGGACCCGTCTGCCGGGCAGCGCGCCGCTGCACAACCGGCAACCGCCGCAGCAAACCCGTCTCACACTCACCACTACTATGGGGCGGTGCACATGGGCGATAAGTTCGTCGCAAAGCAGGCAGGAGCGATGGGCCCAAATGCACGTGCCGACCACAATGTCTTCCAGCAAGTCAACGCCGACCACGCGGACATCGACTTGAATGCACTCGCTGCCGATCTGGCCCGTCTTCGCACGGCCATGAAGAGTGAAGACACGTCGGCGGATAACGACGAGGCCATCGGGCAGGTTGCGTCAGCCGAGAAAGCGGCCAAAAACGGCGATAAGCAAGGGGCGATCGAACACCTGAAAGAGGCCGGAGCATGGGCATTCGAGGTGGCGAAAAAAATAGGCGTCGAGGTTGCCGTGAGCGCCTTGAAGCGGGCGCTCGGCATGGGCGCTTAGCTCCGCTAGCGGATTACCGCGCCCGCTCGTTTCCGGCCGCCTTGCTGAACCGCACTCCACCGGACGCTCAAGCGCGCCTTGCCGCCTGGTTCCCAGCGCTCCGTCCCTCCTGATCCCTACCTCCTTCAAGCCAGCTTCTTTCGCTTGCGCGAGTGGTCTGGTCGCCTCCGCGTGCCATTCACCGTGTCAGTCTGTTTGCAGACGTCTTGTCTAGACAAAGCTTTCACCGATCTCCCGCCGCTCTTCGCTCATGTAGCCTGATTCCCGCTATTTACGTCAGGGTAACTACTAACCCACGTTTGATCAAAACGAGTTGTATATACAACTTGGCGGCGTTAGACTTAGCCCACGTTGCAGCGCTCATTGCACCTCCGCGGGCGCGGCCCTTCAGCTTGCTACCCAGACTCGACGGACCCGAACAAATGAACCACCCGAACTTCACCGACCCGCGCCTCGACCCGACCCGCACGATCCGCGCGCCGCGCGGCAGCGAGAAGGTCTGCAAGACCTGGCTGGCGGAAGCCGCCTACCGGATGATCCAGAACAATCTGGACCCGGAAGTCGCCGAGCATCCGCATGCGCTCGTGGTGTACGGCGGCATTGGCCGCGCCGCGCGCAACTGGGAGTGCTTCGACCAGATCCTCGCGTCGCTGAAGGACCTGAACGAGGACGAGACGCTGCTGATCCAGTCGGGCAAGCCCGTGGGCGTGTTCCGCACGCATGCGGACGCCCCGCGCGTGCTGCTCGCGAACTCGAACCTCGTGCCGCACTGGGCCACGTGGGAACACTTCCACGAACTGGACCGC
>NZ_JAMBPS010000140.1:0-1467 GCF_024206515.1 Paraburkholderia sp. CNPSo 3281 | reverse complement strand
AGATTTTCACGAATGGCCCAAGCGCACGGCGTTGTCACGTTAAGGTATTCGAGACGCAAGAGCGTACAGGACGTGCATTTGCCCAGAAATTGGACGGAACTTGGGTGAGAGAAGCGATGCCACGCCGGCAAAGCGTGCGGCGAGCTGTTTGCGATAGAGTGATGCACGCAGTGAATGTCGCTTGCGCGCGAAGTGCTGGCGAATCGGACCGAAGCTCGATAAGGGGACTCTGGTGCAAATAGGCGGTGTATACGAGATTGTTGTTATATAGAGGATAACTCATCAAGCAGACAGGACGGCCTCCCAGACTGCGGGCGCAGTGGTATCTTTGACAACTGATTACGGGTTTCAAGCAGACTGAAGTTGCATTTGATCAGTAATGCATATGTTTCATGAAATGCATGAGTTGGCAAGACAGGCAACGCGAAGCGGAAGTCTGATTTGCGAAGTGATCGACATGGTAACGACGCGCGCGGCCATGGCGCAATGCGCCGGCGAAGTAGCGACAGGCCGCCCTGAGGGCCGCGATCAGCTGCGGCAGTAGTGCCTCAGGTTGATCATCGTGTAGGCGAGCGTCTTGAGCGCGTAGTGCACGGCACTGATGCGTTCGAAGCGCAGCAGCAGGCGGCGGAAGGTGTCCTCCCAGGCGAACACGCGCTCGATGGTGCTGAAGCGCTCCGCGAAGATGGCCGCGTCGAAATGCCGTCTGCGACCGCGCTTCGGTGCCTTGCGCCCACGCGGGTTCTCGGGAATGTTGGGCCTCATGCCGCGGTTGAAGATCGCACGGCGGTTTTCGCGGCAGTCGTAGACGCCATCCAGACTGACGGTTGAGTCCTGCAGGTTCGCACCAATGGCGCGCGCCATGGCGGTGAGTTTGGGTAGCGCGTCACGCAGCAGGGGTGATTCGTTGCGATTGCCCGGCGCCGTCACGAATGGCGCGATGATGTTGCAGTTGCGATCGCAGAAGGCCACCACCTTGTCGCCCTTCAGATGCTTGTGCCCGCTGTAGCCCAGGTTGTCGCCGCCTTTCTTTGCCGCTGTGGTCGTGCCGTCGCCATGGATGTTCGCGAGGTCGAGGAGCGGGTCCCGATGCAGTTGATCGACCGAGCCCGCGAAGACCCGGTCGATGCTGCCGTCAGCCTGCCAGCGTCGCATGATCCGGTAGATGCGGGTGTGGTGGATTTCAGGCAGCCCCTTTGCATCCGTTTCGATCGGCATCATCTTCCATTGACACCCCATATAGAGCGCCTTCAGGACGTAGTTGAACATCCTCTGTAACGGCAACGTCGGCGGCGGGCCGCGCCGGCCCCGGCTCAGGTGCGGCAAGACAAATTGCCCGAACTGCGCTTCACTCAATTTCGTGGGAATCGCCTGCCGGCCATGGTTTGCAGCCATTTTCGCATCCGCAAAGCCCTGACTTTAACCGCTCCCCCCTCGCCAGCTCCGAAAGCCATTCCCGGTGGGGCT
>NZ_JAMBPS010000139.1:0-1484 GCF_024206515.1 Paraburkholderia sp. CNPSo 3281 | reverse complement strand
TAGTCGGCCTTGAACAATCCGCGAAGGCTTATGCGGCAAGGCTCCGAGGCCGAAATAGCATTGTGGGATTTGCAGAGACCTGGCATATTGATGCCGAAATCCTGCAAATCCTGACGAGGTGCGGATGGGTCCGAAGACGCCTGTGACAGAGGGAGATTTCTTCCGGCAGCCCCTGCGTGAGCAGATCAACCTGAAACATCCGCTGGTGCGGCTGGCTGACCTGATCAACTGGAATCGGCTGGGCATGGCGATGAGCGAGAGCTTCGTGTCGCGCAAGGGACGGCCAGCAACATCGCCCAGGCTGATCGCCGGGCTGCTGTACCTGCAGCACGCATTCGATCTGTCGGACGAAGAGGTCGTCTGGCAATGGGTTGAAAATCCCTACTGGCAGGTATTCACCGGCGAGACGTACCTGCAGACCGAGCTGCCGATCGATCCGTCGAGCCTGACGCGCTGGCGCAAGCGGTTGGGCGAGGCCGGCGTTGAAGAGCTGCTGGCCGAAACGATCGAAGCGGCAAAACGTGCTGGCGTGATCAAGGCCGCAAGCGTGAAGCGCGTGATTGTCGACACAACCGTCATGGAGAAAGCGATTGCCCACCCGACCGATTCGCGGCTTCTTGAACGGTGCCGCGAACATCTGGTGAAGGCGGCAGCGCGGCACGGCGTGAAACTGAGGCAGAACTACAACCGCGAGGCGCCGCACCTGGTGCGTCAGATTGGACGCTACGCGCATGCGAAGCAGTACAAACGCATGAAGAAAGTGCTGCGTACGTTGCGCTCGCGTGTGGGCCGGGTGATGCGTGACGTGGAGCGGCAGATCGATGCGGTCTCCGAAGGTAGCCGCGTGATCCTGCAGGAATTGATTGGGCGTACGAAGCGAATCCTGTCGCAAAAGACAAAGGACAAAAACAAGCTTTACGCACTGCATGCGCCAGAGGTGGAGTGCCTGGCCAAGGGCAAGGCGCGCACGCCGTATGAGTTCGGGGTGAAAGTGTCAATCACGACGACACACAAGGAAGGCCTGGTTGTTGGCATGCGCTCGATGCCGGGCAATCCGTACGATGGTCACACGCTCGCGGAGGCGCTGGAGCAGGCGGCGATCCTGAGCGACGTCACGCCAGAGATCGCCGTCGTGGATCGTGGATACAAGGGCGTAGACATCGAAGGTGTGAAGATCTACCACCCGGGGCTGAGGCGAGGCATTACGCGGGGATTACGGACGATGATCAGACGGCGCAGTGCGATTGAGCCAGCCATCGGCCACATGAAGACAGATGGCAAACTCGATCGGAACTGGCTGAAGGGAACGCTTGGTGACGCGATGCACGCTGTGCTATGCGGAGCTGGTCACAACCTGCGGATGATCCTGAGGAAGCTGCGGTTTTTTTACACCATTGTTCTCATCGCCCTGTTCATCCCTGTCGATCAGAGAGCATCCGCCGGCTGACGCCGACGACGGCCAAAACGAATTGTTCAGGGGCGAC
>NZ_JAMBPS010000138.1:0-1558 GCF_024206515.1 Paraburkholderia sp. CNPSo 3281 | reverse complement strand
TTCGTCGCCGCCTACGAGCGATCCTGCGTCGACAGCTTCACCGTCCGGGTCAGGGTCGATGCCTTCGCGATCACACCCGATGGCCAAATGCCTTCTTCGCTGATCTTGGGCTGTTCACGATGTCTGAGGCCCTTCGATTGGCGCGCCAATCCCGATGTGGAAACAACTGACTGGAGAGCCCGTCGCGGGAAAACCGCACACCGGGTTCGGAGGGAGGGGACGGCGATCGCCGTTTCCTACCCCTATCCACCGGCCATGAAGAGACATGCGTCAACTGGATCCCGTCGCCGCAAAGTTGCCGTTCGAGCGCGAACACAGCCACCTGAAGGAGACCCCGCATCCGAGGGCGCACATCTGCGGGCAGCCCTCGGAGCGATTGAGACGACGAGCACGGCTTGAGACCGTGCGGTCTCACCCCTTCGGGAGCACATCGTGCACGCCACTGGCCCGCAGCCCCTACGACGACGGGTTCAAAGGTCGAGCATTCGTTCGGTATGGCCAGTCACGGACAAGAAGTCGGCCTATATAGAAGGTGTGCTCACTCCCGTCCGACCATATCGCCGGATTGGCCACCGTGCATCTTGAGCGCGCCCGTGGGTAAATTCGAGAGCAAATAAAGCATCGCTTCCAATCCAAGCACATAGCTATGAACGCCAAGACCGAAGATCACGCCATCTGCGATTTTGGCGATCACGCACTTGATTCCCCGTGCTTCGACATTCGTCATGTGTACTTCCACGTAGGGTAGCGCTGCGCCCTTTATGCAATCTCGCAGCGCATAGCCCGCATAATTGAAACCCGCGGGATTCATGACGAGGCCGCCGACACCATCATCAACGGCTCGATAGATGCGATTGATCGCCTCTCCCTCGACGTTGGTGTAGAAGATCTCCAGCTCGTAACCCTTCGAGCGCGCGTGCTGGTGGAGCATGGCGTCAAGCTCGCTCGCCGTCGTTTTGCCGTATATCTCCGGTTCACGCTTGCCCAAGTGAATCATGTTCGCGCCCTGAATCAGTAGAATTCGCCACATGGTGACTGTTCCTTCTTTCGTTCGGTAAGGTGTCCTGGACGCGATGGGCCGTTTAAGCGTTGTTAGACAATTCTAGACGAGACCGCGCGAAAGCTGTCATCGCGAAACGACTGCATTGGCGAGGCACGAACGGCCGGAATGGCCAAGATGATTCCATAGCGAGATAGTGGGACTGCTCACATTGTGAAAACAGCTCGATGAAAATTAGGCTGAGCGCAATGCATTAACGATAGGACCATGGTCCCATCAGTCGGCAACTTCAAAGCGCTGCCCTGCTACTGTCACGGATCGGCGTAATCGAGCCGGGGATGATCGGCGTAATGAGGCCACTTGGAATGGCCCCGAAACGCGATTTCGAAGGGACTCAAGAATGCGTTTTTTTGCCTGATTTTGCAACCGCGTTTTCGCCGTTCTCGGGCATCGGTTTCGGCTTGCGGAAGCTCTCACCCTCAATGACGACACGGTAGGCGCCATGCCGTAGCCGATCGAGCGTGGCAGCTCCGAGGATGCGGTTGTCGGGGAACGCGT
>NZ_JAMBPS010000137.1:0-1563 GCF_024206515.1 Paraburkholderia sp. CNPSo 3281 | reverse complement strand
TCGCGCCGCTCATCGGCCGAGCATCGGCAGCTTGAGACCCGCCTCGCGCGCCGTTTGCTGCGCGAGTTCGTAGCCGGCGTCCGCGTGGCGCATCACGCCCGTGGCCGGATCGTTGTGCAGCACGCGGCCCAGACGCTCGTGCGCCGCCTGCGTGCCGTCCGCCACGATCACCACGCCCGAGTGCTGCGAGAAGCCCATGCCCACGCCGCCGCCGTGGTGCAGCGAGACCCACGACGCGCCGCCCGCCGTGTTCAGCAGCGCATTGAGCAGCGGCCAGTCGCTCACCGCGTCCGAGCCGTCCTTCATCGATTCCGTTTCGCGGTTCGGGCTCGCCACTGATCCCGTGTCGAGGTGGTCGCGGCCGATCACGACCGGCGCCTTCAGCTCGCCGGTTTTGACCATTTCGTTGAACGCCTGGCCCAGACGGTAGCGATCCTTCACGCCCACCCAGCAGATACGCGCCGGCAGGCCCTGGAAGGCGATGCGCTCGCGCGCCATGTCGAGCCAGTTGTGCAGGTGCGGATCGTCCGGGATCAGCTCCTTGACCTTGGCGTCCGTCTTGTAGATATCCTCAGGATCACCCGAGAGCGCTACCCAGCGGAACGGGCCCTTGCCCTCGCAGAACAGCGGACGGATATACGCCGGCACGAAACCCGGGAAATCGAACGCGTTTTCCACGCCCATTTCGAGCGCCATCTGGCGGATGTTGTTGCCGTAGTCGAGCGTGGCCGCGCCGCGCTCCTGCAGCGTGAGCATCGCGCGCACCTGGTGGGCCATCGACTCCTTCGCGACCTTCACGATGCTTTCCGGCGCGACCTTCTGTGCTTCGCGCCACTGCGCCACGGTCCAGCCCTGCGGCAGGTAGCCGTTGATCGGGTCGTGCGCGCTCGTCTGGTCCGTCACGCAGTCAGGCGTGATGCCGCGCTTCACGAATTCGGCGAACACATCGGCGGCATTGCCAAGCAGGCCCACCGAAACCGGCTTGCCCGTCTTCTTCGCTTCCTCGACGATGGCCAGCGCCTCGTCGATCGTCTTCGCCTTGCGGTCCACGTAGCGCGTCTTCAGGCGGAAGTCGATGCGCGTCTCGTCGCATTCCACCGCGATCATCGAGAAGCCCGCCATCGTCGCTGCGAGCGGCTGCGCGCCGCCCATGCCGCCGAGACCGCCCGTGAGGATCCAGCGCCCCTTCGGGTCGCCGTTGAAGTGCTGGTTCGCGACCGAATAGAACGTCTCGTACGTGCCCTGCACGATGCCCTGCGAGCCGATGTAGATCCAGCTGCCCGCCGTCATCTGGCCGTACATCATGAGGCCCTTGCGGTCCAGTTCGTGGAAGTGTTCCCACGTGGCCCAGTGCGGCACGAGGTTCGAGTTCGCGAGCAGCACGCGCGGGGCGTCCGCATGCGTGCGGAACACGCCCACGGGCTTGCCCGACTGGATCAGCAGCGTCTCGTCCTCGTTCAGGTCCTTCAGCGACGCGAGGATCTGGTCGAAGCACTCCCAGTTGCGCGCGGCGCGGCCAATGCCGCCGTACACCACGAGCGCATGCGGATGCTCGGCGACTTC
>NZ_JAMBPS010000136.1:0-1619 GCF_024206515.1 Paraburkholderia sp. CNPSo 3281 | reverse complement strand
GAAGTAGCTTCTATGGGGTATTCGAAGTCAAGCCCCCTCGATGACAGTTTTATTCGCAAGATTCTCCTTTAGGACTCCGCGAGTTATCCACGGCCTGCCGCCGGGTCCCTTCACATGACCAGAACGTCGGCAGGCGGTGGATAACTCGCGTGCGTCACAACACGTGTCAATAGTCTTTGGTTCGGAGCGCTCGATGTCGGGCGTATGCCCGATCTAACTTCTATCCGTGCCGGCACCACGGCCGGTCACCCTATACCGCATGCGCTAACGCGGGCAGCGCTCCGTTCGGACGCGCCCCATCTGAAGGACGATTGCCCATCGGGCAATCCCGCTACTTCACGGGCGCGCAAACCTTGAGACTCGTGCCGTCTGTCGACGCAGATGGTTCAGGTCGCAACCGCACTCCGGTGTGCCTTGAGGGTTGCTCCAATCGGAATCTCACCATGTTCCGCATACCGCCATAGCGCGATCGCGAGACGACGAGCTAGTGCAACAATGCCGATACGTCGGGCACGCTTTCCTGCGCCAGCAAATCGTTTATGGAACCATTGGCTCAGTTGGCTTGCGGGCTGGTGGCGTAGCCAGCACCATGCGAGTTCGACCATGAGCCAGCGACAGCGCCTGTTGCCGGCCTTGCTGATGCCTTGTTCTGTTTCGCTGGTCCCGCTGCTATATGGCGTGGGCGCAAGGCCCAGGCAGGCGGCAAGCTCTCGACGGTTGTGAAACTTGCGCCAACTAAACAACTCCTTTAGCAGAGTCCATGCACTTCCGGTACCGACACCGGTCAGGCGCGCTAACGCCGCAATTGAGGGTTGCGCGCCGCTACGGACTTGCTGCTCCTGAAATCCCTCAAGCGTCTTGATTTGGTGGATCACAAGTGAGAGTCGCTCAAATTCACGCTCGATCTCGGCACGCAGGGCGGGGAGCAACTGCTGAGCGTGCTCGGCCCACCAGCGGGCCCAGTTACGACCGCCTACGCGCTCTACGCGCAGGTTATGCAGCACCAGAAGCGAACGGATCCGATTGATGTGAGCGGTGCGCTCGTGTCGCAGGCGCTCGAGTTCACGATGCACGCGACGTTCATCTTCCTGCTGTGCGCTTGGGACTCGCGCGACTGCCCAGACCCGACGTTCGCCAGCGTAGTAGCGCATCAGCATGGAAAGCAGCTTGTCGGCGTCAAGGCGGTCGGTCTTCGCACGTCGTGAGCGTCGGTTCACCTCAATACTTGCCGAGTCGACGACGAGATTGACAATCCCTTGTACGCTTAGCCAACGGTGCAACCAGAAGCCGTCGCGGCCCGCCTCATAGCAGCTCAGCACCAAGGTGTCAGGGTGCAGATGACAGCGAGCTTTGGCTTTTGCGATAGCGGTCAGGACGGAAGCGGTGTCGCCGGCCGCTACCGTGCAACGGCTGGGAGCACGTACGCCATCACCGAGTGACAGCTTCCAGTTCTTTTCGCCCAATTCAAAGGCGACAAACAGCCTGCCGGTGATCGCGGTGTCCTGTGCTTGCAGGGTTCTCTCGGGTGCGTCCATTTGCGTGCTCCTTCCGGGAAACGGTCCAGATAAACCGTTTTACTCCTGGGGGCTTACGCGGGCTGTCCCTCATAGTATCTGAAG
>NZ_JAMBPS010000135.1:0-2223 GCF_024206515.1 Paraburkholderia sp. CNPSo 3281 | reverse complement strand
CACCCACGCGGGGCGGAGGCACACCTGTTATAGGATCAAGCCTTACGGGCAATTAGTATCAGTTAGCTTAACGCATTACTGCGCTTCCACACCTGACCTATCAACGTCCTGGTCTCGAACGACCCTTCAAGGGGCTCGAAGCCCCGGGGATATCTCATCTCAAGGCGAGTTTCCCGCTTAGATGCTTTCAGCGGTTATCTCTTCCGAACATAGCTACCCGGCGATGCCACTGGCGTGACAACCGGTACACCAGAGGTTCGTCCACTCCGGTCCTCTCGTACTAGGAGCAGGTCCCTTCAAATATCCAGCGCCCACGGCAGATAGGGACCAAACTGTCTCACGACGTTTTAAACCCAGCTCACGTACCTCTTTAAATGGCGAACAGCCATACCCTTGGGACCGGCTACAGCCCCAGGATGAGATGAGCCGACATCGAGGTGCCAAACACCGCCGTCGATATGAACTCTTGGGCGGTATCAGCCTGTTATCCCCAGAGTACCTTTTATCCGTTGAGCGATGGCCCTTCCATACAGAACCACCGGATCACTATGACCTGCTTTCGCACCTGTTCGACTTGTGAGTCTCACAGTCAAGCACGCTTATGCCATTGCACTATCAGCACGATTTCCGACCGTACCTAGCGTACCTTCGTACTCCTCCGTTACCCTTTGGGAGGAGACCGCCCCAGTCAAACTGCCTACCATGCACTGTCCCCGATCCGGATTACGGACCAAGGTTAGAACCTCAAACAGATCAGGGTGGTATTTCAAGGACGGCTCCACGGAAACTAGCGTTCCCGCTTCACAGCCTCCCACCTATCCTACACAAACCGGTTCAAAGTCCAATGCAAAGCTACAGTAAAGGTTCATGGGGTCTTTCCGTCTAGCCGCGGGGAGATTGCATCATCACAAACACTTCAACTTCGCTGAGTCTCGGGAGGAGACAGTGTGGCCATCGTTACGCCATTCGTGCAGGTCGGAACTTACCCGACAAGGAATTTCGCTACCTTAGGACCGTTATAGTTACGGCCGCCGTTTACCGGGACTTCAATCAAGAGCTTGCACCCCATCATTTAATCTTCCGGCACCGGGCAGGCGTCACACCCTATACGTCCACTTTCGTGTTTGCAGAGTGCTGTCCAACACCCGGACAACCTTCCGCGATCCGTCCCCCCATCGCATTTCACAATGGTGCAGGAATATTGACCTGCTTCCCATCAGCTACGCATTTCTGCCTCGCCTTAGGGGCCGACTCACCCTACGCCGATGAACGTTGCGTAGGAAACCTTGGGCTTACGGCGAGGGGGCCTTTCACCCCCTTTATCGCTACTCATGTCAGCATTCGCACTTCCGATACCTCCAGCACGCTTTTCAACGCACCTTCGCAGGCTTACGGAACGCTCTCCTACCATGCGAGACTAGCTCGCATCCGCAGCTTCGGTATATGACTTAGCCCCGTTACATCTTCCGCGCAGGACGACTCGATCAGTGAGCTATTACGCTTTCTTTAAAGGGTGGCTGCTTCTAAGCCAACCTCCTGACTGTTTTAGCCTTCCCACTTCGTTTCCCACTTAGTCATATTTGGGGACCTTAGCTGGCGGTCTGGGTTGTTTCCCTCTTGACACCGGACGTTAGCACCCGATGTCTGTCTCCCGTGATTGCACTCTTCGGTATTCGGAGTTTGCTATGGCGAAGTAATCCGCAATGGACCCTTCAACCATGACAGTGCTCTACCCCCGAAGGTGATACACGAGGCACTACCTAAATAGTTTTCGGAGAGAACCAGCTATTTCCAGGTTTGTTTAGCCTTTCACCCCTATCCACAGCTCATCCCCTAACTTTTCAACGTTAGTGGGTTCGGTCCTCCAGCACGTGTTACCGTGCCTTCAACCTGGCCATGGATAGATCACCTGGTTTCGGGTCTACACCCAGCGACTGAACGCCCTGTTCGGACTCGCTTTCGCTACGCCTGCCCTATTCGGTTAAGCTTGCCACTGAATGTAAGTCGCTGACCCATTATACAAAAGGTACGCCGTCACCCCTTGCGAGGCTCCGACTGTTTGTATGCATGCGGTTTCAGGATCTGTTTCACTCCCCTCCCGGGGTTCTTTTCGCCTTTCCCTCACGGTACTGGTTCACTATCGGTCGATCACGAGTATTTAGCCTTGGAGGATGGTCCCCCCATCTTCAGACAGGATTTCACGTGTCCCGCCCTACTTGTCGT
>NZ_JAMBPS010000134.1:0-1723 GCF_024206515.1 Paraburkholderia sp. CNPSo 3281 | reverse complement strand
CACCGCAACGTGCGGTTGCATTACACCCCAACCTATACCTCTTGGCTGAATCAGGTGGAAAACTGGTTCTCGCGCATCCAGCGCGATGTAATTGCGCGAGGCATCTTCACCACGGTGAAGGATTTGGACCGCAAGCTGATGCGCTACATCCGCGAGCACAACAAGAATCCCAAGCCGATTAAATGGAAATACGATGATCCATCACGACGAATTCGGCCAGTGCCATTTCAATGACGCAGTCGACTAGCTTCCAGGCTGATGGTTTCGAATTGCGCAGCAAAGTCGCGATGATGCTCATTTAACCAACGGCTCACGCGCTCATTGCTGACGAGTGTTGCAATATAAGCGGCTGACACCGTGAGATGTAGATGCTCGATACCATAGCGTTCATCGGTCTGCGCTACAGTAGTCTGAAGCGTTGCGAGTTCACGTTCGAGATGAGCGAGCTGCTTTGACACTTCGTTGCCCGGTTTCCCGCGGCACCAGCGTCAATTTCGAGTTGCTCCGGCGGAGTGGCAGCGACAATTGCCCGCGCAAAGGCTGACGTGAAGTTTCCCTGTCCGCACATGAGCTCGACAGCCTCCATTTGCCGCGAAGGCTTCATCTGCTTCAGCGCCTTGAAGGTTGTCGCCGGACAGGCTTTGTCGGCAAGCAGTGCGGCGGCCCCATCCGATATACCGTCGAGCAGGCTTGACCAGCGCTGTGCTGTGCCGACTTCAATGCCTGGCAAGATTCAAGAAATGGCGGGCTTCGCGATAGGTCGAGACCAGTAGCTGGTTCGTTTCCAGAACGGCAATAGGCATACCTTCAAACTCTGCTGGTAAGAGGCGGTCCCGATTGTACCCAGGATGACATATGCACTTTTTGACCGACCATGAGTGGCAAGCAAAGTAATCGGGGCTGCGGCGGTAGAGCAGTTCTTTTCTCAAAAGCGCGTGGCATGATTGCCGCTCGCCGGCAAGTCCGATGCTATTGGGAGAGAGAAACATGCAGGAGCGCGTTATGGAAAAGTGTAGGAATTCTGTAATCACGCAGCAGGAGCTAGAGGAGGTCCACCGAATTGCAGTTACTCTGACCACCCGCAAGCTTCCGGAGCGAGACAAAAGTCCGGTCGAGAAGTGGTTCGAACGCGCGGCCGAGCTACTGTTCAGCCATTCGATTGCAATCTTGGTTGCTCTGACTTTGCTCATGTCGTTCAGCGCTATCCTTGACCACGAATCGTTGCGAGCAGCCGCTCTGGTCTGTGGCGTTTTATTTGGGCTGATAGTCATAGCCGCATGGTTCGTCGGCATAGGTGGTGCCGTTCCTTTCTTCAACAGAATCCGAAGAAAGCCGTACTCGCCCATGCTGTGGTCAATCAAGGCCGCGACCCAGGCAGACTGTGTAGAACTGTCGAAGCTGATGGCGTGTCGCCGGGAGGTTGTGGCGCTGTATCTGCTGCAGTACAAGCACGAAAGAGAATCATTCGAGCGGAGGTGTCACGGATCGGCGTAATCGAGCCGGGGATGATCGGCGTAATGAGGCCACTTGGAATGGCCCCGAAACGCGATTTCGAAGGGACTCAAGAATGCGTTTTTTTGCCTGATTTTGCAACCGCGTTTTCGCCGTTCTCGGGCATCGGTTTCGGCTTGCGGAAGCTCTCACCCTCAATGACGACACGGTAGGCGCCATGCCGTAGCCGATCGAGCGTGGCAGCTCCGAGGATGCGGTTGTCGGGGAACGC
>NZ_JAMBPS010000133.1:0-2820 GCF_024206515.1 Paraburkholderia sp. CNPSo 3281 | reverse complement strand
GCGACCGAGGAACACAAGATTGCCGTCGGGCAGGTAGCGGGCCAGATCGCCGGTGCGATACATGCGGGCATCGGAGTGATGGGAGAAGGGATCGGGGAGGAAGCGTTCGGCGGTCAGTTCTGGGCGGTTCAGATAGCCACGAGCCACGCCTGCGCCGCCGATATACAGTTCACCCACTGCGCCTAGCGGCACCGGTTGACCGTGGCTGTCTAGCAGGTAAATCCGAGTGTTCGAGATCGGTCGGCCGATGGGCAGATGATTGCCGGAATTCGTTTCTGACACTTCATACGTGGTAGAAAAGGTCGTGCTCTCGGTGGGACCATAGCAGTGGATGAGTTTTTCCGGTCCCCTATGCTTTAGCAATTCTCCAAAAATCTCATGTTTTTCCTGTTCTCCCCCACAGAGCAAAAATCGCAGTCGAGCAAAGGTTGATCCAATTTCGGGAACAAATTGGTTGAATAAAGCGGTTGTGATGAACAGCGCGGTGACTTTGCCTCGGCTAATGATTTCAGCCAGGCCTCGAGCATCAAGGACTTGATGGCGATCGCCAATAATCACTGTGCCACCGTTGAGCAGTGGTCCCCATACTTCAAAAGTGCTGGCATCGAAGGCGGGATTTGCCGTAAAGGCGACCCTATCATCTAGTCCGATCTTGGCATAGCTGTTGTTCATGACCAGCCGGGCGACCGCTCGATGGGGCACGAGCACCCCCTTGGGGGTACCGGTCGAGCCCGATGTATACATTACATAGGCCGTATCGAGGGCTGCTCCTCTTAGAGCGGGACTTGGCTGAGCGACACCCGAATCGGTTGGCGGCAATACTGCGACTGGGAGGGGTACCTCGGGAACATTCGTGATCAGCAGGCGAGCTGAACAATCGTCAAGGATCCAGGCGTGTCGTTCAGCGGGGCCTTGCGGATCGAGTGGTACGTAGCTTCGGGCGTTCGCTCGGTTTGCTCTTCGAACAACTGGTGAATGCACGCCTGATCGGGATAGGGCGCCTCGGTTGCGTTCCAGATCTGCAGCAGCAGTTCCCGCTCCGCTTTGGGTATCACCTCCAATTGACGCACCGGCTGGCCAGGAGTCTGCTCCAGCGCATCGGCCAGACTGCAGAGCGCCTGTTCCATATACCCACATACCCGCTGCGAATCGATGGGCGATTGCACCTGCGCCGTCACCCCCAGTGCCTGTCCGTAATCCTCCACCGACAGCACGAATGGATAGTTGGTCCTCTCCTGGAAGCTGAGCATTTCGATACCCGACAAGGTGTCGCTTGCCTTGGTCTCGCCGAACGGTTTCGAGTTATGCCGGTAATTCAGCAGCGCACTGAACAGTGGCGTGCCTGCTGGCACGCCACTGCATCGCTGAGCCAGCGCGAGCGAAGCATGTTCGTGCTCCAGCAGTTCCGCCAGCCTTGCATGCGTATGACGCACGCGCTCGGCCACACTGACCTCATCCATATCCAACCGAAGCGGCAGCGTGTTGATGAACAGCCCCATCGCCCGGTCTGCTCCTTCGCCCGCTTGCATCCGCCCGAACAAGACTGTGCCGAATACGACCTGTTCCTGCCCACTGGTACGCGCAAGCACTTGCGCCCACGCGACATGACACAGGCTGGCGAGACTCACGCCCAGGCGTTTGGCCTGTGCACGCAGCCTCAGGTTCAAATCGGAGGATAGCATTCGCCGGGTCTCGCCTACCTGAGAGCCATCACGGTGTACCTCGACCAGCCCGAACGGCAGCGTTGGCTCAGTGACGTCCGCGAGCATTGCCTGGAAGAAGCGTTCGTGTTCTTCTGTCGAGGTTCCCAGTCGGGCTTGTGCGATAAGATTACGGAACGGTTCGGGCGATGGCAGAATCGCACCTGGATCTTCCATGAATGCCCGCACCTCTGCCTGCATCACCTCTAGCGTCGAATGGTCGCTAATCAGATGATGTAGCAGGGTGAGTAGGATCCAGCGTCCTAGTTCATCTTGCGCGACTACAAAGCGCAGCAGCGGCGCCTGGCTTAGATCGATCCGGTACTGGTGGGGACCGAAACGCTCAGCCAGTTGGATGGTAACGGGACCGTCTGCCGGCGAGAGTTTCAGCTCGGTTACTGGCAGCGAAGCTTGCCGCCAGACCACCTGGGCGGGATTTGACAGACCTTCCCAGACGAATGCGGTACGCAGAATGTCGTGTCGATTGACAACGTGCTGGACCGCGGCCAAATAACGGTCCAGCGTATCACGTTCCGTGAAAGCCATTTGAACGAGCAGCAGATAGGGGTCACCGTCAGTGGCCAGCAGGTGGTGAAACAGGATGCCGTCCTGTAAGGGAGAGAGGGCATAGATGTCTTGTATCGTAGAGGCCCCCCCCGGTACATTGGCCACAATACGATCGATTTCGTCCTGAGAGAGATCGATTAGCGGCAGCAGGTCGGGCGTGATGGTCTGGCAATCCGGCGCAATCTGATTAGGTGGCACCGGCACTTCGCGACGCTGGCCCAGGACGCGAGCCAGTGCGGACAGCACCGGGGTCTGGAACAGGTCACGTACAGCCAGACTCAGGTCCAGACGGCACAGCCGTTCGATCATTTGAACAGCGAGCAGGGAGTGTCCGCCAAGCGCAAAGAATGAATCGTGTCGACTGACCGTGTGGACGCCGAGGAGTTCACGCCAGATGTCGGCCAGTGCGATCTCGAGTGCACCGATGGGGGCTTCGTACGCGGCATGGGCGAGTGAGTCGGCATCCGGAGCGGGCAGTGCCCGGCGATCGAGTTTGCCGTTGGGGGTGAGAGGCAACGCGTGCAGCCGCACGAAAGCGCTAGGGACCATGTAA
>NZ_JAMBPS010000132.1:0-1909 GCF_024206515.1 Paraburkholderia sp. CNPSo 3281 | reverse complement strand
CTGCCCCTTGAACACTGGCACGCATGGCTGCAAGACCCCACGCTCGCCGACGCAATCCTCGACCGCCTCGTCCATCAAGCTCACAAGCTTGCATTGAAGGGCGATTCGATGCGAAAGAAGAACGCTCCTGATCAAAAAGTAGCCTGATCTCGAACACTCGCAGTACAATCTAAGCACTACGCAGCACCTCCCTCCTGGCCTGTTCGACTTCATCGAAACGGGCGTTCAACTTCCCCGAAATACGCACTGGGATGCGCTGTCGCGATGATTGACGACTACCCGGTACCCTTGTTCGGCCAGACTCATCGCGACAGCCGCACCAATGCCGCGGCTGGCTCCCGTGATTAGCGCGATTGGCACGAGATCACCTCCACTTTGCCATTCCTTGGATAACGGCCATGGCCGGCCGCGTGTGCGATCAGTTCAATCGTGTGCATGCGCGAAGTCACTCCTCTTTCGGCCTAAGGTTGAGCGTGAAGTCCAGGTGTTTCCTCGCCGGAAACACGGCCCGTCGATGTTCCCTGCGAAGCACCCATTCTTGCTCAGAGCGTCCGTTCGATCCATAATCAATCGACCAAATTTCCTATCGCATCGTACATATTTACTATGGATCCGCTGTCCGACGTGTTCTCCCTGCTAAAGGTCAAGAGTGTCCTTTCGGCGCGCTTCGAGGCTGCTGAACCTTGGGCCTTAAAATTTGCTGCCTATCGTCATATCAAATTTGTTGGCGTCATCAAGGGCGATAGATGGGTGTGGATCGAGGGCGTTACCGAGCCCGCGAAAATGCAGGAGGGAGATTTTTGTCTGCTCACTGACGGATCTCCCTATTGTTTCGCCAGCGATCCCGGCGTCATGCCGTACGACGGAGAGCGGGTACTTGCCAATAACCTGGAGGCGGACGGAATTGTTCGCTACGGGCAGGGAGAAATGCGCGCGATGAGCGTTGGAGGATTGTTCGAGTTCGACGGTGACATGAGTGGGCTGCTGCTTAATTTGCTGCCCCCGCTGGTTCTCGTGTCCGCTGATTCTCCGGATGCCAGATCGTTAAGCGCGGCCCTCGAATTAATCAGGGCGGAGACAGAGTCGGTTCGGCCCGGAGCGGCGGCGATGGCGGGTAGCGTCGCGAACATCGTGCTGGTGAACATTCTGCGGGCGCATCTTGCCGCCAATCCTGGATCGGCGGGCTGGCTAGGCGCGTTGTCGGATCCACGGATCGGCTCAGCGTTAAGGATGGTGCATGGAGAAATAGCGCGTCGTTGGAAGGTGGAGGAACTGGCGTCAAGGGTCGGCATGTCACGCACCGCGTTCATTGAGCGCTTCAAGGATCTCGTGGGCTTGCCTCCAGTGGAATATCTGATCCGCTGGCGCATGACGATCGCCAGGGATGCCTTGAAAACAGGTAACGACAATCTCTCGAGCATCGCCGCGGCCGTCGGCTACGCGTCCGAAACCACGTTTAGCTCGACTTTCAAAAGGATGTTTGGTCAGAGTCCCAGCCGGTATCGCTCGGAAGCACGAAGCAAGGTTTGAATGCCACGTGCAGAGATTTCACGCTGATAGCCACCACACGACTGGATGGACCCGGCAAGCATCGGACTTGTTAATCTACGAATAGTAGGCCGCCGCAAGCGTGTGACCGATTTACGGCGATTCAGGGACGCTGGAAGTGTCTGAATTTTTGTGTGCAAGGCAGATAAAAACCTGCCGTCTGGCAGGTCATCAATTGCATTCTACAAATGATTCCTGGTGAAGCGATCCTCGTAGAGGATCGCGAACTGGTTCATCGCGGCTTTCCAGTCATGTGCGGCACGGCTCCAGTCAGCCGTGATATTGCGCAAGGCCAGCCACAGCAGTTTGGTCGCGGCCTCGTCCGTGGGGAAGTGCCCACGCGTCTTGACGATCTTGCGTA
>NZ_JAMBPS010000131.1:0-1947 GCF_024206515.1 Paraburkholderia sp. CNPSo 3281 | reverse complement strand
CTGCCCCTTGAACACTGGCACGCATGGCTGCAAGACCCCACGCTCGCCGACGCAATCCTCGACCGCCTCGTCCATCAAGCTCACAAGCTTGCATTGAAGGGCGATTCGATGCGAAAGAAGAACGCTCCTGATCAAAAAGTAGCCTGATCTCGAACACTCGCAGTACAATCTAAGCACTACGCAGCACCTCCCTCCTGGCCTGTTCGACTTCATCGAAACGGGCGTTCAACTTCCCCGAAATACGCACTGTATGTCGCCTTTGAACTGGGTGACAGGAGCTGGAAGCTTTCGCTGGGCGATGGGGTGCGCGCGCCGAGCCGCTGCACGTTGGCCGCCGGCGATACGGCCGCAGTCTTCACGGCGATTTCAAAGGCCAAAGCGCGCTGTCATCTGGCCACTGATGTCCTGGTGCGCAGCTGTTATGAAGCCGGGCGTGACGGCTTCTGGCTGCACCGCTGCCTGGAAGCACATCAGATCACGAACATGGTGGTGGATTCAGCCAGTATCGAAGTGAACCGGCGCAGACGTCGCGCCAAGACCGACCGTCTCGACAGCGACAAGCTGCTGTCAATGCTGATGCGCTACTACGGCGGTGAGCGCCGGGTTTGGGCGGTCGCACGTATCCCCACCCCCGAACAGGAAGATGAGCGGCGGGTACACCGTGAACTCGATCGCCTGCGGCAGGAGCGCACTGCCCATAGCAACCGCATCCGCTCGCTGCTGGTGCTCCACAACCTGCGGCCCGAGCGAATCGGTGGCCGCGCGTGGGCGCTCTGGTGGGCGCAGCACACCACACAGCTGTTGCCAGCCCTGCGCGCCGAGATCGAACGCGAATTCGAACGGCTGTTGCTCGCTGCCAGGCAGATCAGGGCGCTCGAGGTACAGCAGCAGCGCGAGGTGCGCAGCGGTGCGCAACCCGCGATTGCGCGGCTCGCGCGCCTTGCGGGTATCGGCACCGGCAGTTCATGGGTCCTGATCAGGGAACTGTTCGGTTGGCGGCAGTTTCACAACCGCCGTGAAGTGGCCGGCTGCCTGGGCCTGGCCCCGACGCCCTATGCCAGCGGCACCAGTGAAGTTGAGCAGGGCATCAGCAAGATCGGCAACAAGCGAGCCCGATGGCTGATGGTGGAACTGGCGTGGAGCTGGTTGCGCTTCCAGCGCAGCAGCCAGCTAAGCGACTGGTTCAACGAGCGCTTTGCAGGCGGCGGCAAGCGTATGCGACGCATCGGCATTGTGGCACTTGCCAGACGTCTGGCGGTCGCGCTATGGCGCTATCTGGAATTCGGTGAGATTCCCCTCGGGGCAACCCTCAAGCCCCCTGCCAAGAAGGTGACAGCGACCTGAGTAGCCAACGTCGAGCGGCAACAGCGTTTGAAGGTTCGGCGCGCCCGGACAGTAAGCGGGTTACCTTCGCAGGTAACCGTAGTTCTAGATGGGGCGCGTCCATAAGGGGTGGTTCCAGCGCCTTGCGCATGCGGTATGTGGTGCCCGGTCTCGTGCCGGCACGGATAGAAGTTGGTCCGGTCACTACTGTCGTACAGCAAGAAAGCCATCGTTGCATGAGCCCTTGTCCAAGCAGGATGCGCAATGTAGTAATGGAATCAGGAACGTGGCGCTGAGCGCGCTGGACTGCCCCGGGGGATGTAATCCGAGGGAAGGGCAGGCAGCGCGCGTTCAAGGAAGTTTTTTTACCATGTCCCACCTGATTGCATTCTGAGTCGTTGAGCCATCAGAAACCCATACGCAGCGATACTCAGTGTGGCGTGATGGTGAAAGCCACGCCAGCCTCGTCCTTCATAATGACCGAGCCCGAACTCCTGCTTCAGGTCCTGATAGTCGCGCTCGATGCGCCAGCGCATTTTGGTCACGAACACGAGCTGCTCGAGGGTCGCCTCTTCGGGGGCCGTAGTGAGAAAGTATTTGAGCGGCTCCGTATCGCCAGCAGGC
>NZ_JAMBPS010000014.1:0-144737 GCF_024206515.1 Paraburkholderia sp. CNPSo 3281 | reverse complement strand
GATACAGTGTATTCAGCGCCGTCGACTATGAGGTTGAGTTCAAATCGCTTGGGACGATACGCAATGCCGAGACCTGTCGGCGTGTAACCGTTGAGTACACTGTTAGCTAGGCCGACCCAGCGAGCGATGGCTGCGTTAATTATCTCGTGTTCATCTGCTCGGTATGCCGAACGCTGATTGGTCTCGGATACGCCAGTGAACATCGGCGCATGGTAGACCACCGAGTCGATAATGCGAAGAGCGTAGGCCATGTCCATGACTTGGCGTACTGACTTATACAGGCTGTAGCGTGTCTTGCTTGTGAGTTTCTGTGAGGGGAGCCATTTGCAGAACCTAATCAGCGCATCGGCTTCCCAGTATTTACTGAGGAAAAACCGCTTGTCGCGCATGAGTTCAGGATAAAAGGCGTTTGTTTCCGTTACAAACTGCAGATACCTATTCGCAGCCCACCGTATCCGAGCTGCACTTTTCGGTTCATATTCCGCTTCAAGCTGGTAAAACATCCACCTGATTTGCTCGTTTGGGGAAGCCAAGGTTGGCTGGGTAGGCTTACTTAGTCTTACCGGTTGCTCACGCATGATGGCCCCGTTTCTCTTTATGCTGAAGTGGCCCGAGGAAGGTGTGACTTCTGATGAACTCTGCCTCCTTCAGTCTGTCCTGTTTTTCGCCTTCCTTCGTTAGCCGTTGCAGCATCGCTGGAGATATCTGAGTGTAAATCTCCGTCGTCGTCAGATGTGCGTGCCCCAGCATTTGCTGAACAATCAGGATTCTGTCCTCATACGTTTTCCCGATATCGGAGCGAAGAACGGAGAAAGCCGTACCATGGCGCAACCAATGAGGCGACATATGCTTACTTACGTTTGCTCGATTGACTGCGTTTTTGAACTGTTTGGAGGCGTTGCGAGGACTCCACTTGAGCTGATTCGCAGTCAGAAAAGCTGGCTTGTCGGGGTCGTCGATATCCCAATCGGGTGCAAGCTTGTATTCAAGACTGTTGTGATAACGCTTCACTCGATTTAGAGCTGCGCGTGAGATTAAGGTGGCCTTTTCGGGCCTTTGGCCGCCTCTTCCTTTGACTCGTCTGGCACACAATGGAATGAATTCGAAGCTAGAGTTGTACATTGAGGCGTCGGGTATGTCCCCTTGTGCAAGGTTCACTACCTCAGAAATGCGCAGGCCAGTGTCAAATTGCACATGAAACATGCAGCGTTCGCACTCGTTGTACATTCGACTCAGAACCTCGACTACGACTTCTGCAGGTATGAACTTTGGGCTTCGAGCCGTAGGTGACGCGGTGAGATAGCGGAGTGTGTTATCGCGACCGTAAGGTGAATCTTCAAGTCGTCTGACCAAGCCCGCGTCATGAGTTGTTAACCACTCTAAAAAGCTCCGGATACAAGCCTCTCGTGAATGGCGAGTCCCATGGCTGTGCGCGCCGTTTCGCCTCATATCTTGCAGCCAGTCGCGAATGTGTTCGCGCTCCAGCCTGACGATGTTTTCATCAACACTCAAGTCGGGGAACGGACCGTTGCGCTCTATCCACCGAACTAGATACGTAACCGTGTGACCGTACTGGATTGCGGTGCTTAGGGTGTTCGATAGTCCCTCAGTCATCGTTAGACTGCGGAGCCACTCGTGCGCGGTTCTCACCACGGCACCTCTGCTGTCTGTCACGCTGTAAATGGGGTGTCGGTCGCGCGGTGTGGTGAGTTCGAGGTACTCGCCCTTGGAATGGACCACTACGCCAGCGAATTCCATCCCTTTTGCCATCGTCAGCTGCGCTTCGAGGATGTTGCTCTTCGCCATTGCTGAAGCTCTCCGCTAAGTCCATGCGACTCTCAGAAGTCCTCTTCCCTCCAGATTCATGCTAGGCAAAAATTGATGAAAAGGACAAGAAATTTGGTTCCTTTAATTTTTAAACTTCCCTCCACTGTAAGCCTTATATCTTCGTGGACAGCAAAGGTATTTGGTACTTTGATTTTGGTTCCTAAAACATATTTACGAGAACCAGCTCGATATGCTCAACGAGCAGCTGCGCCGGGAGCCTTACGCGAGCCCGCGCCTGGCTATCTCCGAGCGCGTGCCCGAGTACGCGAAGACGGGCGCCTACGAGCCGGAATGGCTCGAAAAGGTCGAGCCGTCCGACTTCTCGCTCGTCGACTACCGGCATCACGAGCCGCTTACCGCGCCGATGGCGGTGTGAGGCGCTTGCGTTCACGTTAGTCGCTGGTATGCCCGCGCCATGAAAAAAGCCCGCGAACGGCGACGTTCGCGGGCTTTTTCGTTGGCGGCGCGGCGATCAGCCGTGGTGGTGATCGTCGTGGCTGTTGCCGCTTGCGCGCTCTTGCGGATGAGGCGCGGGCTGTGGCTGCGGACGCGGTTGGGGCTGCGGCTGCGGACGGGCCTCCGCGTGCTGCTGCGGCTGGGGCTGCGGCTGCGGACGGACCTCAGCGCGCTGCTGCGGCTGTGGTTGCGGCTGCGGACGGGCTTGCGCGCGCTGCTGCGGTTGCGGCTGCGGCTGCGGGTGGAATTCCGGACGCGGCTGGGGCTGCGGTTGCGGACGGACCTCAGCACGCTGTTGGGGCTGTGGCTGCGGCTGCGGACGGGCCTCAGCACGCGGTTGCGGCTGCGGTTGAGCTTGCACCTGCGGATGGACCTCGGGGCGCGCCGCGGGCTGCTGCGCCGGCCGCGCCTCGGCTTGCGGCGGCATCTGCGGGCCATGTTGCGCAGCGGCGGGCTCGGGCATCCGTTGCTGCGGCTGCGGCTGGCCAGGCGCCGCGTTGCGCGGCTCCTGCATCGCGACGGCGGCCGGCCTGCCCGCCTCGTTCGCGCCCGGCTGGCCACGCGTGGCCATCGGCGCGTGCGGCTGCGTCCAGGCAGGCTGATGGGCTTCACCGCGCGCCGCATTCGCCGCGTTCATCGCGCCGGGACCAGGCTGGCCGGCTGCGGGCGCGCCGCCTTCGGGCCGGGCCGCAAACTGCGGCGGACGCGGCACGCCATGTTCCTGCGCGGCAGCGGGCGGCACGCCCGGCTGGCCATGCTCGGGGCCACGCGGCATGGCATTGGCGGCCGCGGCGCCTGCTTGGGGCGCGCCGCCAGGCGTACCCGGACGGCCGGCTTGCGACTGCGGGCCTGCAGGCCTGCCGGTCGCGCTGAGGACCGGTGAATGCGGCGGCACGATGCGCACGTTCTGTGCTGGCCACGCGCCATGAGCCGCCGGAGCAAACGGCGAGGAGGGCGCATGCGAGGGCGCCGAGACGCGCACCACGGGCGCGCCCGCACCCGGCACCGTGCCGCCGGCGTGGGCGAAGCGCTGCGCGAGGTTGTCGTGGAACGCGGGCGGGGCGACCGGCGCGCGCGTGGCCACGACCTGGCGCTGATTGAGCGTCGCGGGCGGCCGGTAGTCGGCGCGGCGCATGTTGGGCCCGAAACTGCCCTTCACAGGCGCGATGCCGGGCGTGCCCGGGTCGATGCGCGCATTGCGCCATTGCTGCGGATCGACACGTTGCGCGAACCGCGAGACCGGCTGACCATGGACGAACGCCGTGGCCGGCACAGCCGTCACCGCACCCGGCGCGCGATAGTTCACGTAGGTGTTGTGAACGTTGATATTCGTGATGTTGACGTCGCGCCGGTAATTGTTGACGACGACAGTCTGGTTCACGCGCTCGTAGTAGTGCGGGCTCCAGCCGCCCCAGTGCGGATGCCACGGCTCACCCGGCCCGAGCGCGAACCACGCGACGCCCGCGGCCGCGACGCCGCCTACCGCGAGGTTGACGCCCCAGTCCGTGCCACCGTCGCCGCCGCCCACGAACGCGACCAGCGCCGGCGCATAGACGGGCGGCGCGCTCTCGACGATCGGACCCGGTACCCACGCCCACGAATCGTCGACGTAAGCCCAGCGCCCGTAGTGGTACGGCGCGAAGCCCCAGGGCGCGTCATCGACCCACGTCCAGCCCCACGGCGCCTGCCACACCCAGTGGCCGTCGTGATACGGCGCCCAGCCGGTGGGCACCGAGCTCGGCGTCCAGACTTCGCCGTACTGCGGATCGTTGCGCCACGTGCCGTTGTTGTCGAGGTCCTGGTAGCCCGGGACGTCGCGCGAGACATAGCGCGCCGAGACCGAGCGCTCCTCGGCGGCGTCGCGCGCGAGCGCCCACTGGTCGAAGGCATCCGGCGGCGGCGCCTGGTCGCTCGCCACCTGCTGCAGGTCGGTGCCGGCAAAGCGGATCTGCTGGCCGGCCGTCATCGGCGTCTGACCGTTTTCGCCGTACACGGTCACGCTCCCGCTGCGCACGGTGACGGTCGTGCTGCTGCCGTCGGGCGCCACATCCACGCGATAGTCGCCGGGGCTCGTCACGCCGAGTGCGAGGTTCGGCGTGTCGATTTCATACGAGCTGCCGGGCGGCACTTCGCGCACACGCGTCGAGAGCGTGCCTTGCGCGACCTTGATCTGCGCGGTTTGATCGTCGAGATTGAGGACGTCGAGGCTCGTTTGCGCGCCGAGGCGCACCGCCGTCGAGCCGATGTGCAGTTCCGAGCGTCCATTGGCGTCGTTCCAGAGCTGGTCGCCGGTCGTGAGCGGGCGGTTGAGCTGCGCGTACGACCAGTCGCTCGCGCCGGCCGGCTCGGTGGTCACGGCGCCGGCCATGTAGTCCAGACGCGCGACGCGGCTCGGCGGATCGCCGCCCGTGGCGGCGGGGGCGGTCGCGCCTTCAGGCGGCGCCGCCTGCGCGAAGACCGCGGGTGCGGCGGCGAGGTTCAGCGCCGCGAGCGCGGCCAGCGCAAACAGCGTGCGGCGCGAGGTGCGGCGAAACTCGGTGATCGTAGGTGTGCGCGTCGTCATCATTGTTCTCCTGTCGATGGGATTTGGCGCTTTCATGCCGTAGCGTTTAGCGCCGTCCCATGCAGGGCACTGTATCCGGCGGGCTTGTTTCCATGCTCACGGATTTGTTAAGGCTTATGCACCAGATGTAACAGAACGTGTGACCGCGGGCGAAACGCGCATTTTTGCACGTGAAATCGGCGATCTTGTCGGGTATTTGTCAGCCAATCAGGCGCGCGCACCCAGTGTTTCAGGCGCCGGCGAGCGCGTCGAACTCGCGCTGACCCTTGGGCGTGATGCGCAACACGCGCGGGCGGCTCGTGCGCTCGATCCAGCCGTCGTGCGTCCACGAATCGAGCAGCGCCGCACCGAGTGCGCCGCCCAGGTGCGGCCTGCGCTCGCTCCAGTCGAGGCAGGTGCAGGCGAAGCGCCGCCGCCGCGCGCGCAGTGCCGCCACGTCCACGCCCCAGGCCGCGAGACGCGTCGCGCCCTCGGGCGTGGCTTCGAGCGTGTCGCCGTCGCGCACCAGCAGGCCGCCGTCCACGAGGCGCTCGAACACCTGTACGGCCACCTCGCCGGCCATGTGGTCGTAGCAGGTGCGTGCATGGCGCATCTCGAGCGGCACCGTGCGCGCGGGGCGCGGCGCCGGGCGCTGCGAGGTGACGACGTTGGACACCTGTGCGACGTTCATGAGCGCCTCGATCGCCGCGGCGATCTCGGGCGTGGCGATCCGGTAGTAGCGGTGGCGGCCGCGCACGTCGAGCGCGAGGAGCCCGCCGTCGGTCAGGCGCGCGAGGTGGCCGCTCGCCGCCGACGGCGACAGACCCGCGATCATCGTGAGCTCGCCCGCGGGCCGCGCGCTGCCGTCCATCAGGGCCCAGAGCATGGCGGCGCGGCCGGGATCGGCGAGCAGTGCGGCAACGCGTGCGAGGCCCGGGAAGTGGCTCGATTCGTCGGTCGCGGGGAGGTTCATGGTGGCTCCTTCATGGCTTGCGATGGCGGCTGACGTCGCCCATACCGTTACTCTAGCGAAATTACGCATTCGACGTTTCAGTCTGCGGTGAAGTGTCGATTGCAGCCATTCGATGCTCCGCGATGGGGCCAAAGCATTGGCTGCGGCGGTGCGTACGGCGGCGCGCAGGAGCCCCGCGCTAAAATCGTTTATTCACGCAAATGGCTTCTCCTTTTATGAAACGCTTCCTGGCTCTTGTTGCCGCCGCCGCGCTCGCCGCGTTGTGCACCGCCTGTGCCGGCGGCTCCGCGCCGTCGTCGAGCGGCGCGAGCGGCATCACGATGTACGGCACGATCGACGAGGGCGTCACATTCCACAAGTGAGCGGCCAGCCGTCATCTGGCAGTATTTGATGTCACTTTGACCTGACTGCCAAACGCGCGCGTGCGATGATGCGCAGACATCGTCAGCATCGAGTTCGCCGCCATGCCGTCTCACCCGCCGTCCCATGCCGCCGCACGCCATGTCGTGTTCGCCGTCGCGCCCGAGCTCGTGCTGCTCGACGCCTGTGGCCCCGTCGAGGCGTTCTGGCGTGCCGAGCTGGCGATGCGCGCCGCGAACGGCACCAGCGGCACCGGGCCCTGCGCCTACCGCACGACGCTCGCCTCGGTCGCTGGCGGCGTGCTGCCCACCTTCGCGGGCATGCCCATCGTCACTGAGCGGCTCGACACGCTCGACCCCGCCACGATCGACACGCTGATCGTGCCCGGCGTCCCTGTCTACGACACTGCGGACGACACCAGCGCACTGCAACCCGAACTCGTCGCCTGGATCGCGGCGGCCGCGCCGCACGCGCGCCGCGTCGCGTCGGTCTGCACGGGCGCGTTCTATCTCGCCGCGGCAGGCCTGCTCGACGGCCGCCGCGCCGCCACGCACTGGCGCAACGCCGCCCAGCTCGGGCGGCGCTTTCCCCACGTCGAAGTCGATCCCGAGCCGATTTTTATCCGCGACGAGCGCGACGGCCGCGTGGTGTGGACGTCGGCGGGTGTCACGGCGGGTATCGATCTCGCGCTCGCGCTGATCGAGGAGGACTGCGGCCATGCGGTCGCGATGCAGGCGGCGCGCCGCCTCGTCGTGTTCATGAAGCGGCCCGGCGGCCAGTCGCAGTTCAGCGAGGCGCTCGCGGCTCAGGCCAGCGCGGGTGCGGAGTTCGACGCGCTGCACGGCTGGATGGCCGCCAACCTGCACGGCGAGCTGAGCGTCGAGCGCCTGGCCGAAGAAGCGCGCATGAGCCCGCGCACGTTCGCGCGCCGCTATGTCGATGCGGTGGGGCGCACCCCGGCGCGCACGGTCGCGGCGATGCGCGTGGAGGCCGCCGCGCACGCGCTCGTGCAGTCGCGCCGGCCGCTCAAGCGCATTGCGGCCGACTGCGGTTTCGGTACCGAGCAGAATCTGCGGCGCGCGTTCGAGAGGTCCTACGGCGTGCTGCCGCTCGATTACCGGGCGCGGTTCGCGGCGAGCTAAAAACGCCGCAGATGGCGTTTCGCAAGCGGCTGCGACCGTCTGTCTTATTGCGCTCGTATAATCGACGCCTCCTTACCCCACCATACGAGCCGCAGTACGCGGCTTTTCGCCATGAGCCAAGCCGAGATGAAGACGCCTACCCAGCCGCTGGACCGTTCGGAAACGACGTTCCGGTTCCTCGCCGAGCCGACTTCGGTGAACTTCGGCGGCAAAGTGCACGGCGGTGCGCTGATGAAGTGGATCGACGAGACGGCCTATGCGTGCGCCGCGGTCTGGTCCGGCCGCTATTGCGTGACGGTGAGCGTGGGCAATATCCGTTTTCGCCGGCCGATTCTCGTCGGCAACATGGTCGAGCTGCGCGCGCGCGTGGTTGCCACGGGCCGCACGTCGATGCATATTCACATCACCGTGCACGCCGGCGACCCGAAGAGCGGCCAGCTGCGCCTCACCACGGACTGCCTGGTCGTGTTCGTGGCCGTCGACGAAAACGGCAACCCGATTCCCGTGCCGACCTACGTGCCGGAAACGGACGAGCAGAAGCGCCTCGCGAAGTACGCGCTCGACGTGAAGGAAGCGCTCGACGCGATCGTCGAACTCAAGCCCGAGGAAGTGGCGAAGGGCCAAATTTGAGCAGGTTTGATACGCAGGCACGCTGTTGCGGCAGCATGAAAAAGCGGGCGGCGAAGGTGAACTGAACCACGCCGCCCGTTTTGCATTTCAGCCCTGCAAATAACGCTTATTTCTTCGCGTTGCCCACCATCTCGCCAGGCTTCACCCACTCGTCGAATTGCTGCTCGGTCACGTGTCCCAGCGCGAGCGCGGCGGCCTTGAGCGTGGTGCCTTCCTTGTGCGCCTTCTTGGCGATCTGCGCGGCCTTGTCGTAGCCGATGTGCGGATTGAGCGCCGTCACGAGCATGAGCGATTCGTTGAGCAGCGTGTCGATGCGCGAGCGATTCGGTTCGATCCCCACCGCGCAATGATCGTTGAAGCTGAGCGCGCCGTCGGCGAGCATGCGGATGGACTGCAGCACGTTGTGCGCGATCATCGGGCGGAACACGTTCAGCTCGAAGTTGCCGCTCGCGCCGCCCATGTTCACGGCGACGTCGTTGCCGAACACCTGGCAGCAGAGCATCGTCACGGCTTCGGACTGCGTAGGGTTCACCTTGCCCGGCATGATCGAGCTGCCCGGCTCGTTCTCAGGAATCGACAATTCGCCCAGGCCGCAGCGCGGACCGCTCGCGAGCCAGCGAATGTCGTTGGCGATCTTCATGAGGCTCGCCGCCACGGTCTTGAGCGCGCCGTGCGCGAACACGAGCGCGTCGGCGGCGGCCATCACTTCGAACTTGTTGGGCGCCGTGACGAAGGGGATGCCCGTGAGCTTCGCAATGCTTTCCGCCACCTTGTGCGCGAACTGCGGATGCGCGTTCAGGCCGGTGCCGACGGCCGTGCCGCCCTGCGCGAGCTCGTAGAGATGCGGCAATGACGATTCCACGTGCTTGATGCCGTGATCGAGCTGCGCGACGTAGCCCGAGAACTCCTGGCCGAGCGTAAGCGGCGTGGCGTCCTGCAGGTGCGTGCGGCCGATCTTCACAATGTCGGCAAAGGCCCTGGCCTTCGTGTCGAGCGTATCGCGCAACGTCTTGAGCGCCGGCAGCAGATGCTTGACGATGCCGTAGGCGGCGGCCACGTGCATCGCGGTCGGGAACACGTCGTTGGACGACTGGCCGCGGTTGACGTCGTCGTTTGGATGCACCTTGCGCGCCTCGCCGCGCTCGCCGCCCAGAATCTCGCTCGCGCGGTTCGCGATCACCTCGTTGAGGTTCATGTTGGTTTGCGTGCCGGAGCCCGTTTGCCAGACCGCGAGCGGGAATTCGCCCGGATGCTTGCCCGCGATGATTTCGTCGGCGGCCTGCATGATCGCGTGCGCTTTGGTCTCGTCGAGCACGCCTAGAGAAAGATTCACTTCGGCTGCGGCACGCTTGATTGTCGAGAGCGCGGTGATGAGTTCCGGCGACTGCTTTTCGGTGGAGATGCGGAAGTTCTGCAGCGATCGTTGCGTCTGCGCGCCCCAAAGCTGCTGGGCGGGCACGGCGATTTCGCCGAACGTGTCGCGCTCCATGCGGACGTTTTCGTTGCTTGCGGTCATTTGATACTCCGGTGATTGAGGCGGCGCCTTGTGCTCGCGTCGCTTGCGCGACGGAGGAGGGCGCCGCCTTCGTGACGGGTTCGGATCCGCGTGGTGGCTGGGCTGCGGCGGCGCTGCGCGTCTCGCGCGACAAATGTGACGCAAGCGGCTTCGCGGCTGGCTCGACGGCGGACGGTACGACGTAAGTCAAGCGCTCTACGTTTTGCGCGCCCGATAGCGGCGTGCGCTCAAAGCCGCTTCACAGCTGGCTATCGACCGGCAACAGCAAGAATAGCCCGGTTAGGACATTTCTGTAGAAACCCGCACCAGGGTCGAGGTTGTAGGTGCGGATCATGCCGTTTTCCTCGTCGGTCCAGACGAGCGGCGAGTTGACCGTCGTGCCTTTGAGCAGCGCCAGCTGCGCGGGCGTCGCGAGCGTCACGTGGTAGCTCACCTGCGGCGAGGTCGCACGCGTGAACAGGTCGGCGACTTCATGCGCGATCGTCGGACTCTCGACGGTGAGCGCAAGCTCGGTGTTCAGGCGCGCCGAGCGAGGATCGAGATTGAGCGAGCCGATCACGAGCGTGCTTTCGTCGATCACGTAGGCCTTGGCGTGCAGGCTCGCGCGCGAGCGCGACCCGACCACGCCGAAGCGCCGCTCGTCCGCGTGCTCGCCTTGCTGCGGTTTGAACTCGTAGAGCTCGACGCCGGCCTCGAGTAGCGGCACGCGGTAGGGGCTGTAGCCGGCCTGCACCGCCACGGCGTCGGTGGCGGCGAGCGAATTGGTGAGGATCGCCACGCGCACGCCGTGCGCGGTGAGCGCGCGGATGGTCTGCACGCCCGTGTCGTGCGGCACGAAGTACGGCGAGAACACCAGCACGCTGCTGTGCGCCTGATGGATGCGATCGAGCAGCGCGCGCATGGCGTCGCCCAGCTCGCCTTTCTCGGCGCCCGCGATCTTGCCGGGCGAGTCGGCCACGAACGCCCATTTCGCCCAGACGAGTCCGAGCGTGTTGCCCGTGATCTGCTGCGCGAGCGGCGTGGCGTTGAGCGGCTTCGCATTGTAGGGTTCGGCGCTCTCGCGCCAGTGGCGGCGCAGGTCGTCGCGTGCGGTGTCCAGATCGTGTGCGTCGAACTTCTGATGATTGAGCACGCGCAAGGGGTAGGAGATCGAGCTATTCCAGTACTCGTCGAAGCTTGCCGAGACGCTTTGCGCGACAGGGCCCGCCGTCAGCACGTCGAGGTCGCGGAAGTCGATCGTCGGGCTTGCGTTGAAATACTCGTCGCCGAGATTGCGGCCGCCGACGATCGCCATTTCGTTGTCGACAATCATCGCCTTGTTGTGCATGCGGCGCGTGAACTGGTCGACGTTCGTGAAGAAGTTGCGCGTACGCAGGTACATCGATTCGCTCGTGCTGCCGTACGGATTGAACACGCGGATCTGGATGTTCGGATGGCTGTTGAGCGCGGCCATCAGGCGGTCGATGTCGTGAAAATTCAGGTCGTCGACCAGCATGCGCACGCGTACGCCGCGATCGGCCGCATAGAGCGCCGAGCCGAGCAGCAGCTTGCCGGTAGTGTCCTCGTTGGCGATGTAGTACTGCATGTCGAGCGTTTTCGTCGCCGCGCGTGCGAGCGCGACGCGCATCTGCAGCGAGTCGGTGCCGGTAGCGAGCAGGCGGAAGCCCGATTCATCCGGGTGAGCGGCGACGGGCGTGGCGAGCGCGGCGCCAAGCGGCGTGGCGCTGGCCTGCTGGGCCGGTAGCGCCGCGCTCGTCTCGCGCGGGTAGTCGGTGGCGGGCGGCCGCGTAGCGCAACCGGCGACCAGCGCGAGGCAAACGAGCGCGAAGAAGGCTTGCAACGAGGCGTAAGGCGCGGTCATGCGCTGCGTAACGGCTTCGGATCGGGCGGGATGCGCGGGCAAACGGATTCTCCATGGCGGCGCGCCGCATGATGGTTCGTTTTCATTGCACGGCTTCACGAAGATTCTACGGGAAGCGGCCCGCCTGGCATGCGGTCGCGGACACGCTGCGTTTGCAATTTCCGGGCCGCATGCCACCGACGTTTCAGCGCGGCCGGAAACGTCCTCGGGGCTTGTGCCCCGCCACCGCGTTGATCAACCGCGCTCGGGCGACGCGTTCATAGCGCCTTGCGCAGCGCGCGTGCTGCCGCGCGCCGGCTTGCCTGCCCAGTAGCCGGCGAGCACCGAGCCCGAGAGGTTGTGCCACACCGAGAAGAGCGCGCCCGGCAGGGCGGCGAGCGGCGAGAAGTAGAGCTTGCCGAGCGTCGCGGCGAGGCCCGAGTTCTGCATGCCCACTTCGATGGCCAGCGTGCGGCACACCGACTCGTCGAAGCCGAGCAGGCGGCCGCCCCAGTAGCCGCCGAGCAGGCCGATGCCGTTATGCAGCACCACCCCGAGCGCAACGAGCGGGCCGACCGTGGCGATGCTTGCGTGCGTGCCGCCCACCACGGCGGCGATGATCGCGAGGATCGACACCATGGAGACGAGCGGCAGCACCGGTTCGACGCGGCGCACGAGCGAGCCCGCGAGACGGTTCACGACGAGGCCGATGGCGATCGGCAGGCCGACGATCTGCAGGATGCTCATGAGCATCCCGTGCACGTCGACGGCGATCGAGGCGTCGACGTAAAGCCGCGTCAGCAGTGGCGTCGCAAATACGCCGACCAGGGTCGAGAGCGCGCTGATCGTCACCGAAAGCGCGACGTCGCCGCGCGCGAGATAGATCATCACATTGGATGCCGTGCCGCTCGCCACGCTGCCCACGAGCACCATGCCCGCAGTGAGATCGGGCGGCATGTGCAGCACTTTGGCGATCGCCCAGGCGGCGAGCGGCATGACGAGGTAGTGCAGGAAGATGCCCGCCGCGACCGGCGCGGGCCGCGTGAAGACGCGCTGGAAGTCGGCGAACGAGAGCGTGACGCCCATCGCCAGCATGATGATCATCAGGAGCGTCGTGACGTGCGGCGCGATCGGCGCGACGAGGCCCGGATCGAAGTAGGCCAGCAAGGAAACGAGGACGGCCCAGAGCGGGAAGAGTCGGGTAATCGGGGCAAGCATGAAGGGGTGGTCCGTGAGTGGGTTCGTTATGCGTCGGCGCACGGCAAGCGGTGCCGGGGTGGCCGGCGGCGCTCGCGGGGCGCGGCTGTCTCCTGTGTCGACTGGAGTTGGCGCTTTAGCGCCTTACTCCAGTCCCATGCAAAGCTCGACTGGAGTTGCCGCTTTAGCTGCCGGCCGGAGTTAGTGCTTCAGCACTGACTCCAGTCCCATGCAAAGCTCGGCGGAACGTGGCGCTTTAGCGCTTGGTCCCGCCCCATGCAGCGCACTGTTCTTGCCCTCGTGGGACGGACGCCGCTTGCGGCGCCAGGCGCGTATTTTAACCGGTCGAGCCGGTGCGGCCCGACCGGTTAAGTAAACGCTTCAGCCCGCGCGGCTCGCCGTGGCGTGAGCCTGCGAGCGCAGGCTCATCCGGTGAAAGCGCCACGTCATCAGCACGGCGACAGTGGTGAGCCCGGCCGCCAGCCCCCACCAGAGCCCGAGCGCACCGAGGCCGAAGCGAAACGCGAGCGCGTAGCCGAGCGGAAAGCCGATGCCCCAGTAGCCGAGGGTGGCCGCGAGCATCGGCACGCGCGTGTCCTTCAGACCGCGCAGGCAGCCCGAACCCACGGTCTGCGCGCCGTCGACGATCTGGAAGATGGCCGCGACGCCGAGCAGCGTGGCGGCCAGCGAGACCGTGTGCGCGTTGGCCGGGTCGTCGAGATGCAGGTAGAGCCCGACGATCCACTGCGGTGCCAGCACCATCACGAGCGCCGAGAGCGACATGAAGCCGACGCCGAGTCCGAGCGCGACGAAGCCTGCATGGCGCGCCGCGCGCGGTACGCCCGCACCGGACCAGTAGCCCACGCGTACATTGGCGGCCTGACCGATCGCGAGCGGCACCATGAACGTGACGGACGCCACGTTCAGGGCGATCTGGTGCGCCGCGAGCGGCGTCTCGCCGAGCAGGCCCGCGAGCAGGCCGGTGGCGAGAAAGAGCGTCGCCTCGACCGCATAGGTGATCGCAACCGGCCAGCCGATCGTGAAGAGTTCGCCCATCAGCGGTGCCGTCGGCCGGCGCGCGACGACGAAACGCTGGTGCGAAGGCCGCAGGTGCAGCAGCGCCATCAGCACGAACGCGGTGAGCCACACGGTGATGGTCGTCGCCACCGCCGAGCCGAGAAAGCCGAGGCGCGGCAGGCCCCACGCGCCGTGGATCAGCCCGTAGTTGAGAAAGCCGTTGATAAATACGCAGGCAATCGACACCCACAGCAGGCGCCGCGCCGCGCCGATGGCGGGCAGGAACGAGCGCATGAGCCCCACGCCGATGAGGCTGGCGGGCGCGCCCCAGCGCAGCACGGCCGTGTATTCGCCGATGTGATGCGCGAGCAGCGTCGGCTCCCCGAGGGCGCGCAGGATCGGCTCGGCGAACGAGAGCAACGCGAACGCCGGCACCGAGAGCAGCAGGGACAGTGCGAAACCGGTCCAGTAGATGTGCGGCACGTGGCTTTCGTTGTCGGCGCCGCGCGCCTGCGCGACGCTCACGCTCACCGAGGTGAGTACGCCTTGCAGCACGGTCACCACCACGAAGAACATGTTGGCGCCGAGGCCGCCCGCGGCGAGGGCGTCGGCGCCGAGCGAGCCGAGCAGCACCGTGTCGGTCACGCTCATCGCCATCTGCGAGAGTTGGGCGATCGCGAGCGGCCCGGCCAGGCGGGCGGTATCGGCGGCATGGCGGCGCAGTGTGGGCGGCGCGGAAACGGCGCGGCGGGAAAGCGTGGTTCGAGTCATGAAAAACAAGCGGCGCGAGATAAGCGCGCCGCGTGGCAGGGTTCGTCTGTCAAAACTGAAAGCTTATTGCGAGACAGCAACCTTGTCGATCCAGATGCTCAAATCTGGTGCATGGCTTGGCGCCTGCTGGCAAATTCCGGCGGGGTTCACTCGCTCGCCTTGATGGCAATGCGCGTATCGCCGAGCAGCACGGCCTGGCCCGCGCGGATCTTGCACGTCTTGCGCAGCTCGACTTCGCCGTCCACCTTCACCGCGCCGGAGGCGACGATCTGCTTGGCCGAGCCGCCGCTGTCGGCGAGTCCGGTGATCTTCAGGAGGTTGTGCAGTTCGACGTAGTCGCCGGTTAGCGTGAAATCGAGGTTGGGCATGGCAGATTCAAATTCGAAAGGCGTGCGGCAAGCGCGCGAAGGGTGAGCATCATAAGCGATGGCGGGTTCGCGGCAGTGTCGGTCACCGCATTCGGGACATCCAGGGGCCAGATGTTATGAATTCGTCAGTAAATGAAACGTTGAGTAACGTCGCGGGACCCCAAGGCGATCTTCATACCAAAATGGTTTCACCCGGATCGACAGCGCCGCCCAGGTTTTTCCTGCGCGGCTCCATCGAGCGGGGGCGCGATTGCGGCGGGCTTGCCCACCGCAATCGCGCCTTCGGAACCACTGCAAAGAGGATACGCCATGACCCAGATCGCCAAGCTGCTCACTGCTACCGCCGCTTTTGCCACCGTGACCGCTGCCGCCGTATTCGCGCAGGGCGCGTATGCCCAAAACGCGACCCAGGGCGCGACACAGGCCGGCGAAGCCCCAACGATGGCGCCTTCCGGCGCACCGGCCATGGTGCCGGGTGCCGCCCCGGGCCAGATGACCGGCCATGCGCCGAGCCAGGCGCCGGCGGCCGCAGGCATCGCGCAACCCGCGCCTGCGCCGCAGGCCCTGACCGCACCGCAGTCCGCCGACCCGCTGGTGCAAAAGCGCGACGCGAACGCGGCGGCGAATGCCGATTACCGCAGCGCGAAGAAGTCCGCGAACGCCGAGTACAGCGACGCGAAGAAGCAGGCGAAGTCGCAGTACAAGGCGCAGGTGAAGGACGCGAAGATCAACCACAAGGCCGATCGTCAGGCCAACGACTCGGAAATGAAGGATCAGATGAACGGCATGTCGGCCCAGCAGCAGGGCGGCCAGTCACAGTAACGAGCGGCTGATGCCGATGGCGCCCGCGCCGTCCGGGGCGCGGGCCTTTACCAGGGCTTGTAAGCGGCGGCGTCCGGCAACGGGCGCCGCCGCTTCGTTTGGTGGCTCCTTGGCGATGATGGCGGCAAAACGCGCCGCGGCGTTGTCGTTAAATCCCGCCAGATCGCCATGGAATCAGGCGCTTGCGGATGCGGGGTGTATGGATATACAGTATGCGTCGCTCCTTCCCGATTCGCCACGTTCATCGTCCCAGCGCCCGCCGTGTCCACCGTTTCCGTTGCCGATTCCTCCGCCTCCGATGCCAGCCAGGCGCGCGCCGAAGCGGCCAATGCCGTTACCGCGTGGCTCGCGAAACTCAACGATGCGCAGCGCGAGGCCGTCGAGCACGGCGGCGAGGCGGGCTATGCGCCGGGTTCGGCGCTGCCGGGCCCGCTGCTCGTGATCGCGGGCGCCGGGTCGGGCAAGACGAATACACTCGCTCATCGCGTCGCGCATCTGATCGCGGGCGGCGCCGACCCGCACCGCATTCTGCTGCTCACGTTCTCGCGGCGCGCCGCGCAGGAAATGACGCGGCGCGTGGCGCGCATCGCCGCCAGCGCCCCCGGCGCGGCCGCCGTGCTTGCGCAGGGGCTCACCTGGGCGGGGACCTTTCACGGCGTGGGCGCGCGCTTGTTGCGCGAGTACGCGGATCACATCGGCCTGTCGCCGGCGTTCACGATCAACGACCGCGAGGATTCCGCGGATCTCATGAATCTGGTGCGCCACGAACTGGGTTTCTCGGCGAAGGAAAAGCGCTTCCCCTCGAAATCGACTTGCCTTGCGATCTATTCGCGCGCGGTCAACACGGGCGATTCGCTCGCCAATGTGCTCAACCGTTCGTTCTCATGGTGCCTCGAATGGGAGCCGCAACTCCGCGTGCTGTTCGCGTCGTACGTGGACGCCAAGCAGAAGCAGAACGTCCTCGACTACGACGACCTGCTGCTCTACTGGGCGCACATGGCCGCGGAGCCGACCATTGCCGCCGATCTCGCGGGCCGCTTCGACCATATCCTCGTCGACGAATACCAGGACACCAACCGCCTGCAGGCCTCGATCCTGCTCGCGCTCAAGCCCAATGGCCGCGGCCTCACCGTGGTCGGCGACGACGCCCAGGCAATCTATTCGTTTCGCGGCGCGACCGTGCGCAACATTCTCGACTTCCCGGCGCAGTTCGACCCGCCCGCGCGTCAGGTGACGCTCGAGCGCAACTACCGTTCGACGGCGCCGATCCTCGCCGCCTCGAACGCCGTGATCGACGCCGCCGCCGAGCGCTTCACCAAGAACCTGTGGACCGAGCGCCCCTCGCAGCAGCGCCCGCGCCTCGTCACCGTGGCCGACGAGGCAACCCAGGCTCGCTACGTCGTCGAGCAGGTTCTCGAGGCGCGTGAAGCGGGCATGACACTCAAACAGCAGGCCGTGCTGTTTCGCGCGGCGCACCACAGCGCGACGCTCGAAATCGAACTGGCGCGGCGCAATATCCCGTTCGTGAAGTTCGGCGGACTGCGTTTTCTCGACGCCGCGCACGTGAAAGACGTGCTGGCGGTGCTGCGCTGGGCCGAGAATCCGCTCGACCGTGTGGCGGGGTTTCGCGTGACGCAATTGCTGCCGGGCGTCGGGCCCGTCAACGCCGCGCGCCTGCTCGACCAGGTGGCCGCGTGCACGGGCGCGTATCGCGCCGCCGAGGCGCTCGCGGCTTTCGCGCCGCCGCCGCGCGCGGCCGAGGACTGGCCCGCGTTTGCGTCGCTCATCGACAGCCTCTCGATGCGCTCGACGCCGTGGCCCGCCGAATTCGAGCGCGTGCGGCGCTGGTACGAGCCGCATCTCGAGCGCAATCACGAAGACGCCCAGGTGCGTCTCGCCGACTTGCTGCAGATGGAGAGCATTGCGAGCACCTACGCCTCGCGCGAGCGTTTTCTCACCGAACTCACGCTCGATCCGCCGGACGCGACGAGCGCCGAATCCGCCGATCCGCTGCTCGACGAGGACTATCTGATCCTCTCGACGATCCATTCGGCGAAAGGTCAGGAGTGGCGCAACGTGTTCGTGCTCAACGGCGTGGACGGCTGCATTCCTTCCGATCTCGGCGCGGGCAGCGACGAGGAGCTGGAGGAGGAGCGGCGGCTGCTTTATGTCGCGATGACGCGCGCGAAGGAGGATCTGCACATCGTCGTGCCACAGCGCTTCTATGTGCACAATCAGGTGGCGTCGGGCGACCGGCACGTGTGGGCCTCGCGCACGCGCTTCATCGCTACGCCCATGCTGCCGCTGTTCGAATCGTGCGCGTGGCCGCCCGCGCCCGTGGCGAGCGTGCCGAGCGCGGCGGGACTCGCCGCTGCCGCGCAGGCGAAGGTCGTGATCGCCGCGAAGCTCAGGAAGATGTGGGATTAGGGGCGCGCGCCGTTTTCAGGCGGCGCGCCATTGCTTAGCGCCGTTGCTCGCGCGCGGTGCTGCGCTGGGGGGGCATGAAGAAGTTGCGCATCCACGCGGCAAGGCGCGTGAACACGTCGTCGGGTTCCTCGACGAAAATCTCGGGCTTGAGCAGGCGCAGATACTCCATGATCTGTTGCGCTTCCTGCTTCTGGAAGACGCCGTGCGTGACGCCGAGCCTCAGCAGCCCGCGCAGTTCGCCCAGACGCTCGCGCGCCGCGCTGCCGCTAGCCTGTTCACAGCCGATCTTCGCTTCGTACACACGCTGACGCAGCGACTCGGTGAGGCGCCACGCGGGCGTCTGCATCGACTCTTCGAGCGCCTGGATATCCTGCACGCCCGACTTGATCTGCGCGGCCAGCGGATCGACCAGCGTGTCGTCGCCCTGGGCTTCGCTCACGATGGCCGCCGCCCAGTCGCGGCACTGCTTCGAGAGTTCGTCGGGCGTCCACTCGGGCCGCGACGCGAAGCCGAAACCGAATTCGCCGGCCTGACGCATCAGGATCGAGACGACCTCGGGGAATTCCTTGTCGAGCGTGCGCTTGGCCCACGCGTACTGGCCGCCTTGCAGGAGCCGCTGCACGGCGTGCTCCGTGAGCGGCGTCATGTTGTCGAGCAGCTTCGCGCGCAGGTAATCCTCGAATTCCGGCGTGGCGAACTGCGGGTCGAGTTTGAGCGAGACGCGCAGGAACGCGTCGAAATCCTTGCGCAGCGACGCAAGCGTTTCGTCCTTCAGGTTGAGGGTGATATGCCCCATTGTGGTTGCCCCGGTGTAATCCTTATCGCTTCTCGCGTGCTCTCGCCGTTCGAGCAGCGGCCTGCCAAAGCAGGCCTTGTCGGGTTTAACGGCGCTCCGGGGTGAAACTTGAGCGTAAGGGGCGAGAGGCGGCTCTAGCGCAGGACGACGCCTTGCCAGAGGAAGAACACGCCGAGCCCGACCGCGATGGTGAGGAGCGGGCGCTTCGTGAGCGCGCTGACGACGATCGCCGCGAGCGCGCCGACGAGCTGCGGGTTGCGCCAGGTCAGCTCGGCGCCCTGTCCGTGGGGCGACACCGCCATCGGCACGATGATCGCCGTGAGCACGGTGACGGGCACGAAGCCGAGCGCGGTGCGCACGAGCGGTGGGAACACGAGCCGGTCGCCGAGCACGAACACCGCGGTGCGAATGACCAGGGTGATGAGGGCCATGCCGAGAATCAGGACGACGTAGTTCATTGCCCGGCTCCTGCGGTGCGCTGGACGTTGGGGGACTTGCGGGGGGACTCGCTGGCGGCGCGTGCGCCGCGCGAGGAACCCGGGCGCGAGAGCACGACACCCACGACCACGCCCGCGAGCACGGCGCCGAGCAGCCCGAGCTTGTACGGCCAGCCCTGCCAGAAAAAGGCGAGCGCGCCCGCAGTCGCGGCGGCGGCGAGGTAGCGCAAGGCAACGAGCTGCGGCACGACGATGGCGATGAAGGTCGCGACCATGGCGAAGTCGAGGCCGAGCGACTGCAGCCCCGGGAACGCCGCGCCGAACAGCAGGCCGGCCGCGGTCCAGAGCTGCCAGTTCAGGTACATCGAGAGCCCCGAACCGAGGAAATGCCACGGCGAAACGTCGTCGCCGGGCGGATGGCGGCGGAAATGCGTCCACGCGACAGCGAAGACTTCGTCGGTGAGCAGGCCGCCGAGCACGAGACGCCAGCGCAGCGGCAGGTGCGAGACATAAGGCGCGAGCGTCGCGCTGTAGAGCACGTGCCGCAGGTTCACGATGAACGTGGTGGCGAGAATCACCGCGAAGCTCGCGTGCGAGGCGATCAGCCCGAGCGCGATGAACTGCGCGGAGCCTGCGAACACGGCGAGCGACATGAACTGGCCGTGCCAGAGCGAAAGCGGGCCCGAGGTGACGAGCGTGCCGAAGATCACGCCGAAGGGCGCGGCGCCGATCATCATGGGGATCGTGTCGCGCGCGCCGGCGATGAATTCGGCAAGGCGGTTGGGATGCGTGGTCAAGCTGTCCTCCTGATACAAGGGGACAGCATAGCGGGTGGCCTTACGCGTGGCTTGTACGTTCTTGCGGCGGAACGCGGGCTCGCGCGTTCAGGACGATTGCCAGCGCCCCGGCGGCACGCCGAACATGCGCCGAAAGTGCCGCGTGAAATGGCTCTGGTCGGTGAAACCGCTCGCCGCCGCGACTTCGGCGACCGTGGCGCCGTCGCGCAGCGGGGCGAGGGCGCGTTGCAGGCGCAGCTGGGTGCGCCAGGCGTGCGGCGGCAGTCCGGTCGCCTGCGTGAAGAGCCGCGTGGCGTGAAACGGCGAGAGGCCGACCGCCTGGGCGAGATCGGCCACGCGCAGCGGCGTGGCGAGATCGGCGGCGAGGAGCGCCTTCATCGTTTCCACGCGCGGATCGTTCGGACCGTGCCTGAGCGCCGCCTCGCGCGTGCGGCCGTAGCGCGTGAGCAGCGTCGAGAGCGCGTCGAGCAGCGAGCCTTCCACCGCGAGCAGATCGGCACACGGCGTCGAAGGCGGTGCGGCATGCGGTGCGCCGGAAGGCGCGGGGAGCGCCGTCACGCCAGCCAGACTGGCGCTCGTGGCGGATTCCGGCACGGCCGCGGCGCGCCGCCAGTCAGCGTCGGCTTCCAGCAGCCGGTGAGCGCGCGAGAGCCGATGCGCGAGATCGAGATCGTGGATCACCTCGGCGTCGAACCACGGCAGCGGCTGCGTGCGCCCGGCGATTTCGCCGGCAAGCTCGTGCAGGAAGTCGATCGGCACGTACATCACCCGATAGCTCCAGCCTTCTTCGACGGCGCGCGAACCCGTGTGCAGCTCACCCGGATTGATCACCGGTACGCTGCCCGTTGCGGCGACATGCTGGGTGCCGCGATAGCGAAAGCATTCCGCGCCGCCCTCGATCACGGGGATCGTGTAGGCCTCGTGCCAGTGCGGCGCGAACGTATGTTCGTTGTATTCGGCCGTGACGAGATCCGCGCCGGGCAGAAGCGGCGTGCGCCAGTAGCGGGCGGAGTCTCGAAAACGGGAATCGGTCATGGTGGAGGATCCTGCACGGATCCCCAGTTTAGCGCAGCGGAATCGTCGTGCCCGCGGGCACCGGCACGGCCGTGACACTGTTCTTGGCGCTGCCGCTCACCACGCGGTCGCTGTAGGTCAGATACACGAGCGCGTTGCGCTTCGCGTCGACCACGCGCACGACGTGCAACGTCTTGAAGAGGAGCGACATGCGCTCGTTGAAGACGTCGGCCTGCTGTTTGAGCGGGCCAGCGAACGAGATCGGCCCGACCTGCCGGCACGCGATCGACGCCTCCGTCGGATCTTCCGCAATGCCGAGCGTGCCCTTCACGCCGCCCGTGCGTGCGCGCGAGACATAGCAGGTAATGCCTGGCACCTGCGGATCGTCGTAGGCCTCGACCACGACCTTGTCCGAGCCGGTTATGCGGAAGTTGGTGTTCACACTGCCGATCTGCTCGGCGTGGGCGGCGGCGCAGGCGACGAGGCTCGCGCAGGCGAGCAGCGGGCGCGCAAGGCGAGCGGCAAGGCGGGTGGATTTCATGCGGATTCCCGAAGATGACGAAGCGACATTATCGGGGAGGGCGGCGCGCGCCACGCGCGCACCAAAAGAAAAAGGGGTTTGCGTGCAAACACGCAACCCCTCGATATCTTGGCTCCCCGACCTGGGCTCGAACCAGGGACCTACGGATTAACAGTCCGGCGCTCTACCGACTGAGCTATCGGGGAACAGCAGTACAGCTACAACGCTTTACGTCATAAAAAAACCCGTTGTGCGTTGTGATCAACACGAACGGGCTTTTGCGAATCTTGGCTCCCCGACCTGGGCTCGAACCAGGGACCTACGGATTAACAGTCCGGCGCTCTACCGACTGAGCTATCGGGGATCAACAAAAGCAGAGAACGAGATTCTATGGGGTCTGGCTGGGCCTGTCAATACCCTGTCGCGATCTGTTTAGGGCAATCCGCTGCGCGAGGGACTGTCCACACAGGAGACGGGGCGACACCCCGAACAAGCGATCAGCGCGCGATTAGCGTGCGAGCAGCGCGAGCTTGTCCTTCACGTCCTTGAATTCGTCGGCTTCCGGCAGCGGGGCCTTGGTCTTGGTGATGCTCGGCCAGCCCTTCGCGAGGTCGGCGTTCAGCTCGATGAACGATTGCTGGTCGCCAGGCACGTCTTCCTCGGCGTAAATGGCGTTCACCGGGCACTCGGCAACGCATACGGCGCAGTCGATGCACTCGTCCGGGTCGATCGCGAGGAAGTTGGGACCTTCGCGAAAGCAGTCCACCGGGCACACATCGACGCAGTCGGTATAGCGGCACTTGATGCAGCTCTCGGTCACAACGTGAGTCATTCAGGCAGCTCCTGCAAGCTTTTCGTATCGGGGGATGGCGGTTCGCCAAAAGCGGTATTGTAACTGATGAGGAATTACCCCAACCACAGGCCCGCGACCGTCCTTAGATCGTTTCGTGATTAGTTTATATGCCACGGTGATCCGCAACGTTTTACCCCTTGCGCGCGAGGGGGCGTGCCGGCGGGCACGCGGCGCGCGCAGGCATTCGGGTAACATGGACGCACCGCTGGCGCCTGCCGCCCGGAATCGCTGCGGGGCATCTGCCCGGCAGCGGTTCCGGTTCCCGCTTCGCGGGCGCTATCCGATTGTAGTCCGGCTGGCCCATCATGATCATTACTTCGCTGCTCGATACCGATCTCTACAAATTCACCATGATGCAGGTGGTGCTGCATCATTTCCCCGCGGCCAATGTGGAATATCGTTTCCGCTGCCGCACGCCGAACGTCGATCTCGTGCCCTACGTCGACGAGATCCGCAGCGAGATCCAGAAGCTGTGCAGGCTGCGTTTCGCCGAGACCGAGCTCGACTACCTGCGCAAGATGCGCTTCATCAAGAGCGACTTCATCGACTTTCTCGCGCTCTTTCACCTCAACGAAAAATACATCTCGGTCACGCCGTCGCCCAAGGCCAACGGCGAGATCGACATCGAGATCAAGGGGCCTTGGCTGCACACGATCCTCTTCGAGATCCCGGTGCTCGCCATCGTCAACGAGGTGTATTTCCGCAACACGCAGCATCATCCGCAGTACGAGGAGGGGCGCGAGCGCCTGCGCCACAAGATCGAGTTGCTCGGCGCGAAGCCCGAATTCGCCGACTGCAAGATCGCCGATTACGGCACGCGCCGCCGCTTCTCGAAGCGCTGGCACGAGGAGGTGATCCTCACGCTCAAGGACGATCTCGGCGAGCAGTTCACCGGCACGAGCAACGTCTACTACGCGATGAAGCACAACCTCACGCCGCTCGGCACGATGGCGCACGAGTATCTGCAGGCGTGCCAGGCGCTCGGGCCGCGTCTGCGCGACTCACAGATCTTCGGCTTCGAGATGTGGGCGAAGGAGTACCGCGGCGACCTGGGTATTGCGCTCTCGGACGTCTACGGCATGCGGGCCTTTCTGCGCGACTTCGACATGTACTTCTGCAAGCTCTTCGACGGCGCACGACACGACTCGGGCGATCCGTTCGAGTGGGGCGAGCGCCTGCTCAAGCACTACGAGGACAACCGCTGCGATCCCCGCACGAAGACGATGATCTTCTCGGACGCGCTCGACATTCCCAAGGTGCTGCGCCTGTACGAGCGTTTCGGCGAGCGCTGCCGCCTCGCGTTCGGCGTGGGCACGAACCTCACCAACGACCTGGGCTACCAGCCGCTGCAGATCGTCATCAAGATGGTCCGCTGCAATGGTCAGCCCGTTGCCAAGCTCTCCGATTCGCCGGGCAAGAACATGTGCGACGACAAGGCGTATCTCGCCTATCTGCGCCAGGTGTTCGGTATCGAGCAGCCCGTGGAAGAAGAGTGCGCGGGCAAATAAGCGGCTGAAAAACGCACCCCCGCGACCCGCAGATCGCAGGCGACGCCCCGGTATAATCGGCGCGTCGCTTTTCTTCATCTGACGAGGACGTTCATGGATACGACGGCCGCCCGCCGCAGCATACTCGCGCGCATTCGCGCGGCGCAGGGACGCGAGGCTACGCCCGCGCCGCAAGAGCGGGAAGCCGTGGCCGACTACCTCGCGCGTCATCCCGAAGGTCCGCGGCCGCCGCTGGAAGGCGATCTCGTCGCGCGCTTCGTTGGCGAGGCGCGCAAGATGTCGAGCACGGTCGACGAAGTCCAGCAGCTCGCTGACGCGCCCGCCGCCGCGCAACGCTATCTCGCGGAGCGCAGCCTGCCGATGCAGGCCGTCGCGTGGCAGACGCTCGAAACGTTCGACTGGGCCGGCGCGGGTCTCGCCGTTCAGTTTCGCAAGCCCGAAGATCGCGATCTCGTCGGCCTCACCGGCTGCTTCTGCGCCACGGCCGAAACCGGCACGCTGGTCCTGCTCTCCAGCCCCCAGACGTGGGCCTCGGGCGCGCTGCTGCCCGAAACGCACATCGCCGTCGTGCCCGCTTCGCGCATCGTCGCGGGCCACGAAGACGCCTTCGCGCTCATGCGCGCCGAACGCGGAGAGCTGCCGCGCGCGGTCAACTTCGTTTCGGGGCCTTCGCGCACCGGCGACATCGAGCAGACCATCGTCCTTGGCGCGCACGGGCCGTATCGCGTGCATGTGATCGTCGTGCATGGCGCGTAAGCGCAACACGGCGAGCCCTTGTGCGGGGACGCTCTTCGCCGCGCTGACGCTCTTCAGCACGAACGCCCACGCGGCGGCCCTGGACAGCGCATCGCTCAGCGCCGCCTGGGCGCTGCCGTTCGCCGGCATGCTGCTGTCGATCGCGTTCTTCCCGATGTTCGCGGCCACGTTCTGGCATCACCACTTCGGCAAGATTTCGGCGGGATGGGCGCTCGCGTTCCTGCTGCCGTTCGCGGCCACGCATGGTGTCGGCGTGACGTATCCGCTTTTCGTGCACGCCGTCGTCGACGAATATCTGCCCTTCATCGTGTTGCTCGGCGCGCTCTATACGATTGCGGGCGGCATCTGCGTGTACGGGAATCTGCGCGGTTCGCCGCGCATGAACACGGCAATTCTCGCGCTCGGCACCGTGCTCGCGAGCGTGATGGGCACGACGGGTGCGGCGATGCTGTTGATCCGCCCGCTCCTGCGCGCGAACGACAACCGCCGGCACAACGTGCACGTGGTCGTGTTCTTCATCTTTCTCGTCGCGAACGCGGGCGGCCTGCTCACGCCGCTCGGCGATCCGCCGCTGTTCCTCGGCTTTCTCAACGGCGTTGGATTCTTCTGGACTGCGCAGCATCTCGCGTTGCCGATGCTGTTCGTGTGCGGCGTGCTGCTCGCGGTGTTCTACGCGCTCGACAGCTGGTACTTCCTCCGCGCCGGGGAAGCGCGCGCCGCTTCGCTCGACCCGACGCCGGACACAGACGCGCTCTCCATCGGCGGTAAGGCAAATTTCGTGCTGCTCGCCCTGCTCATCGCGCTCGTGCTGATGAGCGGCGTGTGGCGTCCGGGTATCGTTTTCGAGGTCGCGGGCGCACACCTGCAGTTGCAGAACCTCCTGCGCGATGGGGGACTCGTTGCGCTCGCACTCATTTCGCTCGCGTTCACGTCGAAAACGGCGCGCGCCGACAACGGTTTCGAGTGGGCGCCGATCGTCGAGGTGGCCAAGCTGTTCGCGGGCATTTTCGTGACGATCACGCCGGTCATCGCGATGCTGCGCGCGGGCGAGGCGGGCGCGTTCGCCGCACTGATCCGCTTCGTGAACGACGCACCGGGCCGCCCGAACGAAGCGATGTACTTCTGGGCGACGGGTCTCCTCTCGTCGTTTCTCGACAACGCGCCCACCTACCTCGTGTTCTTCAATCTCGCAGGCGGCGACGCCAACGCGCTCATGTCCGGCGGCGCGAAAACGCTCGCCGCGATCTCGGCGGGCGCGGTGTGGATGGGCGCGCTCACCTATATCGGCAACGCGCCGAACTTCATGGTGAAGGCGATCGCGCAGTCGCGCGGCGTGCGCATGCCGGGCTTCTTCGGCTATCTTGGCTGGTCGGGCGTGCTGCTCGCGCCGGTCTTTCTCGCGGCCACCTGGCTCTTTTTCGTCTAGCCGCAAGCCGCTTGCGAGCCGGCCTGCAAAAAGCGCGCAAGACTTCCCTGAGCGCCCCGTCGCGCGCAACAATGACGGACATCGACTGAAGTGTGGAGAGCAACGATGCAAAAGATTCTCGTGGCGCGCCCGATCTTTCCTGACGTGATCGACCGGCTGAAGCAGTATTTCGAGGTGGACTGGAACAACGGCGAGGCGCTTTCGCCCGAGGCACTGCACCAGCGTCTCGCCGACAAGGACGGCGCGCTCACCGCGGGCGACCCGATCGGCGCCGCAACGCTCGCCGCGGCGCCGCGCCTGCGCGTGGTGTCGAACATGGCCGTGGGCTACAACAACTTCGACATGGCCGCCTTCAACGCAGTCAATGTGCTCGGCACCAACACGCCCGACGTGCTCAACGAAACCACGGCCGACTTCGGCTGGGCGCTGATGATGGCGGCCGCGCGCCGCGTGACGGAATCGGAGCACTTCCTGCGCGCGGGCAAGTGGGACAAGTGGTCGTTCGACGCGTTTCTCGGCTCGGACATTCATGGCGCCACGCTCGGTGTGATCGGCATGGGCCGTATCGGCCAGGCGCTTGCGCGCCGTGCGCGCGGCTTCAACATGCGCGTGGTGTATCACAACCGTTCGCGCGTCGCGCCTGAGATCGAGCGCGAGCTGAACGCCGACTATCTGTCGAAGGAAGACCTGCTCAGGCAGGCCGACCACGTCGTGCTCGTGCTGCCGTACACGGCGCAAAACCATCACACGATCGGCGCAGCGGAACTCGCGCTGATGAAACCCACGGCCACGCTCACCAACATCGCGCGCGGCGGCATCGTCGACGACGCGGCGCTCGCGCACGCGCTGCGCACGCGCCAGATCGCGGCGGCGGGCCTCGACGTGTTCGAGGGCGAGCCGCGCGTGCATCCGGCGTTGCTCGAAGTGGAGAACGTCGTGCTCACGCCGCACATCGCGAGTGCGAGCGGAGCCACGCGCCGCGCCATGGCGAACCTCGCCGCCGATAACCTCATCGCCGCGCTCGGCGAGGGTCCGCGCGCCGGGCAGCCGCCCAATCCGATCAACCCCGCCGTGTTGGGGCAAGCGCGCACATGAGTCCGCTCGCAGTCATGTCGCTGGCGATCGTTGCGCTGGCGATCGCATTTGTCGTGACGCTCGTGGCGTTGCTGCGCGCGCGTCAAGGCCATGGCGACGGCGACGCCGAGGCCACGCTCGACGCGCTCGATCAACTGAGCGACCGCCTCGCCGCCTCGACCGACACGCAGGCGCGCGCGGCCGAGCGCATCGAGCGCGAGCTGCGCAACGAGATTGCGCGCACGGCGCAGAGCTCGCGCAGCGAATTCGGCGGCGGCTTCGCGCAGGTGCAGCAGGCGCTTGCGGCGCAGCTCGGCAGCATCGCGACCGTGCAGAACAGTCAGATCGACGGTTTCGCGCAGCAGCTCGCCAAACTCACGGCGGCCAATACGCAGCAGCTCGACGCCGTGCGCCAGAGCCTGCAACAGCAGGCCCAGCAGGCGCGCGACGAGCAGGGCGCCGCGCTGCGCCACTTCGGCGCGTTGCTCACGCAGCAGCTCGGGCAACTCACAGAAGTCAACGACCGGCGCTTCGCCGAAGTGCGCGCGACGCTCGAACAGCGCTTGAAGGACATCGAAGCGAACAACGCGGCGAAGCTCGAGGAAATGCGCCGCACGGTCGACGAGAAGCTGCACGCCACGCTCGAACAGCGCCTTGGCGAATCGTTCAAGCTCGTTTCCGACCGGCTGGAGCAGGTGCATCGCGGGCTTGGCGAGATGCAGACGCTGGCCGCAGGCGTGGGCGATCTGAAGAAGGTGCTCACCAATGTGAAAACGCGCGGCACCTGGGGCGAAGTGCAGCTCGAAGCGCTGCTTGAGCAGATGCTCACGCCCGACCAGTACGCGAAGAACGTCGCGACGGTGCCGAGGAGCACGGAGCGCGTGGAATTCGCGATTCGCCTGCCAGGACGCGGCGTGGGGGGCGCGGAGCAAGGCGAGCCGGTCTGGCTGCCGATCGACGCCAAATTCCCGCGCGAAGACTACGAGCGTCTCATCGATGCGCAGGAGCGCGCGGACGCGCTCGCGATAGAGGAGGCCGGGCGCGCGCTCGAACTGCGCATCCGCGCCGAGGCGCGCACCATCGCCGAGAAGTACGTCGCGCCGCCGCACACGACCGATTTCGCGCTGCTGTTCCTGCCGACCGAAGGCCTTTACGCCGAAATCCTGCGCCGCCCGGGCTTGACCGATGTCCTGCAGCGCGACTACCGCGTGAGCGTGGCAGGTCCGACCACGCTCACGGCGCTCCTCAACAGCCTGCAGATGGGCTTCCGCACGCTCGCGATCGAGCGCCGCTCGAGCGAGGTATGGCAGGTGCTGGGCGCGGTGAAGACGGAGTTCGGCAAGTTCGGTGACGTGCTCGCGCGCACGAAGTCGCAGCTCGAAACGGTCACGCGTTCGATCGAAGCGGCGGAGGTGCGCACGCGTGCGATGAACCGCAAGCTGCGCGACGTCGAGGCGTTGCCGGGCGAGGCCGCCGCGAATCTCCTCGGCGACGCGGTGCGTAACGGTAACGGCGACGCAGAAAGCGAAGCGGGCTTCGGCGACGAGTGACCGCAACCTGCGCGCCAAAAGCAAACGGGCCGCCTGATCCAGGCGGCCCGTTTGTATTCGGGCATGTGGGGTGCGTTGGCTTACCCGATCATCGTTTCACCGGGCGCGGCGAGCTTTTCGAGCGCATCGCCGGTCATGCGCACGACGCGCCAGTCGGGCAGAACGGTCGCGCCGAGCTTTTCATAGAAGCCGATGGCCGGCGTGTTCCAGTCGAGCACGGTCCACTCGAAGCGGGCGCAGCCGCGTTCGACGGCGATCGCCGCGAGCGCGCGCAGCATCGCCGTGCCGAGGCCGGTGCCGCGCTGCGACGGCTGCACGTAGAGGTCTTCGAGATACAGGCCGCGGCGGCTCAGGAACGTCGAGTAGTTGTGGAAGAAGAGCGCGTAGCCGACGATGCGGCCGGCGTCTTCCGCCACCAGCGCTTCGGCGGCGGGGCGCGTGCCGAACAGGGCGTCGGCGAGGCCATCGGCCGTGCCCGTGAACAGATGCGTGAGCTTTTCGAACTCCGCGAGCTCGTACATCAGCGCGTGCATCGCGCCGACGTCGGCGGCCGTGGCGGCGCGGATCGTCGCGGCCATCAGGCTTCCTCGGGCACGTCGGAGAGATGGATCTCGATGCCGCCGAAGCGCGAGGCCACCCAGTTGTAGGCGTGGCAGGCGATCCACAGCAGGATGAAGCCGACGATCGCGTTGAGCAGCAGCGCGCTGAAGATGGTCGAAAGTTCGACCGCGCCATAGCGCACGAACGCCACGAGCACGCCAAGCAGCACGATCGGCACGCTGAAGGTCAGGTACACGAGGATGAGCGCCTTGGCGGTCTGGCCCGCAGCGATGAACGAGATCTGTTTTTTCATAGTAGTCGGTCCGTTATGCAGGTGTGGACGTGTGGTTAGATTTGATGGCCTCTGAGGCGCCGCCGCGCTAGACGAGTCCATCGAACAGCATGATGTCGACGGCGTCGCCGGCATCGAGATCGCCGGCCTCATGGGCGAGCACGATGAAGCAGTTCGCCTCGCTCATCGTGCTGAGTGCGCCCGAGCTTTGCGAGCCGGTCGGCGCGACGCGCCACTGGCCGCTGGCGTCGCGGCGCGCGAGGCCGCGCTGGAATTCGGTGCGGCCCGCGCGCTTTTTGATCGGCTGATCGCTCAGTGCTGGCACGAGCGGTACGGGCTGCGCTTGCGCGCCCGCCATCGCCATGAGCGCGGGGCGCACGATCTGGTAGAACGAGACCATCGTCGCGACCGGGTTGCCGGGCAGCCCGAACAGGAGCGCCGCGCGGCCCGCGCCTGGGCGTCCGCCCGACCAGATGCGGCCGAACGCGAGCGGGCGGCCGGGGCGCATGGCGAGGCCCCAGAACGAGACGTCGCCGAGCGTTTGCAACTGCGTGCGCGTGAAATCGGCTTCGCCGACCGAGACGCCGCCGGAGGTTAGCACGACATCGGCGGTTTCAGCAGCGAGTTTCAGTGTGGCGGCGAGCGCCGCGGGGTCGTCCCGCACGACGCCGAGGTCGATCGCTTCGACGTTCAGGCGCTGCAGCATCGCGCCGAGCGCGTAGCGGTTGCTGTCATAGATGCAGCCCGGCTCGAGCGGCTCGCCCGGCGAGCGCAGTTCGTCGCCGGTCGAGAAGTAGGCTACGCGCAGGCGCTGCTTCACGTGCGCCTCGACGAGGCCGAGCGAGGCCAGCAAGCCAATGTCGGACGCGCGCAGCACGCGGCCGGCCGCGAGCGCCACGCCGCCGCGCGCGAGATCCTCGCCCTTGCGGCGGGCGTTCGCGCCGCGCTTGACGGCGTTCGCTTCGAAAGCGATGACTTCGCCCTGCGCCGACACATGCTCTTGCGGCACGACGGTGTCGCAGCCCGTGGGCATCGGCGCGCCGGTCATGATGCGCACGCACGCAGCGGCGGCAACTTCGCCCGGGTAGGCGTGACCGGCGAAGGCCTTGCCGCACACGGCGAGCGAGAGGGTGCCGGAGGCATCGGCCAGCGCCGCGCCGTCGAACGCGTAGCCGTCCATCGCGGCGTTGTTGTGCGCGGGGACATCGATGGGCGAAATCACGTCTTCGGCCAGCACACGCGCAAGCGCCTCACGCAGCGGCACGCGTTCGCTCGCCGCAAGAGGCGTCACCCACTGCAGCACGATGGCCTGCGCGGCGCTGACGGGCAAAGCTTGCGGATCGTACTGGCTGATGCAGCCGGCGCTGCCGGAGGGATGGTTAAGCGTGGTCATCGAGTGAGGAAGCGTCGCATCCGCACGGCGTGTGCGGCGATCGTCCAGGCGGGCGTGCCGGCCGTGTGCCGGGGACGGCGGCTGGCCGGACGCCGCCCGATTGCAATTCAGGCGCGTTCGAGTTCGGCCAGTTCCTGTAAGGAATTGATATTGTAAAACGCACGTTCATCGGCAAAGGCGACTTCGGCGGCCGTGTGGCGCGCGTACCACGCACGCACCTTGCGCTCCCCGGCGCCGAGGTAGGCGGCGAGGTCGTCGGCCAGCGAGGTGCGCACGAGCGCGAATACAGGGTGCAGCGAGACCTCGCCTTCGGTATTCGTCGTGGTCGCCGTCACGATGTCGGCGCGCTCCGAGAGCGCGGCATGGCCCAGGCGCTCGGCGAGATCGGCTGGCAGCCAGGGCGAGTCGCAGGGCGCCGTGAGGAGCCATTCGGTTTGCGCCGCGCGCAATCCGGCGAGGAGCCCCGCAAGCGGGCCGGGGAAGTCGGGCAGCGTATCGGCGAGCACGCTAGCTCGCCATGGTGCGCCGAGTGCCGCATAAGCATCGCCGTTGCGGTTCGCGCTGATCGAAAGGGCGCCGACCTGCGACGCGAGGCGTGCGAGCACGTGCGCCGCGAGCGGTTTGCCGTGCAGCATCTGCAAGCCCTTGTCCGCGCCGCCCATGCGCTGGCCGCGGCCGCCCGCGAGCACGAGGCCCGTGATCGATGCGGAGGAAATGGCGTTGGCGCTCATCGGTGTCATGGGCTGCTCAGCCGCCGATATAGGACATTTCGATGCGACGCTCGTCGGAGGCCGCCGGCGCCTGCGCGCTGCCTCGCAGCTGCGAATAGCGATCGGCGCGGCCTTCCCACACCTGCGCGATGGCGCCGGAGATTGCCGAGTCGGTGGCGCCGTTGCGCAACAGCGCGCGCAGGTCGTAACCCATCGAGGCGAAGAGGCACAGGTACAGCTTGCCTTCGGTCGAAAGGCGCGCGCGCGTGCAGTCGCCACAGAACGCGCGCGTCACGCTGGAGATCGCGCCGATCTCGCCGGCGCCGTCCGCGTAGCCCCAGCGTTGCGCCGTTTCGGCGGCATTGTGGGGCTCGAGCGACACGAGCGGCCAGTGCTCGGAAATGCGCGCGACGACCTCAGCCGACGGCAGCACTTCGGCCATGTTCCAGCCGTTCGAGGTACCGACGTCCATGTATTCGATGAAGCGCAGCGTCACCCCCGTGCCGCGGAAATGCCGCGCAAGCGGCACGATCTCGCCGTCGTTCGTGCCGCGCTTGACGACCATGTTGACCTTGATCGGCGCGAGCCCCACGGCTTGTGCCGCCGCAATGCCGTCGAGCACGTCGGCCACCGCGAAGTCGGCGTCATTCATGCGGCGAAAGAGGGCGTCGTCGAGGGCGTCGAGGCTCACCGTCACGCGTGTGAGGCCTGCGTCGCGCAGGGCTCGCGCCTTGCGGGCAAGCAGCGAGCCATTGGTGGTGAGCGTGATGTCGAGCGGCTGGCCTGCGGGCGTGCGCAGCGCGGCGAGGCGCTCGATCAGGAATTCGATGTTCTTGCGCAGCAGTGGCTCACCCCCCGTGAGGCGGATCTTGTTGACGCCATGCGCGACGAAAAGCCGCGCGAGCCGTTCGATTTCTTCGAGCGAAAGCAGTGCGGAATGGGGCAAAAACGGGTAGTCCTTGTCGAACACGGCGCGCGGCATGCAGTACACGCAGCGGAAATTACAGCGATCCGTGACCGAGATGCGAAGGTCGCGCAGGGGTCTGGCGAGCGCGTCGAAGACCGCGCCGGACGGCGCGCGCACGGCTCCCGCGGCCGGCCTGGGCAGTTCGGGCGGCAGCGATCGAACGTCGGCAACAGGGATGATGCGTCGTGTCATGGTCTCTTCGTTCTCGCGTTGGCTCAATTTTAGCCGAACCAGCAGCTGCCGACAGACAAGGGAGAACGCTGATATATCAAAAAAAAGCCCGCCGGGAAGGGCGGGCTTTTCGGGGCGCGCCGGACTCGAGGCCCGGCGCGCGGCCAGTTGCGCTTGCAGCGCTTACGGCTGGCGCGTGGTTTCGACCTGCTGCATCGGCGCGCTGTCGACCGGCGGCAGCGGTTTGCGCTCGCGCGGCGCGCGTGCCGGCTTCACCAGCTGGGCGGCGGCTTGCTGCGCGGCGCGCAGCTTGTCGGCGTCGGTATTGACCCAGACGAGCCCCGCCGATTCCAGCATCGGGCGCAGCGTGTCTGCAGCGGCCGCAGCCGTGGGTGCCGCGGATGCCACCGGGGCCGGATGCGGTGCGGCCGGCTCGGTGATCGCGACGACCGCCGGAGCGGCTGCTACCGCTTCTTGTGCCGGCTCCGGTTGAGCGAGGGGCGCTGCTGCGACAGGCTCTTCGGTCCGCGGTGCTTCGACGCGGTCTTCCCGCACGACAGGCTGCGTTTCGGCCTGAACCGGCTCAACCGGGACTGCCGGCGCGACCGGTTCGTCCGCTGCGGCAGGCGCCTCAAGGGCTACAGGTGCGACGGGCGCCACAGGTTCCTCGGCCTTCGGCTCGACCACGTGCGCGGTTTCAACGCTTACCGGTGCGGTTTCAACGCTCATCGGCGCGGCTTCGGCGGGTACCGGAGCTTGCTCGGTCGGTGCCGGAGCTTGCTCTGCAGCGGGCGCGACGGTTTCGACCGGCGTAGTCGTCCCGGCGGCGGCCGGCACGTGCCCGGCTTCGGTGGGGACGATTGCGGCCGGCTGTGCGGTCACGACAGTCTCGAAAGGAGCCTCGGTGTGCGCTTCTACGGCCGATGATGCTTCATGCACTTGTGCGGCAACGGCAGGTTGCTCGATCGCCGGTTGAGCGGGTGCGGCTTGCTCTTCGCCTTCCGGTGCGTCTGCACCCGGCGTCAGGCCTGCTGCATCTGTCTCGCGCTCGCGGCGACCACCACGGCGGCCGCGGCGGCGGCGGCGGCGTTCTTCGCCTTCACGCTGTGCGCCTTCTTCGTCGGCACCGGCGCTCATGCCTTCGGGCAGCTCCTCCGTGTGCGGCGCTTCGACGCCTTCGGCGCCTGCCGACGCGGCGTCGAGACGCGCTTCCTGGGCTTCGGCGGCCTCGGCTTGCTGACGGCGACGCGGCTCATTGCGTTCGCCGCGCTCGCCACGCTCGCGGCGCTCGCCGCGTGCGGCGCCGGCTTCCGCCGTGACATCGCTACGTTCCTGACCGCGCTCGACGCGTTCGATGCGCTGTTCGCGCTCGGCGCGTGCTTCGCGGGTTTCACGCGGTTCGCGTTGTTCACGCGGCTCACGCTGCTCGCGGGCACCGCGGCCTTCGCGTGCTTCGCGCGGTTCACGTGGCTCGCGCGGCTCGCGTTCCTCGCGGCGGCCAGCCGGCTGACCGGTACGTGCGCCGCCTGCGCTTTCGCCGCGGCCTGCCGCGTCGCGGCCGCCGGAACGGCGATTGCGATTGCGGTCGCCGCTGGCGGTCTTTTCACCGCGCTCGGTACGCGCTTCGCGGGTCGGACGGGCGGTCTTTTCGGGTTGAGCGACCGGTGCCGGCGCGGGCGCCGCAGCCGGCGCGCCGCCAAAGAGGCGCTTGACCCAGCCAAAGAAGCCGCCGCCCGCGGGCGTGACGGCCACCTGCGCCGCGACGGGCGCGGTTTCGGCCGGCTTGACCGGCGCGCCCGGCGCCGGACGCTCCGGCGTGATGCCCTTCACCGCGGCTTCCTGCTTGGGCTTGGCTTCGGCGGTGCGCTTGCTGTAGCCGGTTTCCGACTCGAGCTCGCGAGCCGCTTCCTCGGCCATCTTCCACGAGGCGCGCGGGTCGTCGAGGCGCGCATCGTCGTGACGCAGGCGCTCGAGCTTGTAGTGCGGCGTTTCGAGGTGCTTGTTCGGGATCAGCACGACGCCGACCTTGAAGCGCGACTCGATCTTGTTGATTTCCGAACGCTTTTCGTTGAGCAGGAAGGCGGTCACTTCGACCGGCACCTGGCAATGAATTGCCGCGGTGTGCTCCTTCATCGCCTCTTCCTGGATGATGCGCAGCACCTGAAGCGCCGACGATTCCGTATCGCGGATATGACCCGTGCCGTTGCAGCGCGGGCAGGTCACGTGGCTGCCTTCCGAGAGGGCGGGGCGCAGGCGCTGGCGCGACAGCTCCATGAGGCCGAAGCGCGAGATCTTGCCCATCTGCACGCGTGCGCGGTCGTGGCGCAGCGCGTCTTTCAGGCGCTGCTCGACTTCGCGCTGGCTCTTGGCCGACTCCATGTCGATGAAGTCGATCACGATCAGACCGCCCAGGTCGCGCAGACGCAGCTGGCGCGCCACTTCGTCGGCGGCTTCGAGGTTGGTGCGCGCGGCGGTTTCCTCGATGTCGGCGCCCTTGGTGGCGCGCGCCGAGTTCACGTCGATGGCGACCAGGGCTTCGGTGTGGTCGATCACGATCGCGCCGCCCGAGGGCAGCGGTACCGTGCGCGAATACGCCGTTTCGATCTGGTGCTCGATCTGGAAACGCGAAAAAAGCGGCACGTCGTCGTGATACCGCTTCACCTTATTGACATTGTCCGGCATCACGATATCCATGAAGGCGCGCGCCTGGTCATAGATCTCGGTGGTGTCGATGAGGATTTCGCCGATGTCGGGCTGGAAGTAGTCGCGGATCGCGCGAATGACGAGGCTCGATTCCAGGTAGATCAGCATGGGCTGACCGGACTGGCCCGCCTGCGACGCGGCTTCGATGGCGCGCCACAGTTGCAGCAGGTAGTTCAGGTCCCACTGGAGCTCTTCGGCGGAGCGGCCGATGCCGGCCGTGCGCGCGATGATGCTCATGCCGTCCGGCAGTTGCAGCTGCGCCATGGTTTCGCGCAGTTCCTGACGGTCGTCGCCCTCGATGCGGCGCGAGACGCCGCCGCCGCGCGGGTTGTTCGGCATGAGGACGAGGTAGCGCCCGGCGAGCGAGATGAACGTGGTGAGGGCGGCGCCCTTGTTGCCGCGCTCTTCCTTCTCGACCTGGACGATCAGCTCCTGGCCTTCCTTGAGGGCGTCCTGAATGCGCGCGCCGCGCATGTCGACGCCTTCGCGGAAGTACTGGCGGGCGACTTCCTTGAACGGCAGGAAGCCGTGGCGGTCTTCGCCGTAGTTGACGAAGCACGCTTCGAGCGAAGGCTCGATACGGGTAACGATCCCCTTGTAGATGTTGCCTTTGCGCTGTTCGCGCCCGGCGGTTTCGATGTCGATGTCGATGAGCTTTTGTCCATCGACGATGGCGACACGCAGTTCTTCCTGCTGTGTCGCGTTGAACAGCATTCGTTTCATTGAACGACTCCAGTGCGTTCGCGCGCAAGCCGCACGGTGCGCGGCGGCGACGCCAGGCAGCACGGTGCGGGCAGCGGCGAGCCGCGCCTTATTGTGTTGTCACAAGCACGCTGGAGCGGGAACGATGGCGGGGAGAATTGCCTTTTCTGGGCGCCGGTCCGGCGTTGCGTTGCCGTGGACGGGGCCGCGTGGGCACATGCGAAATACGTTTTCAAGAAGCGAAGAGACATGCCGCGGGTTCGCGACGGCAACGTTTTCCTGCGCTTCCAATCCACCTGCCTGCCGTGGCCATGAACGTGCCGATGGTTGAGCCCATCGCACTGGCCGTGACAGACGCTTGCCGCAGCGGCGAACCGCGCGCGCTTGCGACTGGATCAGGTTCGCGGCCTCAAAATTCAATCAGGGCCGCGCACGGGAAGCTTTTCAGGAACGCCCGTCTTCCCCCTCGGGGTGTCTCGCCACTTTTGACGTCGCCGTGTCCCGCACATTGCCGGGACGCTTCGGGCGCTCGCCGTATTTTCGCCACCAGCGCCTCCTGCGGCGGTCACTTCGACCGCGCGGCGGGACGCGCCGGATAAATTCTTTATACCAATGTTCCGTTACCGTCGGAGCCGCTCCTGACCGAACGTGCCTGTGGGCGCCGTCCCTGCCGGAGTGGTGATCCGTGCGTGCAACTCGTTGCTTCTCATCAAACGGGGTGAGCAACCAGCCCCGGGCGCAAGTAAAATAACCGTTTATCGCTTGCAGCCTGCGCTCGCCGCGTGGTCCAAGTCCAGGATAACCCCCTTGGGGTGTCCATTGGGTGGTTCGCAGAACATTTGGCCGTTTTGGCCTACCGTTGCGTCGGCGCTGGGCAAATTATATTCAGAATGAAAGGGTTAGGCAAAACATCCCAGAATCAGGTCGCAAGCGACCAGGTTTCGTTCGTCGAAATCGACGAGGGCGCGGCCGGTCAGCGCATCGACAATTTTCTCCTGCGCGTCTGTAAGGGCGTGCCGAAAAGCCACATCTATCGCATTTTGCGCAGCGGGGAAGTGCGTGTAAATAAGGGGCGAATCGATGCGCAGTATCGGCTCGCAGAAGGCGACATTGTGCGCGTGCCGCCCATCCGCACGTCGCAGTCGAGCGCGCCGGCCGGCGCCGCGCCCGTGCCGGCGGCCCAGTTTCCCGTCATCTACGAGGACGACGCGCTGCTCGTCATCGACAAGCCCGCCGGCGTGGCCGTGCACGGCGGCAGCGGCGTGGCGTTCGGCGTGATCGAGCAGTTGCGCGAGGCGCGCCCGCAGGGCAAGTTTCTCGAGCTGGTCCACCGGCTCGACCGCGAAACGTCGGGCGTGCTGATGCTCGCCAAAAAGCGCGCCGCGCTCGTGGGCCTGCATGCGCAGATGCGCGATAACCAAACCGACAAGCGCTATTTCGCCTGCGTCCATGGCGAATGGGCGAGCGATTGGGGCCGTCGGCGCGCCGTGAAGGAGCCGCTTCATAAGTATCTGACCCCGGAAGGCGAGCGTCGCGTGCGCGTGCAGGCGGACGGCATGCCGTCGCACACGGTGTTCAATCTCGTCGATCGCTGGCCGGGCTACGCGCTTCTCGAAGCCGAGCTGAAGACGGGCCGCACGCACCAGATCCGCGTGCACCTCGCTCACCTCGGCCTGCCGATCGTCGGCGACGCCAAGTACGGCGACTTCGCGCTCAACAAGGAACTCGCGCGCACTGGCGCGCGGCCGGGCATCAAGCGCATGTTTCTGCACGCGCACCGGTTGAAGCTCGCTCACCCGATTACGGGCGCCCCGTTGCAGTTCGAGGCACCGTTGCCGGCCGATTGCCGCAGCTTCGTCGACGCGCTGCGTGCGCAACGCGAGGGTGACGCTGGCGCAGATGCCACGGCGGCAACTCGACCTGACGCGGCGCGACCTGACGCGGCCCGTCCCGAATGACACCGAATCTGACAGCGTTTGGAGAAGTCCTGCATGGCTCGAGAGTTATTTGACCTGATTGTGTTCGACTGGGACGGCACCCTGATGGACTCGACCGCCCATATCACGCGCAGCATCCAGGCGGCGTGCCGCGACCTCGGCCTGCCCGTGCCCGGCGACGAGGCGGCGAGCTATGTGATCGGCCTGGGCTTGCGCGAGGCGCTGCAGATAGCCGCGCCGACGCTCGATCCGGCCGACTACCCGCGGCTCGTCGAGCGCTACCGCATCCATTATTTGCTGAAGGACCAGCAGACCGAGCTGTTCGCAGGCGTGCGCGAGATGCTCACGGAACTGCGCGACACCGGCTACCTGCTCGCCGTGGCGACGGGCAAGAGCCGCGTGGGGCTGAACCGCGCACTGGCGGATTCGCGGCTCACGAGCCTCTTCGACGGCACCCGTTGCGCCGACGAAACCTTCTCGAAACCGCATCCGGCCATGCTTCAGGAGCTCACGCGCGAACTGGGGCAGGATCTGGGCCGCACGGTGATGATCGGCGACACGACGCACGATCTGCAGATGGCGATCAACGCGGGCGCGGCGGGCATCGGCGTGGCGTACGGCGCGCATGCGTCCGGCGCGCTCGAAAAGCTCGAGCCGCGCTTCGTCGCGCCGGACGTGGCCGCGCTCGCGGGCTGGCTGCGGGAGAACGCATGAGCGCGGCGCCCGAGGCAGCAACGCTCGCGCCGGTGCGCATCTGCGCGGCCGAAGAACTCGCCGAGGGTGGCGAGGGGCGGCGCATGAACGCGACCTACGCGGGCGGCGAGGCCGTGGTGTTCTTCGTGCGCTACGGCGGGGCGGTGTACGGCTATCTGAACCGCTGCGCGCACGTGCCGATGGAGCTCGACTGGGTCGAGGGCCAGTTCTTCGAGTCGTCGGGGCTCTATCTGATGTGCGCCACGCACGGCGCGATCTACCAGCCCGACACGGGCAAGTGCGTGGGCGGCCCATGCCGCGGCGGGCGTTTGCGCCCCGTGCAAGTCGAGGAACGCGACACGCCCGAAGGGCGTGCGGTATTCTGGCTGCCGGACGACGCTTTGCGTCCGACCCCAACCTGATTCCTGACTTTCGACCCTTTCGACCCTTTCGAACGTAACCCGCTCGCATGTCCGACAATCCGACCCCTGATTCGAACGAAGCGCCTCGCGCGGCTTCGTCAGACCGCGGCGCGCCCGCGCCAGGCTGGGAGCGCGAGGCGCTCGAGCGCATCGCCCTCGCGGCGATCACCGAGCAGCGCGCGGCGCGGCGCTGGCGCATCTTCTTTCGCTTCGCGTTTCTCGCCGTGTTCGTAGTGATCGCGTGGGCGATCCTCGATCTTTCGGGGGCGCGCGTGGAGAGTGAGGGGCGCCACACGGCGCTCGTTTCGCTCGACGGCGAAATCAGCTCCGACACCCCGGCGAACGCCGACGACATCATCAGCGCGCTGGACAGCGCCTTCGACGACGACGGCACCGCGGGCGTGGTCCTGCATATCGACAGCCCCGGCGGCAGCCCGGTGCAGGCCGGCATCATCAACGACGAGATCCACCGTCTGCGCACCAAGTACCCGGCCATCCCGCTGTACGTGGTGGTGGGCGACATGTGCGCTTCAGGCGGGTATTACGTCGCGGCCGCCGCCGACAAGATCTACGTCAACAAGGCGAGCATCGTGGGTTCGATTGGCGTGCTGATGGACGGATTCGGCTTCACCGGTCTCATGGACAAGCTCGGCGTCCAGCGGCGCCTGCGCACCTCCGGCGAAAACAAGGGTTTCTTCGATCCCTTCTCGCCCGATACGCCGAAGATGGACGCTCACGCCCAGGAGATGCTCGACCAGATCCACCAGCAGTTCATCGACGCCGTGAAGGCCGGCCGCGGCAAGCGCCTGAAGGACTCGCCGGATATCTTCACGGGCCTGTTCTGGACCGGGCAGAAGAGCGTGGAGCTCGGTCTCGCGGACGGCTACGGTGACACCGATTACGTGGCGCGCGAGGTCATCAAGGCGCCGGACGTCGTCGATTACACGGTCAAGCAGAGCCTCACCGATCGTGTGGCGAAGCGCGTGGGCGCGAACATCGGCTCGGCGGCTGTGCATTCGCTGCTGATGGGCGGCAAGGTATCGGTGCACTGAGCGGCGGCGGCGCTTTCGCTTCCGGTCGTCCTCGAGAAAAATCGGCCGCTGCGCGATGGTTGCGCAGCGGCCGATTCGTTTTTGCGCGCCGATGCGTTCAGTGCGCGAGCAGCAGGAAAATCGCCGGCCGCTTGTGCAATTCGGGCGCGGGCTTCTTCTTCCAGTCGGACACGGCGCGGCTCACGATCGTCTCGGTGGGCAGCGTGAGATCGGCGGCGACGCACACGAGTGTGGACGGGGCGCAGGTCGCGAGCAGCGCGTCGAGCAGTGTGCGGTTGCGATAGGGCGTCTCGATGAAGATCTGCGTCTGCTTGCTCTTGCGTGAGATCTGCTCCAGATCGCGCAGCTTTTTCACGCGCTCGTTCGCATCGACGGGGAGGTAGCCGTGAAACGCGAAGCTCTGGCCATTCAGGCCCGACGCCATCAACGCGAGCAGGATCGAGCTCGGGCCCACGAGCGGCACGACCTTGATCCCGCGCTCGTGCGCGCGCCGCACGAGCAGCGCGCCCGGATCGGCGACGGCGGGCACGCCCGCCTCGGAGACGAGCCCCGTGTCGATGCCCGCAAGCAGCGGTGCGAGCAGCTTCTCGACCTCGCCGGCGGGCGTGTTGACATTGAGTTCGCGGATCTCGATTTCCTGGATCGGGCGCGTCGTGCCCACGCGCTTGAGGAAGGCGCGCGTGGTCTTCGCATTTTCGCCGATATAGCTGGCGAGCGCGCCCGCGCGTTCGCGCACGGGCGCGGGCAGGACGGCGTTGAGCGCGGCATCGTCGCCTTCGCCCAGCGTGTTGGGGATCAGATAGAGAGTGCCAAGGCTCATGCTTGCGTCTCCAGCAACGGATAGCCCGCGGCAAGCAGCATGCGCGTGAGCGCGATGAGCGGCAGGCCGATCAGGGCGGTGGGGTCGTCCGACTCGATCGCTTCGAGCAGCGCGATGCCAAGTCCCTCCGATTTCGCGCTGCCTGCGCAGTCGTATGGCGTTTCGGCGCGCAGATAGGCGTCGAGCGCGGTGTCGGGCAGGTCGCGAAAGCGCACCTTCGTGACGACATCGACGGTATCCGTTTGGCCAGTGGCGGTGTCGAGCACGCTCAGGGCGCTATGGAACAACACTTCGCGGCCGCGCATGGCCTGCAGCTGCTCGAGCGCCCGTTCGTGCGTGCCGGGCTTGCCGATCTGGCGTCCATCGAAGGTGGCGACCTGGTCGGAGCCGATCACGAGCGCGCGCGCGCGGCCGGCGGGCAGGGCGGCGGCCACTGCGCGGGCCTTCGCGGCAGCGAGGCGCAGCGCCGTGGCTTCGGGCGTTTCGCCGGGGTGCGGCGTTTCGTCGACGGCGGGCACGGCTGTCTCGAACGGAATGCGCAGACGTTCGAGCAACTCGCGCCGGTAGCGCGAGCTGGAGGCGAGGATGAGGGCGGGGCGGCCCGTGCGCGGGGCCTGCGAGGGAGAATCCTGCATGTTCGATCGGAGTATGAGGGCGGCTGCGAATGTGGCTGGAGAAAAGGCGGCTGTGCTTTGGCGATTTCCGGGTGGATTTCGCCTCGAAAACGGGGGCGGATTTCGCGTAGAACGTCGTCAGAGGCTCCCGAAAACCGCGCTCGCACAGACACTTGCGTACGCGAGCTTAAGTGTTTGACTCACAAAGATAAAGGCGATATGATTTTGGGCTTTTCATCGGTATGCTCTCGTCGTACGTCTTGTGCGGGCGCCTGAATTTTGCGGCGTCACGGCTCGAAAGACCTTGCCGGCAGCAGCGTGTCGATGGCAAATATAGGCAAACGCAGGTCGATGCAGGCCAGTGCGGGCCGGTCCAGGCTGGATTGCTGCGAGCCGCTGGCGGCTTTTCGCGCATCGCTTGTCCCGCCCTAAGCCTTGAAGCAGGAGAGCGCACATGACCGAACATTCTGGTAAGCCTGCTGGCGCTGAACTGAATCCGCGCGACTTCGATATCTTCGAATTCGCACGCAGCGAGCGCGAGGCAGCAGGCGTCGTGCGCGTCTCGCAACTGCCGCGCATGTTAAACGAAGTCCCGGCTGAGGCGCCAGATCGCGACACCGCGTTCACCTGGCAGGCTGCGGGCTTCACCCAGCAGGAATTGCAGGACAACGCCACCGAAGGGCCGCAGCCATACCTGCGGCTTGCTGTTCACGGTGGCGCGTGGCTCGCGTGCCAGCGGTGCCTTGCTCCCTACGAGCAGGCATTCAATGCGGATGCGACCTTTCGTATCGTCCAGACGGAAGAAGAGGCGGACGAGTTTCCGCTCGACGACGATGAAGTCGAAGTGATCGTGGGCTCGCGCCATTTCGATCTCGTCGACTTGATCGAAGAGGAGTTGTTGCTCGCGCTTCCGCTGGTGCCGAAGCACGAAGTCTGTCCTGAAATTCACGAAAGCCTCGCCTCGGGTCCCGACGGCGCGGAAGGCGTGGATTCCGTGGACGACGTGCCGGAGCAGGAAATCGAGCCGGAAGAGCGCGTCAACCCGTTTGCGGCGCTCGAATCGCTCAAGAAGGACGGTCCTGGCAGCAAGCACTAAGGTAAGCCTTAGGCGGCTGCGCAGGGCAGGCAGTACCAGACGCGTGGGCCTGAGCCCGGAGTCCGGCCACCCCCCAAGGGTGGCGGCGGCCGGATCGGGCTGTGTTAGAATTCGGAAAATTTTCAGGAGTTATCATGGCAGTTCAACAAAACAAGAAGTCGCCGTCGAAGCGCGGTATGCACCGCTCGCACGATTTCCTCACGGGCGCGCCGCTGGCCGTCGAGCCGAGCACGGGTGAAGTGCATCTGCGTCACCACATCAGCCCGAACGGCTACTACCGCGGCAAGAAAGTCGTCAAGACCAAGAACGACTAATCGTTTCAGCGTGCGGTGCAGTGTCGCGCAGTATTGACGACCTGGTGCCGCATCTGACGATTCCGTTCGCTTGACCATATTTCGGCTCGGCAAAAAAGGCGGCATTCAACTGCCGCTTTTTTGTGCCTGAAATCCGTCGCATTCCATGACTGTTACGCTCACGATAGATTGCATGGGAGGCGACCACGGCCCGTCTGTGACGGTGCCTGCCGCAGTCCATTTCGTCCGCTCGCACCCCGACGCGCATCTCATGCTCGTAGGCGTCGAGTCGGCGGTTCGCGCCCAGTTGAAGAAGCTGAAGGCGTCGGACCATCCCGCGCTTACCGTCGTGCCCGCCACCGAGGTCGTCGAAATGGACGATCCGGTCGAAGTCGCCCTGCGCAAGAAAAAAGACTCGTCGATGCGCGTCGCGCTCAATCGCGTGAAAGAGGGCGAGGCGCAAGCCTGCATCTCGGCCGGCAACACCGGCGCGCTGATGGCCGTTTCGCGCTACGTGCTCAAGACGTTGCCCGGCATCGAACGCCCGGCTATCGCCTTCGCGCTGCCGAACCCGCGCGGTTACACGACGATGCTCGACCTCGGCGCGAACGTCGACTGCGAACCGCAGCACCTGCTGCAGTTCGCGGAGATGGGCCACGCGCTCGTCGCGGCGCTCGAGGGCAAGGATCGCCCAACCATCGGGCTCCTGAATATCGGCGAAGAAGTCATCAAGGGCAACGACACCATCAAGCGCGCAGGCGAGCTTCTGCGCGCGAGCACGCTGAACTTCCGCGGCAACGTCGAAGGCAACGACATTTACAAGGGCACCGTCGACGTCATCGTCTGTGACGGTTTCGTTGGGAATGTCGCGCTCAAGACGTCGGAGGGCCTCGCGCAGATGCTCAACGACATGATCAAGGAAGAGTTCGGCCGCTCGTGGCTCACCAAGCTCATGGCGATTGCCGCGCTGCCCGTGCTCATGCGCTTCAAGAAGCGTGTCGACCATCGCCAGTACAACGGCGCGGCGCTGCTCGGCTTGAAGAGCCTCGTCATCAAGAGCCACGGCTCGGCCGATGCCTACGCGTTTGAGTGTGCGATCAATCGCGGGTATGATGCCGTCAAAAATGGCGTGCTGGAGCGCCTCGCGCACGCCATGGAAGAAAACGCCGGTTCGCTCGAACAGGCGGCAGACGAGCCCGGCGGCGCCCAGAACGTGCAAGCCGCGCAGGCGGGGCAGGCTTCCAGTGCGCCCAGCCAGGCAGCGGGCGAGGTACCGCCCGGCGCCGCATCATCCTCGAAGGCATAATGGCTCAATCGACTCTCTATTCCCGCGTGATCGGCACGGGCAGCTACCTTCCGCCTGATCGCGTCACCAACCAGGAACTGGCCGAACGGCTCGCCGCGAAAGGCGTCGAGACAAGCGACGAGTGGATCGTGGCCCGCACGGGCATTCACGCGCGCCACTTCGCCGCCCCCGACGTCACGACGAGCGATCTCGCGCTTGCGGCGTCGCAGCGTGCGATCGCGGCCGCCGACGTCGATCCGCAGTCGATCGACCTCATCATCGTCGCCACTTCCACGCCCGATTTCGTCTTTCCGAGCACGGCCTGCCTCTTGCAGAACAAGCTCGGCATCCGCAATCACGGCGCGGCGTTCGACGTGCAGGCCGTGTGCTCGGGCTTCGCGTACGCCGTTTCGGTGGCCGACAGCCTGATCCGTAGCGGCCAGCATCGCACGGCGCTCGTGGTTGGCGCGGAAACCTTCTCGCGTATTCTCGATTTCAGCGATCGCACCACCTGCGTGCTGTTCGGCGACGGCGCAGGCGCGATCGTGATGCAGGCGTCGAGCGAACCGGGCGTGCTTTCGAGCGCGCTGCACGCCGACGGCAGCTACGCGCACATCCTGTGCACGCCGGGCAACGTGCACGGCGGCGTGATCGCGGGCAACGCGTTCCTGCACATGGACGGCCAGGCCGTGTTCAAGCTGGCCGTGAACGTGCTCGAAAAGGTCGCGATCGAGGCGCTCGACAAGGCGCAGCTGAGCGCCGACCAGGTCGACTGGCTGATTCCGCACCAGGCCAACATCCGCATCATGCAGGGCACCTGCCGCAAGCTCGGCCTGCCCGCCGAGCGCATGGTGGTGACCGTCGGCGAGCATGGCAACACCTCGGCGGCCTCGATTCCGCTCGCTTTCGACGTCGCGGTGCGCGACGGCCGCATCAAGCGCGGCCATAACGTGCTGATCGAAGGCGTCGGCGGCGGCTTCACCTGGGGCGCCTCCGTCATCCGCTTCTAAGCATCCTGAGCGGGCTCTCGCGCTCCCGCAGCCGGTCCTGGCGTACGACGTGCACGTCGTGCGCAGTCCGCGGCGGTTCGTCCGAGCGCATTGCCCACCCGTATTGATCGAATTTGGGGACGTTATGAATTTCGCGTTCGTTTTTCCCGGACAAGGCTCGCAGGCCGTCGGCATGCTCGACGCCTTCGCCGATAACGCCGTCGTGCGCGAGACGCTGCAAGAAGCGTCCGACGCGCTGGGCCAGGACCTCGGCAAGCTGATCGCCGAAGGCCCCGCCGAAGAACTCAATCTCACCACCAACACCCAGCCGGTCATGCTCACCGCCGCCTACGCCGTTTATCGCGCGTGGCAGCAGGCGGGCGGTCCTCTGCCTGCCATCGTTGCGGGCCACAGCCTCGGCGAATACACGGCGCTCGTCGCCGCCGGCGTGCTCGCATTCCGTGACGCCGTACCGCTCGTGCGCTTTCGCGCGCAGGCGATGCAGAGCGCGGTGCCGGTTGGCGAGGGTGGCATGGCCGCCGTGCTCGGCCTCGACGACGACACTGTGCGCGCAGTCTGCACGGAAGCCGCCGCCGCGAGCGGCGGTGTGGTCGAAGCGGTGAACTTCAACGCGCCGGCGCAAGTCGTGATCGCGGGCCACAAGGGCGCGGTCGAGAAGGCCTGCGAAATCGCCAAGGCGAAGGGCGCCAAGCGCGCGCTGCCGCTGCCGGTATCGGCCCCGTTCCACTCGTCGCTGCTCAAGCCCGCCTCGGATCAGCTGCGCGACTATCTCGCGAACGTCACGCTCAACGCGCCGCAGATTCCCGTGGTGAACAACGTCGACGTGGCATTCGAAACCGACCCCGCGAAGATCCGCGACGCGCTCGTGCGCCAGGCCGCGGGCGCCGTGCGCTGGGTCGAATGCGTGCAGGCCATCGCGGCGCACGGCGCGACGCACGTGGTCGAATGCGGTCCGGGCAAGGTGCTTGCGGGCCTCACCAGGCGTATCGACGGCAACCTGGTCGGCGCCTCGGTGCTCGATCCGAAGTCGCTCGACGAAGCGCTCGCGCTTCTGAAGGCCTGAGCGCCTACGCCACCACCGCTAACGGATTCAAACGATGGAAAAGACTCTCGACAATCAAGCCGCGATCGTGACCGGCGCCACCCGCGGCATCGGCCGTGCGATCGCGCTGGAACTGGCGCGCCAGGGCGCGACGGTGATCGGTACGGCAACGAGCGAAACCGGCGCGCAGGCCATCTCGGCCGCTTTCGAAGCAGCGGGCCTGAAGGGCCGCGGCGCGGTGCTCAACGTCAATGACGCCGCTGCGGCGGAAGCGCTGATCGACGCAACGGTCAAGGAATTCGGCGGTCTCGGGATCCTCGTCAACAATGCGGGCATCACGCAGGACAACCTGGCGATGCGCATGAAGGACGACGAGTGGGACTCGGTCATCGACACCAACCTGAAGTCGGTGTTCCGCCTCTCGCGCGCGGTGCTGCGCCCGATGATGAAGGCGCGCACGGGCCGCATCATCAACATCACCTCGGTGGTGGGCTCGTCGGGCAACCCGGGCCAGGCCAACTACGCCGCCGCCAAGGCCGGCGTGGCGGGCATGACGCGCGCGCTCGCACGCGAGATCGGCAGCCGCGGCATCACCGTGAACTGTGTCGCGCCCGGTTTCATCGACACCGACATGACGAAGGACCTGCCGGCGGAGCAGCAAGCCGCGCTCAAGCAGCAGATTCCGCTGGGCCGCCTCGGCAGCCCGGACGACATCGCGCATGCGGTCGCGTTCCTCGCGTCGCCGCAGGCAGCCTACATCACGGGCACGACGTTGCACGTGAACGGCGGCATGTATATGTCTTAACCGGATTCAGGTACTATCCGCGCCTTGATGCGCTTGATGCAAAACATTGCCCAAGCGCCGTCGCGGATAGCCTTCCGGAACCTTGAGCGCCGCTTTTCAGCCAGGTCAAACCTGATAAAATGCGCGCACTCGCACTCATGAGCTAACTTTTTTCCCTTGGAGGGGTAATGGACAACATCGAACAGCGCGTCAAGAAGATCGTCGCCGAGCAACTGGGCGTCGCCGAAGCGGAAATCAAGAACGAAGCTTCGTTCGTGAACGATCTGGGCGCCGACTCGCTCGACACCGTCGAACTGGTCATGGCTCTCGAAGACGAGTTCGGCATGGAAATCCCGGACGAGGAAGCCGAGAAGATCACGACGGTTCAGCAAGCGATCGACTACGCTCGCGCGAACGTCAAGGCCTAAGCGCCAGATTCCCGCCTGGGCCGCGCCGCGCATGCGCTGGCGGCCCGCGAGGACGCTCGCCCGTGAAACCGCATACGCCTGCCGCACTCGCTGCGGGGCATCTGCCGGTCAACTAGCCACAGGGCTCACAGGAGCATTTCCTGTGGCCTCTGTGGCTTTTGTTTTTGTCATCTATGGATAAGGGGTTACCGTGAGCCGTCGTCGAGTTGTTGTTACAGGCCTGGGGCTGATTTCGCCTGTTGGCAATAATGTTGCCGACGGCTGGGCCAATCTGGTCGCCGGGAAGTCCGGCATCGCCAACATCACGAAGTTCGACGCGACGAACTTCTCGACCCGCTTTGCCGGCGAAGTGAAGGGCTTCAACGTCGAAGACTACATGCCGGCGAAAGAAGCGCGCCATATGGATACGTTCATCCATTACGGCATCGCGGCGGGCATGCAGGCGATCCAGGACAGCGGTCTCGAAGTCACCGAAGCGAACGCGGAGCGGATCGGCGTGAACGTCGGCTCGGGTATCGGCGGCCTGCCGATGATCGAAGTCACGCAAACCGAACTGCTCAACCGCGGCCCGCGCCGCATCTCGCCGTTCTTCGTGCCGGCCTCGATCATCAACATGATCTCGGGCCATCTGTCGATCAAGTACGGCCTCAAGGGCCCGAATCTGGCGATGGTCACGGCCTGCACGACCGGCCTGCACTGCATCGGCGAAGCGTCGCGTCTGATCGAATACGGCGACTGCGACGTGATGATCGCGGGCGGCGCGGAATCGACCGTCTCGCCGCTCGGCATCGGCGGCTTCGCGGCGGCGCGCGCGCTCTCGCAGCGCAACGACGATCCGGCGACGGCCAGCCGTCCGTGGGACAAGGACCGTGACGGCTTCGTGCTCGGCGAAGGCGCGGGCGTGATGGTGCTCGAAGAGTACGAACACGCGAAGGCGCGCGGCGCGAAGATCTATGCGGAAATCGGCGGCTACGGCATGAGCGGCGACGCGTATCACATGACCGCGCCGCTGGAAGACGGCGACGGTGCGCGCCGCTGCATGATCGCCGCGATGAAGAACGCGGGCGTCAACACCAGCGAAGTGAACTGGCTGAGCGCGCACGGCACGTCCACGCCGCTCGGCGACCTCGCGGAAACCACGGCGATCAAGCGCGCTTTTGGCGACCACGCGAAGGACATCGTCGTGAACTCGACCAAGTCGATGACGGGCCACCTGCTGGGTGGCGCGGGCGGCCTCGAGTCGGTGTTCACGGTGCTGGCCGTGCACAACCAGGTGTCGCCGCCGACGATCAACATCTTCAACCAGGATCCGGCATGCGATCTGGACTACTGCGCGAACACCGCGCGGGACATGAAGATCGACGTCGCGCTGAAGAACTCGTTCGGGTTCGGCGGCACCAACGGCACACTCGTCTTCAAGCGTCACGCTTGATCCCGCACGACGAGAAAGCGGCCGCGCCGAATGCTTCGGCGGGCCGCGTTCCTCCTGCTTTCCCCTCGCGGCGCGCGGGCGCGCCGCTTCTTTCCCTGCGTCCATCGCGTGCGCTGCAACTGCTCGTTGCCGCGGGTTTGGGTATGGCCGCGGCCGCCGTCTACACGACGCTCGCACCCTGGTTCGGCGCCTGGCAAGCCTTCCCGGTCACGCTGGCGTTCCTCGCGACCGGCGGCCTCGCGGCTGCGGCGTGGCGACGCAAGCAACCGGCCTTCCTCGAAATCGGGTCAGATTTTCTGACGGCGTGGTCGCGCGACGGCGCCTGCCTCGGGGCCGGTCGCCTTGCCGGCGCGTCGCAATGGGGCGCATGGCTGCTCGCGCTAGTCGTGGAGCAGGGTGCACGCCGCACGACGATTCTCGTCGCCGCCGACGCCATTCCGGCAGAATCCTTCCGCACACTCGCCGTGCGCGCGCGCAGCGCGGCCGGTCGCTGAGCTTCCTTTCGCTGTAAAGCTTGTAACCGCTGTTACTCGCGTAACGTGAGACCGTGGCGGGGACGCTACAATGGTGCCCCCACGTCTACTTCATGTGCTAACGGATTTTTCAGGTGAGCGAAAAAGAAATTGATCAGGTTCTGGTCGAGCGCGTGCAAAAAGGCGACAAGGCCGCGTTCGAGCTCCTGGTCTCGAAATACCACCGCAAGATCATCCGGCTGATCTCGCGCCTCGTGCGGGACCCCGCCGAGGTCGAGGACGTGGCCCAGGACGCCTTTATCAAGGCTTACCGCGCACTACCGCAGTTTCGTGGCGAATCGGCTTTCTATACGTGGTTGTACCGGATTGCTGTCAATACGGCGAAGAACTACCTTGCGACCCAGGGAAGACGCGCGCCGACTTCTACCGAGGCAGATGCTGAAGAAGCGGAAACTTTCTCGGACGCCGATCAACTAAGGGATATCAATACGCCCGAGTCGATGTTGATGAGCAAGCAGATCGCACAGACGGTCAATGCTGCGATGGCGGTTTTACCGGAAGAGCTGCGCACCGCCATTACGCTTCGGGAAATAGAAGGCCTAAGCTACGAGGAAATCGCCGAGATGATGGGGTGCCCGATCGGCACCGTCAGATCGAGAATTTTCCGCGCTCGGGAAGCCATTGCGGCAAAATTGCGTCCGCTGCTGGACACTCCGGAAGGCAAGCGCTGGTAAGAAGAAGCACCAGCTTCGCCCCGGGCGGCGACGCGATTCACCAGAATGAGTTGGTGTCACAGGGACGTCTGTTAGGGAATGGGGAGCATCATGGGTTCGGTCTCGATGCAATCGGTATCAAGCTCGCGCGGCGAGCGTCTGTCCGCCTTCGTCGATGGTGAAGCGTCGCCGCAGGAGCATCTGAACGGAAATTATCTGGAACTCGACGGCGAAGGGCGCGCAGCCTGGTCGGAGTACCACCTGATCGGCGACGTGCTGCGTTCTGACGAACTGGCCCTCAGCCAGGCGGCAAGCCGCGCCTTCATGACGGGTTTCGCGGCGCGCTTCGAAGCGGAGCCGCATCTGCTCGCACCCGCCGCGCTGCCGCGGGTGCGGGCTGGCCGCAACGAGCGCGTGGGCCGCATTCTGGCGCTGCGCCGTCGCGTGATGCCGTCGCTGGCCGTGGCGGCCGCCGCCGCCACGCTCACGTGGATCGTTATGCCGCAAATGCGCGGCGTGGGCGTGGCCGGCGCGCCGCAAATCGCCGCCGTGCAGTCGCAGGGCGACGGCGTGCAGCGCGTGGCGATGAACACCACGCCAGCGCCTGTCGCGGGCGGTCAGGACGGTAACATCATCCGCGACGCGCGGCTCGACGAATATCTGCAGGCGCACCAGCAGTTCGCGCAGCAACCGGTCATGTCGGATTCCATGCCGTACGTCCGCTCAGCCGCTCTTACCACGCAAGGCCAATAAGTTTGATGCAGACATTGCGGTTGAATAAAAAGACAATCTGGGGGCGGTTGCCGGCATTCCTTTGCTGCGCAGCCGTGATGTTCACCGCACTGTCTGTCGCCCCGCGTGCCCACGCGCAAGGCGCGTCCGCGGCCGATGCCGCCGCGCGCCAGGGCGCGGCACAGCTGCTCGACCGCATCCAGCAGGCCGCCCAGCAGCAAAATTACGAAGGCACCTTCGTCTACCAGCGCGGCGAGTTCGTGCAGTCCTCGCGCATCACGCACTACGCCTCGAAGCAGGACGGCGAGTTCGAAAAGCTCGAAAGCCTCGACGGCAAGCCGCGCACGATGCTGCGCCACAACGACGATCTCTATACCTTCGTGCCCGAGCGCAAGCTGCTCGTCGTCGAAAAGCGCCAGAACAAGGACGCTTTCCCGGCGCTGCTTTCCACGAGCGGCGACCAGGTGCTGGGCGTCTACGAGCCGAAGATGCTCGGCAATGACAGGGTGGCGGGCCTCGACAGCCAGGTGATCCAGCTCGACCCGAAGGACAATTTCCGCTTTGCCTACAAGCTATGGGCGGATGCGAAAACCGGTCTGCTGCTGCGTTCGCAGATGCTCGATCCGTCGAACGGCCAGGTACTCCAGCAGCTCGCGTTCACGCAGGTGCGCATCGGCGGTCCTGTTGACAAGACGCCTATCGTGAACGGCATGCGTAATATCGAGGGCTGGAACGTCGTGCGCCCGCCGCTCCAGCCGGTCGACATCGAAGCGCAGGGCTGGTCGTTTGGCCAGGCCGCACCGGGGTTCCAGAAGATTCGCGAAGTGCGTCGGCCGATGGCGGCGCGCGACGCGAGCGATCCGCCCATCCCGGTCGATCAGGCCGTATTTTCCGACGGACTGTCCACACTCTCCGTATTTATCGAGCCGGTCAAGAACAACAGTCGCAAGGAAGGCTCGGGCAGCAGTGGCGCGACCCACGTGCTCGTGAAGCGCAGCGGCGATTACTTCATCACGTTGCTTGGCGAAGTGCCCCAGACCACGTTGCAGCAGTTCGCGTCTGCCATAGAATACAAGGCTCCCAGGTAACTCCTTCCTTCGGCTGACTTCGATATGACGATTCTCCCGCTGCGCAAATTTTTCGCGGCCGCGGTCGTGGCGGCGTGCCTGCCGTTCACGCCGCACGTGGCATCGGCGGCGCCGGCTGCCAACCTGCCCGACTTCGCCGACCTCGTGGACAAAGTGGGGCCGTCGGTCGTCAATATCCGCACCACCACGCGTATCTCCACAGCTCAGCGCGGCCTCCCGCCGGGCATGGATCAAGGCGACATGTCGGAATTCTTCCGCCGGTTCTTTGGCATCCCGCTCCCGCAAGGGCCGCAGGGTGGGCAGGGCGGCGGTCAGGGTGGCAGCCAGGGCGGAAGCCAGGGCGGCGGTTCGGATTCGGGCCCGGACAGCGGCAATGACACCGAACAGAACAGCGGCGTAGGCTCGGGTTTCATCCTCTCGAGCGACGGCTACGTGATGACCAACGCGCACGTGGTCGACGACGCGGACAGCATCTACGTGACGCTCACCGACAAGCGTGAATTCAAGGCCAAGCTGATCGGCGTGGACGACCGCACCGACGTTGCCGTCGTGAAGATCCAGGCCGCGAATCTGCCGGCCGTGACGATGGGCGACTCGAACAAGGTGCGCGTGGGCGAGTGGGTCGTGGCGATCGGTTCGCCGTTCGGCCTCGAGAACACCGTGACCGCGGGCATCGTGAGTGCGAAGGGGCGCGACACGGGCGACTATTTGCCGTTCATCCAGACCGATGTGGCCGTGAATCCCGGCAACTCGGGCGGTCCGCTCATCAACATGCAGGGCGAGGTGATCGGCATCAACTCGCAGATCTATAGCCGCACCGGTGGTTTCATGGGCATCTCGTTCGCGATTCCGATCGACGAGGCAATGCGCGTGGCGGATCAGCTCAAGTCCACGGGCAAGGTCACGCGCGGCCGCATTGCCGTGGCCATCGGCGAGGTGACGAAGGACGTGGCCGACTCGCTCGGTTTGCCCAAGGCGCAAGGCGCGCTCGTCTCCAGCGTCGAGCCGGGCGGCCCGGCCGACAAGGCGGGCATCCAGCCGGGTGACATCATCCTGAAGTTCAACGGCGTGAGCGTCGACGCCGCGACCGACCTGCCGCGCATGGTCGGCGACACGAAGCCGGGCACCAAGGCGACTGTGACGGTCTGGCGCAAGGGCGCAACGCGCGATCTGCCGATCACGATCGCCGAGATGCAGACCGACAAGAGTGCGAAGGCCGACCAGAAAAAGGCGCCCGAGCCCAAGCCGCGCGCGTTGAACGCGCTCGGTATCGCGGTGGTCGATATCCCCGCCGACCAGCTCGCCCAGCTCAAGATCAAGGGCGGCGCGATGGTGGACTCGGTGGATGGCCCGGCACAGCGCGCCGGCCTCCAGAAGGGCGACATCATCCTGCGCGTGGGCGACACGGATATCACCAGTGCCAAGCAGTTCCAGGAGGTGACGGCGCATCTCGACCCGCAGAAGACGGTGGCGGTGCTCGTGCGTCGCGGCGACAACACGCAGTTCGTGCCGTTGCGCCCGCGCGCGCCGGGGCAGAAGTAACGCCGATGCGCACACCCATGCGGTCTGCGTCGGCGGCGCCGGGCGCGCTCGAACGGGCGAGCGCGCACCTCGTGCTCTACGGGCGCGCATGGTGTCATCTGTGCGAGGACATGCGCGTGGCGCTCGAGCCGCTAGTCGCAGCGGCGGGCGCGCGGCTCGACGTCGTCGATGTTGATTCCGACCCCGCGCTCCAGGCCCGTTACGACGAACTCGTGCCGGTACTCCTTTGCGACGGCATCGAGCTGTGTCACTACCATCTCGACGAGGCGCGCGTGCGCGCGACGCTGGGCCTGGGTCCGGGCGCACCGAGCGCGCCGCCAGCTCCGACGGGCGGAGCGTGAAACTAACGGCCGGCACGCCGCGGGACATCTGCGTCGCGCCATGACACATCCGTTACATCACCGGATGGTTCGCCCGTGGCACCCCTTTTCGGCTAAAATAGTCCGGTTTTTCATCTGTTTACGAGGCGTGCCACGCAATCGTTGGGGCGCGCCTTTTTCGCTTGATCGGTACTGAATGGATCATATTCGTAACTTCTCGATCATTGCGCACATCGACCATGGCAAGTCGACGCTCGCCGATCGCATCATCCAGCTGTGCGGCGGCTTGTCCGACCGCGAAATGGAATCGCAGGTGCTCGACTCGATGGATCTCGAGCGCGAGCGCGGCATCACCATCAAGGCGCAGACCGCTGCGCTCACGTACAAGGCGCGTGACGGCAAGGTCTACAACCTGAACCTGATCGACACGCCGGGGCACGTCGACTTCTCCTACGAGGTGAGCCGCTCGCTCTCTGCGTGCGAGGGCGCGCTGCTCGTGGTGGACGCGAGCCAGGGCGTCGAGGCGCAGACGGTGGCGAACTGCTACACCGCGATCGAACTCGGTGTGGAAGTCGTGCCGGTGCTCAACAAGATCGACCTGCCCGCCGCCAACCCCGAAAACGCCATCGAAGAAATCGAGGACGTGATCGGCATCGACGCCACCGACGCCACGCGCTGCAGCGCGAAGACCGGCCTCGGCGTGGAAGACGTGCTCGAAGCGCTCATCGCCAAGGTGCCGCCGCCCAAGGGCGCTCCGGAAGCGCCGCTGCAGGCGCTCATCATCGACTCGTGGTTCGACAACTACGTGGGCGTGGTGATGCTCGTGCGTATCGTCAACGGTACGCTGCGGCCAAAGGACAAGATCAAGCTGATGGCCACCGGCGCGCAGTATCCGGTCGAGCACGTCGGCGTGTTTTCGCCCAAGTCGCGCAACCTCGACGAGCTTTCGGCGGGGCAGGTGGGCTTCATCATCGCAGGCATCAAGGAACTCGCCGCGACCAAGGTGGGCGACACCGTCACGCACGCGACCAGGCCGGCCGCCGAGCCGCTGCCGGGCTTCAAGGAAGTGAAGCCGCAGGTGTTCGCCGGCCTCTATCCGGTCGAGGCGAACCAGTACGATGCGCTGCGCGAATCGCTCGAAAAGCTCAAGCTCAACGACGCCTCGCTGCAATACGAGCCGGAAGTTTCGCAGGCGCTGGGCTTTGGTTTCCGCTGCGGCTTCCTCGGCCTCCTGCACATGGAAATCGTGCAGGAGCGTCTCGAACGCGAGTTCGACATGGACCTCATCACCACGGCGCCGACCGTGGTGTACGAGGTCGTGCAGGCGGACGGCAGCACGATCAAGGTCGAGAACCCGGCGAAGATGCCAGAGCCCTCGAAGATCGGCGAGGTCCGCGAGCCGATCGTGACCGTGAACCTGTACATGCCGCAAGAGTACGTGGGTTCGGTCATCACGCTCTGTACGAACAAGCGCGGCAACCAGATCAACATGCAGTACCACGGGCGCCAGGTGCAGCTCACGTACGAAATTCCGATGGCGGAAATCGTGCTCGACTTCTTCGACCGTCTGAAGTCGGTGTCGCGCGGTTATGCGTCGATGGACTACGAGTTCAAGGAATACCGCAGCTCGGACGTCGTGAAGGTCGACATGCTGATCAACGGCGACAAGGTCGATGCGCTGTCCATCATCGTCCACCGTTCGCAGTCGCAGTACCGCGGCCGCGAAGTCGCGGCGAAGATGCGCGAGATCATTCCGCGCCAGATGTACGACGTGGCCATTCAGGCCGCGATCGGCGCGCACATCATCGCGCGCGAGAACATCAAGGCGCTGCGCAAGAACGTGCTGGCCAAGTGCTACGGCGGCGACATCACGCGTAAGAAGAAGTTGCTCGAAAAGCAGAAGGAAGGCAAGAAGCGGATGAAGCAGGTCGGCTCGGTCGAGATTCCGCAAGAGGCCTTCCTCGCCATCCTTCGTGTCGAAGATAAATAAGTAACGCAAATAAGCCGGACAACGGATCTCTACATGAATTTTGCGCTGATACTCTTTGTGCTCGTCATCTTGACGGGCGTTGCGTGGGTTGCAGACAAACTGGTGTTCATGCCGCGCCGGCGCCTCGCCGCCGATGCGGCGGTCGCGGAGTTCGACCGTCAGCAGGAGCGTGTGGGCGAGCGCTTCGCCGATGAAAACGCGCCTGTCACGCGTCAGAACCTGCGCAACGACAAGCTGCGCCAGCCGTGGTGGCTCGAGTACACGGCGAGCTTCTTCCCCGTCATCCTGATCGTGTTCCTCGTACGCTCGTTCGTCGTCGAGCCGTTCAAGATTCCGTCGGGTTCGATGGTGCCCACGCTGCTCGTGGGTGACTTCATCCTCGTGAACAAGTTCGACTACGGCATCCGCCTGCCGATCACGAACACGAAGCTCACGCAGGGCCGGCCGCTCCAGCGCGGCGACGTGGTCGTGTTCCGCTATCCGAAGGATGAGTCGGTCGACTACATCAAGCGCGTGATCGGCCTGCCGGGCGACGTGGTCGCCTATCAGGACAAGCAGCTCACGATCAACGGCAAGCCGGTGCCGGAAGTACCGCAGAGCGACTTCTTCGACGAAGAGCGCATTGGCTATGCGAAGCAGTTCACCGAAGACCTCGGCAACGGCCGCAAGAACAACATCCTCAACAACCCAGCGGTGCCGCCGTTCATCGTGGGCGCAGAGGATTATCCGTATCGCGACAACTGCCAGTACAACGCGCGCGGCGTGATCTGCAAGGTGCCGGCGGGCCATTACTTCATGATGGGCGACAACCGCGACAACAGCGCGGACAGCCGCTACTGGGGCTTCGTGCCCGACGCGAACATCGTGGGCCGCGCGTTCTTCATCTGGATGAACTTCAGCAACCTGCGTCGCATCGGTTCGTTCGAGTAATTCGTGTTTGCTGGACGTGCAATGCACGTCCAGCACGCGCGCGAAGCAGTCATCGAAGCAGCAACAAAAGCGTAGGCGCGAACACGAGTCTCACTCGTATCACGCGCATTGCATCTTCGCGCGCTACTTGAAAAATCCCCGGTAACGTCGCTTCGTCACGGTTTTTCGCCCGCCGCCCCTGTTTTCGCCGGGGGCGGCGGGCGCGTTATACTCTCCCCATGCCCCAATCTCCGTTGGAAAGCCGTTTGCGCTACGAATTTCGCAATGCGGAATTGCTGCGCCAGGCTTTAACCCACCGCAGTCACAGTGCCACGCATAACGAACGCCTTGAATTCCTCGGGGATTCGGTTCTGAATTGCGCGGTGGCTGCCCTATTGTTCCAACGTTTTGGCAAGCTGGACGAAGGCGACCTCTCGCGCGTGCGCGCGAACCTCGTCAAGCAGCAGTCGCTTTACGAAATCGCTCAGGCCCTCAATATTGCCGACGGCCTGCGCCTCGGCGAAGGCGAGTTGCGCAGCGGCGGCTTCCGCCGCCCGTCGATCCTCGCCGACGCGCTGGAGGCGATCTTCGGGGCGATCTTCCTCGACGGCGGCTTCGACGCCGCCCAGACGGTCATCAAACGCCTCTACGTGCCGATCCTCGATCACATCGATCCGCGCACGCTCGGCAAGGATTCCAAGACGCTGCTGCAGGAGTACCTGCAGGGTCACAAGATCGCGCTGCCCACTTACACGGTCGTCGCGACGCATGGTGCGGCGCACAATCAGCAGTTCGAAGTCGAATGCACGGTGCCGAAGCTCGACGTGAAGGTCTCGGGCTCGGGCGCAAGCCGTCGCGCGGCGGAGCAGGCCGCGGCGAAGAAGGCACTCGACGAGGTCATGGCCGCCGCGCCCGCGCTGGTTGCGAAGCCGCGCCGCTCGAAGGGCGCGCGTGCTCCCAAACCGGAACCCGAGGTCGTCCCCGGCGTAACCGGCGTGCAGGGCGCGCTCGATCTCCGCTCGCCGGAGCGCCGCGAGCGTGTCTCGGCGCGTACCGAGCGTCCGGCGCACACCGCGGCAGCCGAAGGCGCGCCGCTCGCGGTCATTCGCGCGGCGCACGTCCAGGAGCGCCCTGCGGAGAAGGACAAACCGGCTGAAAAGCCCGCGGAGAAGGCCGAACGCGGTGCAGAGAAGGCCAGCGACAAGCCCGCCGACAAGGCCACGGGTTTCGACGCCGTACCGAGCGCCAGCGCCATCGGCCACCGTTCGGCCGCGGTGAAAGCCGAATCGGCGTTGCGCACCGTCGAGCGCGCGCAAACCGCAACGGCCGGCGGCACCAGCGCCGATGCCGAGGCGCATGCCGAAGCCACGACGGCCATTCCCGTGCGCGCGGCCGATGCCGGCCACTGATTCCACTGAGGCGCGCAGCGAGCGCGCCTCCCGTTTTTCTATTCCGGTCCGATCATGAACGCTCCTACCCCCACTCCTGCCGGTTTCCGTTGCGGCATGGTCGCGATCGTCGGCCGTCCGAACGTTGGCAAATCGACGCTGATGAACGCGCTGGTCGGCCAGAAGATCAGCATCACGTCGCGCAAGGCGCAGACCACGCGCCATCGCATCACCGGCATCAACACGATCGACGACGCGCAGTACATCTTCGTCGACACGCCCGGTTTCCAGACGCGCCACAGCACGGCGCTCAACCGCTCGCTGAACCGCGCGGTGACCTCCACGCTCAGCTCGGTCGATGCCGTGCTATTCGTGATCGAGGCCGGCAAGTTCGGTCCCGACGACCAGAAAGTGCTCGACCTGATTCCCCCGAGTGCGCCCACGATCCTGATCGCCAACAAGATCGACCGCGTGAACGACAAGGCCACGCTGTATCCGTTCATCCAGCAGGTGCAGGGTCTGCGCGAGTTCCGCGAGATCGTGCCGCTTTCGGCAAATAACCCGGACGACATCAAGCGCCTGCTTGCGACGCTCAAGCCGTATCTGCCCGAAGGCGAGCCGATCTACGGCGAGGACGACCTCACCGATCGCAGCGAGCGATTTCTCGCTGCCGAAATCCTGCGCGAGAAAGTGTTCCGCTGGACCGGCGACGAACTCCCGTACACGAGCACGGTGCTGATCGACAAGTTCGAGCAGGAAGGGCGGCTGCGCCGCGTCTTCGCGACGATTCTCGTCGAGCGCGACACGCAGAAGGCGATGGTGATCGGCCAGAAGGGCGCGAAACTCAAGCAGATCAGCACCGACGCGCGACTCGACATGGAGAAGCTGTTCGACGGCCCCGTGTACCTCGAAACCTTTGTGAAGGTGAAGAGCGGCTGGGCCGACAACGAAGCCGGGCTGCGCGCCTACGGTTACGAGTAAGCACGACGGGCACCGCGTATGAGTGACGGCGCAGCCGGAACCCTGCACGACGACTGGCCCGCGCACGAAGACGCGCAGGCCGACGAGGCATTCGCACCGGGCGAAGCGCCCGATTCCCGCGGCGCGCGGCGCTCGCCTGCGAAAGGCACCCAAAGCACGACGAGCACGCGAAGCACGAAGGTGACGAAAGGCGCCGCCACGCGCAACGCGATGACCGAAGGCGCGGACGCCACGCTCGAAGGGCGCACCGAATCACGCAACGGCCGCAAGACCACCGCGCGCTCGCAATTGCCGCGCGCTTCGCGCAGCACGACCCCCGATTACCGCATCGCCGAGCAGCCGGCTTTCGTGCTGCACAGCTATCCGTACCGCGAGACGAGCCTCATCATCGATGTGCTCTCGCGCGATCACGGCCGCGTGGCGCTCGTCGCGAAGGGTGCGAAGCGTCCGCATTCGGCGTTGCGCGGCGTGCTGCAAACCTTCCAGCCGCTCGCGCTTTCGTGGACCGGCAAGGGCGAGGTGCGCACGCTCACCGGCGCCGAGTGGGTCGGCGGCATGTTGCCGCTGACCGGCGACGCGCTTCTGTGCGGCTTCTACGTGAACGAGCTGCTGGTGAAGTTCATCGCGCGCGAAGACCCGCACCCCGAACTCTTTCGGCACTACGTCGTGACGCTCACGCGCCTCGCGCACGACGAGCCGCCCGTACAGGTGCTGCGCTCGTTCGAGCGCGTGCTGCTGCGCGAGGCGGGCTACGCGCTCGCGCTCAACCGCACCGTCAACCGCAAGGCCGTCGTGGCCGAAGCTCGCTACGTGTTCGATCCAGAACGCGGCGTGCGCGAAGCATCGGACGAATGGCCTTCTCAATGGCCCCGGCTTTCGGGTCAGACGTTGCTCGACATGGAAGAGGACGACTACCATCGACCCCAGACGGTTGCGCAGAGCAAGGCGCTCATGCGCTTCCTGCTGAACACGTACCTTGGCGGCACGCCGCTCGCGACGCGCCAGATTCTGATCGACTTGCAGAACCTATGAGCTTCTTTCTCACTTCGCCCAACGTGATCGACCTCGGTGTGAACATCGACCACGTCGCCACGCTGCGCAACGCGCGCGGCACCGCTTATCCCGATCCGATCCGCGCGGCGCTCCTCGCCGAAGAGGCGGGCGCCGACGCGATCACGCTGCATCTGCGCGAGGATCGCCGCCATATCGTCGACGCCGACGTGCGCGCGCTGCGTCCGCAACTGCGAACGCGCATGAACCTCGAATGCGCGGTGACGGCCGAGATGCTCGACATCGCGTGCGAGATCAAACCGCACGACGTTTGTCTCGTGCCTGAAAAGCGCGCGGAGCTGACGACCGAAGGCGGCCTCGACGTCGCGGCCCACTTCGACGCCGTTGCCGCCGCCTGCCGCCAGCTTGCCGATGCGGGCTGCCGCGTCTCGCTTTTCATCGACCCGGACGAAACGCAGATCCGCGCGGCGCACGAAACGGGCGCGCCCGTGATCGAGTTGCATACGGGCCGCTACGCCGAGGCGCACGATGCCGGCGAGCAGGAGCGCGAATACGAGCGCGTGGCCACTGGCGTGAGCTGCGGCAACAGCCTCGGACTGAAGGTGAACGCCGGTCACGGTTTGCATTACACGAACGTGCAGCAGATCGCGGCCATCGACGGCATCGTCGAGCTGAACATCGGCCACGCGATCGTTGCGCACGCAATCTTCGCGGGCTGGGAGAACGCGGTGCGCGAAATGAAGGCGATCATGGTTGCGGCGCGCCTCGGCACACGCGGCTGATGGCAACCCCCACGCCTTCGCGCCGCGCGCATTCGACATACATCGACGGGAGTCTCATGGCGATCTACGGGATCGGCACCGACATCATCCAGGTGAGCCGCGTGGCGGCAGTCATGGAGCGCACCAACGGGCGCTTCGCGCCGCGCGTGCTCGGCCCGGACGAACTCGCGGTCTACGAGGCGCGCAAGGCGCGCTCGGCGGCGCGGGGCCTGGCGTATCTGTGCACGCGGTTCTCCGCGAAAGAGGCGTTCTCGAAAGCGATCGGCCTCGGCATGCGCATGCCGATGACCTGGCGCGCCATGCAGACCCTCAACGAGCCGGGCGGCCGTCCGGTGATCGTCGCTTCGGGCGAACTCGCTCAGTGGCTCGACGAACGCGGTATCACGGCGCGCGTGAGCATCACCGACGAACATGACTACGCGGTGTCGTTCGTGGTTGCGGAAGTCAACGGCTGATATCTATCGCCGTGCGTTGCGCGGCATCTACGCAAAACTCATCGATGAAGAACAATCCCGGGCCAGTAATGCTCGACGTGGTCGGCACCACGCTGAACGACGACGACGTGCGCCGCCTCGCGCACCCGATGACCGGCGGCGTGATCCTGTTCGCGCGCCATTACGAGAACCGTGCGCAGCTCGTCGCGCTGACCGACGCCATTCGCTCGGTGCGCGAGGACCTGCTGATCGCCGTCGACCATGAAGGCGGCCGCGTGCAGCGCTTTCGCACCGACGGCTTCACCGTACTGCCGGCCATGGGGCGCCTCGGCGCGTTGTGGGACAAGGACGTGCTGCTCGCCACCAAGCTCGCGACGGCAGTCGGCTACATCCTCGCGAGCGAACTGCGCGCGTGCGGCATCGATCTTTCCTTCACGCCGGTCCTCGATCTCGGCTATGGCCAGTCGAAGGTGGTCGGCGATCGCGCGTTCCATCGCGATCCGCGCGTCGTCACGCTGCTCGCCAAGAGTCTCAATCACGGGCTTTCGCTTGCGGGCATGGCCAATTGCGGCAAGCATTTCCCGGGTCACGGCTTCGCTACGGCGGACTCGCACGTCGCGGTGCCTGTCGACGAGCGTCCGCTCGAAGCGATCCTCGGCGAAGACGCGCAGCCTTACGACTGGCTCGGCCTCTCTCTCACGGCGGTGATGCCGGGGCACGTGATTTATCCGAAGGTCGATTCGAAGCCCGCGGGCTTCTCGCGCATCTGGGTCGAGGAGATTCTGCGCAAGCGGCTGCGCTTCACGGGCGCGATCTTCAGCGACGACCTCTCGATGGAGGCCGCGCGCCAGGGCGGTACGCTCACCGAGGGCGCGCGCGCCGCGCTCGAAGCGGGCTGCGACATGGTGCTGATCTGCAACCAGCCGCACGAGGCCGAAAAGGTGCTCGACGCGTTGCGCACCATCGAGCCGCGCCGCGCCGCCAAGGCTTCGGGCCTGCGCATCAAGCGCATGCGCGCGCGCGGCAAGGCGCAGCGCTGGGACAGGATGGTGGCGGACCCGGGGTACGTCGAGGCGCAGGCATTGCTGCGCAGCGTGCTGCCTTGATGCCCTGATTACCGCGTCGGCGCAATGAAAAAAGGCTGTCCTTCGGAAACGAAGGGCAGCCTTTTTACAGCGTGCGGGCGTTCTGCCGATTCAGTTCAGCCGCATGCGCTGGAGCTTGTTGTAGAGCGTCTTGGGGCTGATGCCGAGCAGTGACGCGGCGCGGTGCCGCGTGCCGCCCACGGCGTCGAGCGTCGCGCGGATCAGCATTTCCTCCACGTCGGCGAGCGGCGTGCCCACGGTGACCTGCACGCGGCCGCCGTTCATCTCGCGCGGGCCCGCGCCGCTGCTTTCCTCGGCCTGCAACGTTTCCAGCACCTCGCCCGAGGCGTGCCACGCGCGCCTCACGCGTTCGTGCAGTTCGCGTACATTGCCGGGCCAGTCATACGCAAGGCACTCGCGGACGAACGAGGGCGCGACGAGCCGCGTCGCGCCGGCCAATCCGTGCGCCTGGGCTTCCTGATTGAGCTCGTCGATGCACGCGAGCGCGAGCAGGGCGGCGTCGTCGTCACGCTCTCGCAGCGGCGGCAGCGGGATCGCCGCAGCATCGAGCCGCAGCCACAGATCGTCGTGCAGCGCGCCCTGCTGGACGGCTTCGCGCGGGTTCGCACGGGTTGCCGCGATCAGGCGGAAATCGGTGCCCACCTCGCTGTTGCCGCCCACACGCATGAAAGTCTGCGAATCGAGCGCGCGCAGCAGCGTTTCCTGCTGCTCGCGCGGCAGGTCGGTCAGCTCGTCGATGAAGAGCGTGCCGCCGCTCGCCTGATCGACGAGACCCGGCTCGCGCTGCTCCGCGCCCGTGAACGCGCCGCGCTCGTGGCCGAACAGCACGCTAGCAAGCGGCCGGCCTGCGGCCGTCTCGGCTACGAGCGAGCGCGCATCACACACGATGAACGGCCCCTTGCGGCGGCGGCTCAGCTGATGCAGCGTGCGCGCGGCGACTTCCTTGCCCGTGCCGGCTTCGCCGTGCACGAGCAGCGCCGCTTCGGTGGGCGCGAGCTGTTCGAGCGTGTCGTAGACATGCTGGATCGCGCTGCTGCGCCCGAGCATCGGCCCGAAGTGGCCCATCTGGCGCAGTGTGGCGCGCAGCGCGCGGACTTCCTCGGTCAGTTCGTAGGGACGCGGAATGCGCGCGAGCAGGCTGCGCAGGCGCGGAATGTTGACGGGCTTGAGCAGATAGTCCCAGATGCCGTGGCGCAGGCCTTCGATTGCGCTTTCGACCGTGGCGTTGCCGGTCATCACGATCACGGGCAGCGCGCCGCCTGGCGGCTGCGCGGGCAAATGCGGCAGCAACTCGAGGCCGCCGCCATCGGGCAGGTTCAGATCGACGAGTACGACGTCGGGGATAAAGCGCGCAAGTGCGGCGCGCGCCTCGGCGAGGGTGGCAGCGGTGTCGACGGAGAACCCGTCGGCCGACAGGATCGCAGAGAGTCCTGACAGGCTATTGGGATCGTCTTCGACAATCAGGGCGTGTGGCATGGCGGTAGCGGCTTACGGATGAGCGCAGTCGCGCCGGCGCTGCGCGCGCGGGGACGCACACGCGCCCCACCAGGCAGCCGCGCGGCGCGCAGAAGCGCGGCACGATGCGAAAGATTTCACCGAGATCACGGAGATGTCTCGTAGCAGGGTGTTCAGTTCCGGTCCTCCCAGTTGTGCTGCGCCAGAGCGGGGGCGCGACGGCGTTGCCCGGCAGCGAGGCGGCCGGGCAGCAGTGCATGCCCGAAGCGCCAGGCGCTTTGGCATGCGTGCAACCCCCTGTTTGCCTGCAAGTGGGCGACGACCGTACCGGCCATGCCGTGGACGGTGCGTCAGTCGCGCGGGCGGTGCGCGTCGAACCAGCGGCGCACTTCCAGTTCTGCCTCGTCACGCGTCTTGCCGTAACGTTCCTGGATAAGCCCGGCGAGCCGATCCGCACGGCCTTCGGCTTTTGCGAGTTCGTCGTCCGTCAACTCGCCCCATGCCGCTTTGGCCTTGCCGATCAACTGCTTCCACTTGCCTTCGGCAATGTCGTTATTCATTGTGTTTCTCCTGATAAGGGGAAAGAGTATGGAACGCATGCCCTATCACCTCACAGCAGAAACCGTGCCGCGAGTGTCACTTTGACCGGTGCGCGCCGCGCTTGCTCGCCGCTTGCCCGCTGAAGACGGCAAGCATGCAATTCGTTGCGCATAACCGGTAAGGTTTTCCGTAGCACTCTCAAACATACACGTTCGGCAAAAAAAGAAAAAGCGCCCCGAGGGGGCGCTTTCATAGCGGTGTCCGCCTTTTGCCGCCAGAGCAGCGGGCGGACGCCGTATTGGCCTGAGGTGCCTTTAGGCTTTAGGCGCGGCTGCGGTACTCGTTCGTACGCGTGTCGATTTCGATCTTGTCGCCGATGTTGCAGAAGAGCGGCACTTGCAGCTCGAAGCCGGTGTTCAGCTTGGCGGTCTTCAGGACCTTGCCCGACGACGTGTCGCCCTTGACGGCCGGTTCCGTGTAGATGATCTCGCGCACCAGCACGGTCGGCAGTTCGACCGAGATGGCCTTCTCGTTGTAGAACACGACTTCGCAGCCCATGCCGTCTTCGAGGTAGTTCAGGGCGTCGCCCATCATCTCGCCTTCGACTTCGAACTGGTTGTAGTCGGCGTCCATGAACACGTACATCGGGTCGGCGAAGTACGAGTACGTCACTTCCTTGCGATCCAGCACGACGACGTCGAACTTGTCGTCCGCCTTGTACACGGTTTCCATGCCCGCGCCGGTCAGCAGGTTCTTGAACTTCATCTTCACGACGGCGGAGTTGCGGCCCGATTTGTTGTATTCGGCCTTCTGCACGACCATTGCGTCGTTACCGATCATCACGACGTTGCCGACGCGGAGTTCCTGTGCGGTCTTCATAGTAAAAAACTGTCCTGTCCAGATTGAGTAGCTTCGAGTGTGCTCGACGGCAAACGTCGCAAGCGGATTCGGTTGATACTGCTGGTGTAGTTGCTGCGACCCTCTTTCATGCATGCACGATGAGGGCGCGAAACTCGAAGCGCTTGAGACGGCTGCCGTCGGATAACCGGTTATTTTAACTGACTTTTTGCGAATTCGGCGAGATTTCCGGCGAGATCGCCAACCTGCCCGAGTTCGACGGCCCAGGCGTTCGCGCGCGCCGCGTAGAGGGGCAAATGCTGTGCAAAATCGGCCCAGTCCGGCGTGCCGCGGCCATTCCACGCATGCCAGAAGCGTTCGAGTGCGGCACGCGGCGCCTTCGGCAGCGTGCGGCCGTAGTGCGCGAGCGCGGCGTCGAGCTTCGGCAGATGGGCATCGTCGGCTTGCGGATAGATGTGCCACACGAACGGTCGCGCGGCCCATTGCGCGCGCACGAACGAGTCCTCGCCGCGCACGAAGTTGAGGTCGCTCGCCCAGAGCAGAGGGTCGTAACTGCGCTGCTCGGTGAAAGCCAATGCGTGCGCGCGCAGCGCGCCGCGCGTGGCCTGCGAGCCTGCGCCGAACGCCGGCTCGCCGAAAAAGCGCGCGAGCGCGCCAGAGATGCGGCCCTCCGGCACGAGCAGGACCACCGGTTTCGCGCCGTCGCGCCATTGCTCGAGCAGCGGGTCGACGGCGGGGTTCTCATAGGCGAAAAGCGAGATCACGGTCGCTTCCGGGCCGGGCGGCGGGCCGCCCGTGGCGCGCTGCCACCATGCGGCGCGCTTGTCGGGCGAGCGCTCGAAGTCCGCGCGCCCGGCATCGAGCGTGCGCTCCTTGAGTACGCCCCCCGTGCCGGGGCCGAGGCCGGGAAAGAAAAAGTGCTTGGCAAGCGCGTAGCGCGGGTGCGGCGAGGGCCGCAGATGAAAGTCGGCCACCCAGTCTTCGGCGCTCAAGTATTCGAGATTGAGCCAGACGGGCTTGCGCGCGCGCTCGGCCATCGCCGCGACGTAGACGCCCGGCAGCTCGCACGCGAACGCCTCGATCACGACATCGGCGATCTGCAGCGTGTCACCCGCGTGCTCGGGCTCGTGCCAGTGCTCGACGAGTACGCCTTCGACCGCTTGCGTGGCGCGGTCCGGGTCGAGCGCGGGGCAGAGCTTCTGGAACGCGTGCAGGTCGTCGACGAACAGGCGCACCTGCCAGCCGTGCTCGTGCGCGAGCTGGCGCGCGAGCCGCCAGCACACGCCGATGTCGCCGAAATTGTCGACGACGGCGCAAAAGAGGTCGCAGGCGATGGTGCTGGCGCTGGCGGCGGTGGGTGTGGGGGCTTCTGTCATGGGTAGCGTGCGACGCTGAGAATCAAGACCGCCATGCCGCAAGCGGGCGCAGAACGCCCGGCCGGCAAGTTCGGCGCAGGTTCCGCGCAGCATGGAATGATCTAAACTTGCGATTCTAGGACACAGCCATGAACGCGTCGCGACGGCGGCGCTGGGCCAGGTCTCACCTCTCTCTCGACGCACCGCCCGTCCCCGAAACTGGATGACCGACACCGACGTTTTCGACCCGAAAAAGGCGCTCGCGCAGTTGCCGCATCTGCCGGGCGTGTATCGCTACTACGACGCGCAAGGCGCGGTCCTCTACGTCGGCAAGGCGCGCGACCTGAAAAAGCGTGTGTCGAGCTACTTCACCAAGACGCAGCTTTCGCCGCGCATCGCGATGATGATCACGCGTATCGCGCGCATCGAAACCACGGTCACGCGTTCCGAGGCCGAGGCGCTGCTGCTCGAGAACAACCTCATCAAGGCGCTCACGCCGCGCTACAACATCCTTTTTCGCGACGACAAGTCGTATCCGTTTCTCAAGATCACCGGGCACAAGTTCCCGCGCATGGCGTACTACCGCGGCGCGGTGGATCGCAGCAACCAGTACTTCGGGCCGTTTCCGAGCGCCTCGGCGGTGCGCGAGAGCATCCAGATCCTGCAGCGCGTATTCCAGTTGCGCACCTGCGAGGACTCGGTGTTCAACAATCGCACGCGGCCTTGCCTGCTGCATCAGATCGGGCGCTGCACGGCGCCTTGCGTGGGTGCCGTCAGCGAAGAGGACTACGCGCGCGACGTGAACAACGCATCGCGCTTTTTGCTGGGCCGCCAGAACGAGGTGATGAAGGAGCTGGAGACGAAGATGCACGCGTTCGCCTCGGAGCTTAAGTTCGAGCAGGCGGCGTCCGTGCGCAACCAGATGAGTTCGCTTTCGACCGTGCTGCACCAGCAGGCCATCGAAACGGGCAGCGAGAGCGACGTCGATATTCTTGCCGTGGTGGCGCTGGGCGGCCGCGTTTGCGTGAATCTCGCGATGGTGCGCGGCGGCCGGCATCTGGGCGACAAGGCCTATTTCCCCGCGCACGTGGAGCGCGCGCTGACCGACGAGGAGGGCGGCGTCGCGGAGGAAATCGACAGCGAGACCGTGGTCGCGGCGAGCGCGCTGAAGTCGCTGCCAACGCTCGCGCGCAAGACGGTGGAGGACTACGTCGAGGAAGCACAAGCGGACGACGCACAAGACGACGCAGCGCTTGAAGCGGATCCGCTCGCCATCGCGGCCGAGCTTGCCGATGATGACGACGTGGCAAGCGATGCCGAACCTGCCACGCCCGCGCTCGAGGCGCAGGCGGATGCGCGCAGGACGCGCGAGATCGGCATCGAATCCGAAGTGCTCGACGCCTTCATCGCGCAGCATTACTTCGGCAATCGCGTGCCGCCCGTGCTGGTCGTGAGCCATCCGCCCGCGAACCGCGAACTCGTGGACGTGCTGAGCGAGCAGGCGGGGCACAAGGTCACGGTGCTGCGTCAGCCGCAAGGCCAGAAGCGTGCATGGCTTGCCATGGCCGAACAGAACGCGCGGCTCGCGCTCGCGCGACTGCTTTCCGAGCAGGGCTCGCAGCAGGCCCGCACGCGCACGCTCGCGCAACTGCTCGGGCTCGAACTGGACGATCTCGCGCATCTGCGCATCGAGTGCTTCGACATCAGTCACACGATGGGCGAGGCGACCCAGGCCTCATGCGTGGTGTATCACCACCACAAGATGCAGTCGGCCGAATACCGGCGCTACAACATCACCGGCATCACGCCCGGCGATGACTACGCCGCCATGCGCCAGGTGCTCACGCGGCGCTACGAGAAGATGGTCGCGCAAGCGGCGCGCGCCGAAGCCGACGAGGCGCCTCCACCGCCCGTGCCGGTGCCTGATCCCGCCGACCCGGATGCAGCGGCGCAAGCCGTGGAGGCCACCGAGGCCACCGAGGCAGTCGAAGCCCCGCCGCCCGGCGGCACGCTGCCCAACATCGTGCTGATTGACGGCGGCAAGGGGCAGGTCGAGATCGCGCGCCAGGTGTTCACCGAATTGGGTCTCGATCCGGCGATGCTGGTGGGCGTGGCAAAGGGCGAGGGACGCAAGGTCGGCCTCGAAACGCTCGTATTCGCCGATGGCCGCGCGCCGCTCGAACTCGGCAAGGAGAGCGCGGCGCTCATGCTCGTCGCGCAGATCCGCGACGAGGCGCACCGCTTTGCCATCACGGGCATGCGCGCGAAGCGCGGCAAAACGCGCCAGACTTCGCGTCTCGAAGAACTGGAGGGCGTGGGGGCGAAGCGTCGCCAGCGCCTGCTCGCGCGCTTTGGCGGCCTGCGCGGCGTGATGGCGGCGAGCGTGGAGGATCTGGCGAGCGTGGAGGGCATCTCGCGCTCGCTCGCCGAGCAGATCTACCAGCAGCTTCACTGATGCGGCGGCGTCGTTGGCCAGGTCCGGTTGGGCCTTTCCTTACGGTTGCTTGTGGCACGTGCGGCGACGCGGCACAATTGCATCTCCCATAATTGCATCTCCCCCGACAGATAGCGCCAGCCGATGCCGTTCAATATTCCGATTCTCCTGACCTGGCTGCGGATCCTGGCGATTCCGCTCGTGGTTGGCGTGTTTTATCTGCCGCAGACGATGCTTTCCCCGATGCAGCAGAACGTGCTGGCGATGCTGCTCTTCGTGCTGGCGGCGCTCACCGACTGGTTCGACGGTTTTCTCGCGCGCAAGTGGAATCAGACCTCCTCGTTCGGCGCCTTTCTCGACCCCGTCGCGGACAAGCTCATGGTGACCGCGGCGCTGCTCGTGCTCGTGCATCTGCAGCGGCTCGACGCCGTGATCGCGCTCGTGATCGTCGGACGCGAGATCGCCATCTCGGCGCTGCGCGAGTGGATGGCGCAGATCGGCGCGTCGAAGAGCGTGGCCGTGAATTCGCTCGGCAAGTTCAAGACCGCGTGCCAGATGGTTGCGATTCCCATGCTGCTGTTTTACGCGCCGCTCACGCTCGGCGGCCTGACGCTGTTCGACTCCCGCGTGTGGGGGGCGTGGCTCATCTACGTGGCAGCGTTCCTCACGATCTGGTCGATGCTCTACTACATGAAGCTCGCGTGGCCCCAGATCCGCGAACGGGGGAGTTTGTAACCTCTACGCTGTGAATCCCTCGTGTCTTTTTCCAAAAAGATCATGCGAAGGGGTTGACACGATTCTGCGGGTTATACATAATCTCACTTCTCCGCTGCACGACACAGTAGCAAGCAAGCAAATGCGGTGGAGATAGCCGAAGATAAGCGGTGGTTAAGCAAAGTCTGAAGCAAATATGCGGGAGTAGCTCAGTTGGTAGAGCGCAACCTTGCCAAGGTTGAGGTCGCGAGTTCGAGCCTCGTCTCCCGCTCCAGAATTTAGGGTGACGCGTTTTTTTGCGGTAGGAAAAAACGCGGCGCCGAAGCAGCAAAAGTCGCAGTAAAGCAGGACATTTGCGGGAGTAGCTCAGTTGGTAGAGCGCAACCTTGCCAAGGTTGAGGTCGCGAGTTCGAGACTCGTCTCCCGCTCCAAATGCCAAGGGGAAGCAGCGCTTCCCTTTTTGTTTGGCAGGCTTTGAGCAGCGTATCAAGCCATCAAACAAATCTGTCCGGTCGTTGTGGGCGCACGCAGTCTGCCTTCTGTTTGCCTCATCCCGGTCAGTCCGCTTCTGGCGCGATAGCAAAGCGGTTATGCAGCGGCCTGCAAAGCCGTGTAGGCCGGTTCGACTCCGGCTCGCGCCTCCAGATGCAAAACAAAAGCCACCTTCGGGTGGCTTTTGTTTTTTGCGCCCGTTTTCCTGCGCTTTTAGCGATGCGCTAACGTAGGTAGCGCAAAATAGCCGGAACCCTTCCTCTCCGGTTTCCCGTCATGTCCATCGAACTCCCCGAAGACGCGCGCACCGAAGCGATCGCCTCCATCCAGCGCTATTTCGACGCCAACATGGAAGAGCCGATCGGCAACGTCGCGGCGGGCGCGCTGCTGGGCTTCTTTCTCGAAGAGATCGCGCCGGCGGTCTACAACAAGGCCGTTGCCGACGCGCAGGAGAGCATGCAGGCGCGCATCGTCGATCTCGACATCGATCTGCACGAGGAGCCATTCCAGTACTGGCGCAAATACGAGCAACCGCGCCGGCGAAAGTGAGCGCTGCGCAGTGGCGGGTTTGTGACGCGCGCGGCGCGCGGCATAATCGTGGTCATTGACGATGCTTTGATGGAAATCACCAACCATGACCGTGCAGTCCACCGCCTTGCCGCTGCCCCAATTCGACTGGCAGTGGAAAGCCTTTGATGCGCTCGACGCGCGCGAAGTCTACGCCATGCTCAAGCTGCGCTCCGACGCGTTCGTCGTCGAGCAGAACTGCGTGTATGGCGATATCGACGGTCTCGACTTCGGCGCGTGGCATCTGTTCGCATGGAGCGAGCAGGGCGGCGTGCGCGAGCTTGCGGGCTATCTGCGCGTGCTGCTGCCTGACGCGCAGGACGCCGACGTGCGCATCGGCCGCGTGGTGACGTCGCAAAACCACCGCGGCATCAAGCTCGGCAACGCGCTGCTCGAACGCGCCATCGCGCAGATCGAGCGTCAATGGCCGGACGTCGCGATGCGTCTGCATGCCCAGGCGCACCTGCAGAAGTTCTACGGTGCGTTCGGCTTCTCACCCGTTGGCGAGATTCACGACGAGGACGGCATTGCGCACGTGTGGATGCGCTCGGCCTGATTCGACGTCGATCGCACCTTACGTCGGCACTCAAGTGCTTTACGTGCGTAGGGTGCGCCCTTCCTCCTGACGCTCGCCGTCCGCCGGACGCATGCCGGGCCGCCGGTCCCGCTGCAAGCGTCCACGCGCGGATAGCCGCATCCAGTGGCGCAGCGCGACCAGCGCGCCGACCACGCTCATCATCGACCCCGGAATCCACAGCAGCAGCCCGCCGATCTGCTGGTCGCGCGTGGGCGACAGCCAGGTGAACGCGCGGCCGCAGATCGAGTAGACCTGGTAAAGCTCATGCGGCGTGAAGAAGATGAACGCGCCGAGCACGATCTGCGGCGGAATCGCCGCGATCACGACGAGCACACGCTTGCCCGGCGAGAGGCGCGCGGGCGGCGCGGGGCGCGAATCGAGCACGAGCCACCAGAACAACAGCCCGTCGATCACCATGCTCCAGTTCATGACGCGGTAGAGACGCCAGTCGAGCATCGCGATGAAATGAATCGGCGAAAAGAGCCAGAAGTAGATGAGCCCGACGAAGAGCCCGACCGCGACGACGGGATGCATGACGATGTCGAGCGCCACGCGCACGGGCTGTGCGGCGAGCGCGGGGCGCACGAAGCGCTGCCGCCATCTGAACGGAATGCCCGCGCGCAGCGCCGCGCCCGGGTAGGCGAGCGCGATGAAGAACGGCCCCAGATGGTGCAGCACCAGGTGCTGCGCGCGATGCATGAAGAACTCGTGCTCGAAGTAGTAGTCGAGCCGCGTATGCAGCACGACGTAGAGCGCGCCAAGCCCGAGCCAGAACGAGATCTGGCGTGCGAGCGAGACCCGCGCGTGCCGCTTGCCGCGCACGAACAGCACCGCCGCGAGCAGCGTGCTGATCATCACGGTCGGCGAGGGCTCCCAGGGCTGGAGCCAGTAGAGCAGGGTCATCGCGAGCATGGCGTCGGCTTCATCGCGGATTCAACATGCTTGCGCGCGCAACCAATCTTGGGTGCGCGCGGTGGTATTGCTGCGGCCTTACTGTCCCGAGGGCGGCTTGACTGCGAACGGCGTGTCGAGCGTTTCGCCGTCCGAGAACTGCAGCTTCACGTTCACCGTGTCGCCCGGCGCGACCTTGTGCTTCGCCTTCTCCAGCATCAGGTGGTAGCCGCCCGGCGCGATCGCGAGCGTGCCGTGTGCGGGCACCGTCGCCTTATGCACCATGACCATCTTCTGCGTCGAGCCATTCGAGACCGTCTGATGCAGCATGACCATGCCGTAAGCGTCGCTCGATACACCCACGAGGTCGACCGGCTGGTCGCCATCGTTCTTTAGCGTCACGTAGCCCGCGGCCGGGAGGTCGTTGGGCAGCCAGCGCACCCATGCGTCCTGCGCGCTCAGCGTGCCGGCGGCGGCGTGTGCGGCGGGCGCGAAGGCGGCGAGCGCACCGAAGGTGCTCAGCGCGCAGCCGAGCGAGACGGTGAGTGACTTGAGATTCTTCGTCATAACGTTTCCTGTTGCGATTGCTGTTGCGTCAAAACCCGATGATTGGACCGGCGAGGCGGCATGCGTTCACGCCGTGTCGTTTATGACGCGGCGCAGGTCATGCGCGATCGCGTCCGGAGAGTCGTGGTCGGTGGCGAGCAGGCGCGCATGACCTTGCGCGTCGAACACATAGACGGCCGAACTGTGCGTGACTTCGTAGCTGCCGTCGGGGTCGCGCTTTTCCATCTGGTAGGCCACGCGGTAGCGCCGCGCGAGCGACTCGATCTGGGCGTCGGTGCCGGTCAGGCCGCGCGCATGCTGGGCGTCGAACGCGCCGACATAGGTGTGCAGTGCCTGCGGGGTGTCGCGCGCCGGATCGACGCTGATGAAGAGTATCCGCACTTTGCCGGCATCGGGGCCGAGCTTTGCTATGACCTGCATCAGGCGCGCCATGGTTTCCGGACAGACGTCCGGGCAATGCGTGTAGCCGAAGTAGACGAGCGTCGTGTCGCCGCGAAAACTGGCGCCCGTCACGCGCTGGCCGTTGTCGGCCGTGAGCGCGAAGTCGAGGTCGGGCAGATGGCCGCTCACGTTCGTGAGCTGCCACGGTTCGCCCGGGTGCGAGCACGCCACGAGCAGCACTGCGCCAGCCGCCACCGCCGAGTGCCGCAGGTTGCGCGTGCTGCCGTGGAGGCCGCCGCACAGGAGGGCGCGGAACGTGCGCAGCGTGGACTCGAAGGTGGGGAACAAAGGCAATCTCGTCGACTCGATTGGATTACGTTGGCCGCGCTTGCTCAGACGACCGGGCTCGGCTTGTCGCTGCGACTGTAGCAAAATTGGTTCCGCGCGGTCGCGAGCGCCCCGGTTCTGCGGATCGCTCGCGTCGATATGCCGCATCTTCGAGTCCGGGATGCCTGCACAGGCGGTCAGCCCCTTACTTTCTCGATAATCGATCCAAGGCGCGGTAAGATTCGCACACTTTCCCTGGGCGCAGCCCGGGGCCATACCCGGCCAGCAGGCCGATGGGTGAAAAGAACGCAATGCAAGCACTTCCGGCAGTCCTGCCGCCTGAACAGACGGCATTTTTCTTCGATTTCGACGGCACCCTCGTCGATCTCGCGCCCACGCCCGATGGCGTGCTCGTCCGTCCGGACATGCTCGGGCTGCTGCGCGAGTTGCGCCGCGCGACGCACGGCGCGGTGGCGATCGTCTCCGGGCGCGGCATCGAGAGCATCGACGGTTTTCTCGGCATGCCCGATCTGCCCGTGGCGGGCCTGCACGGCGCCGAGCGGCGCGACGCCAACGGCGACACGCAGCGTGTCGGCTTCAACGATGAGCGCTTGCTGCACATGGAGCAGGTGCTCGCGGAGGTGGTGCGCACGCATGCGGGCATGCTGCTCGAGATCAAGGGCGCGTCGCTCGCGCTGCACTACCGCAACGCCCCGGAGCACGAGGGCACCGCGCGCGCCTCGACCGAGCGCCTCGCCGCCGATTACGCCGACGCCTACGTGCTGCAGCCCGGCAAGATGGTCTACGAAATCAAGCCGAAGGACGTCGACAAGGGCCGTGCGCTGCGCGCGTTCCTCGACGAGCCGCCGTTCGCGGGGCGCCGCCCGGTATTCGCCGGTGACGACCTGACCGACGAGAAGGGCTTCACCGTCGTCAACGCGCTGGGCGGGCTGTCGATCAAGGTCGGCGGCGGCGACTCCATCGCGCAGACGCGCGTCGACTCGGTCGACGCGCTGATCGGCTGGCTCGCATCGCTCGTTGCGGCCATGCCGGGCGCCCGGTGACCGCGCGCATGCCTCGCTTCATTGCCCACGTAGATCGCCTGACTTGCCCGAGCCGAGGCCTCGCCTCGCAAGCGCCACGCCTTCCTGATTTCCTGCATGGACCCCGCCCCTCATGAGCCGATTGATCATCGTGTCGAACCGCGTCGCGCCGATTTCCGAAGGCGGTCCGGCCGCGGGCGGCCTCGCGGTGGGCGTGTACGACGCGCTCAAGGAAACCGGTGGCATGTGGTTCGGCTGGAGCGGGGACGTGCTCACCTCCGGCCAGCCGCAGATCGCGCTCGAAGAGCGCGGGCCCGTGACCTTCGCCACCATTGGCCTGTTGCGGCGCGACTATGACCAGTACTACCGCGGTTTCTCGAACGCGACGCTCTGGCCCGCGTTCCACTACCGCGCCGATCTCGTCCAGTACGACCGCCACGAGTACGAGGGCTATAGTCGCGTGAACGCGTGGCTCGCGCAGCAGCTCGTGCCGCTGCTGCGCGAAGACGACGTGATCTGGGTCCACGACTATCACCTCATTCCGTTCGCCCAGGCGCTGCGCGCGGGCGGCGTGAAGAACCGGATCGGCTTCTTCCTGCACATTCCGTTTCCGGCCTCGCAGGTGCTGCTGGCGGTGCCGCCGCATCGCGAGCTGGTTCAGGCGCTGTGTGCGTTCGACCTGCTCGGCTTCCAGACCAAGCCCGATCTGCGCGCCTTCTGCGACTACATCGTGAACGAGGCGGGAGGCACGACGGCGATGCAGCCGGACGGCCTCACGCGCATCGAAGCGTTCGGGCAGACGCTCTGCGCGGGCGATTACCCGATCGGCGTCTATCCCGATGAGATCGCGGAACTCGCCAAGGCCGGCGAGCGCGGCAAGCCGGTGCGCACGCTCAAGTCCACGCTGCATGGGCGCAAGGTCATCATGAGCGTGGACCGGCTCGACTACTCGAAGGGGCTAGTAGAGCGCTTTCGCGCCTTCGAACGCCTGCTCGACCACGTGCCCGCACAGCGCAACAAGGTCTCGTTCGTGCAGATCGCGCCGCCCACGCGCGCCGACCTGCACGCGTATCAGGACATCCGGCTGCGCCTCGAGGCGGAGTCGGGGCGCATCAACGGCCGTTACGCGGAACTCGACTGGACGCCGATCTGGTACATCCACCGCCAATACGAACGGGCGGTGCTGGCCGCGCTGTTCCGGGCGTCGAACGTCGGCTACGTCACGCCGCTGCGCGACGGCATGAACCTCGTCGCCAAGGAATACGTGTCGGCGCAGGATCCCGAGGATCCGGGCGTGCTCGTGCTCTCGCGTTTCGCCGGCGCGGCGCAGGAGCTGTCGGGCGCGCTGATCGTCAATCCGCTCGATATCGACGGCATGGCCGATGCGCTGGGTACCGCGCTTGCCATGCCGCTTGCCGAGCGCCTCGCGCGCTATCAGGACATGATGGCCCAGTTGCGCGAGAACAATGTCTCGGTCTGGCGCGACCGCTTCATGCGCGATCTCGGCCGGGTCAGCGTGCGGCAAGGGGTGAGCGTTCCGCCGCTCGAGCGGGCGCAGGGCTGAGCACCCGCGCCTCGCGCACCCACGCGAGAGCAAATAAAAAACCGCTTCAGTCAATGCACTGAAGCGGTTTTTTTGCGCCTGGGCGCTGGGGCAAGGCCCAGCGGGCGAGACGCCCGCCTGCCCGATGTCAGGCCACGTGCTTTTCGTCTGCCTTCTTGCTGCCCAGATGCAGCGTGGACTGCTTGCCGTACTGCTTGGCGAGGAGATCGCGGTAGAGGCCCGGACGGTTGCGCAGTTCTTCCGGACTGCCGTCGTCGATCACCTTGCCTGCGCTCATCACGATGATGCGGTCGAAGTTGTTGAGCGTGGAGAGGCGGTGCGCGATCGCGATCACCGTGCGGCCCACCATCAGCCGGTCGAGCGCCTGCTGGATGGCCTCTTCGGACGCGCTGTCGAGCGCCGAGGTGGCTTCGTCGAGCAGCAGGATCGGCGAATTCTTGAGAATGGCGCGCGCGATCGCGATACGCTGGCGCTGGCCGCCCGACAGCTTCACGCCGCGGTCGCCCACGATCGTGTCGTAGCCCTCGGGCATCGCCTCGATGAATTCGGCGCAGCGCGCTTCGCGGGCCGCGGCGAGCACTTCCTCGCGGCTCGCCTCGGGGCGCCCATAGGCGATGTTTTCGTAGATCGAGCGGTGCAGCAGCGAGATGTCCTGCGGCACGAGCGCGATGGCGTGGCGCAGGCTGTCCTGGGTGACCTGCGCGATGTTCTGGCCGTCGATCTTGATGGCGCCGCCCTGGGCGTCGTAGAAGTGCTGCAGCAGTGCGAGCACCGTGGTCTTGCCCGCGCCCGATTTGCCGATCAGGCCCACGCGCTGGCCGGCCTCGATGCGCAGGTCGAAATGGTCGAGGATCGCCTTGCGGTGCGGATACGCGAAGGTCACGCCCTCGAAATCGACGCGGCCGCCCTGGGCCACGAGCTCCTTGGCGTCGTCGCGGTCGGGCATGCCGTGCGGCTCCAGCAGCGTCTGCACGGCCTCGGCGAGGCGTGCCACGTGCTGGGTCACGTCCACGAGCGCCACGGCCAGGTCGCGCGTGCCGTGCAGGATCGTGAAGCCGAGCGAGCTGACCAGCACGATGTCGCCCGACGTCGCCTTGCCCTGATCCCAGAGCCACAGCGCCCAGCCGAGCAGGCCGGCGGACAGCATGGCCGTGATCACGGCGTGCAGCAGACGCAGCTTTTCGAGGTAGAGCAGGCTCGAGCGGCGCGCGTCGAGTTCGGCCTTGACTGTCGAGCCGAAGCGCTTTTGCTCGCGGAACGTCATGCCGAAGGCGCGCACGAGCGCCATGTTGCCGATCACGTCGACGAGCTCGCCATCCACCGCGGCCGCTTTCGAGGCGAAGGTGTGGTGGCGCGACGAGCCGCGCCCGGCCAGCTTGAAGAGGATCACCGAAAGGATCGCCGAGCAGAGCAACAGGCCGGCCGCCATCAGCGGATTCACGACAATGATCATGACGATCGCGCCGGCCACGGCGATACAGGGCGGCAGCACGTTCCAGGCAGTGGTGTTCTCGGCCGTGTAGACGGCGTTCGACGTCGCGGTGATGCGGCTGGCGAGCGTGCCGGGCTGCTTTTCGGCGTAGTAAGTGGGCGAGTGTCCGCTCAGGTACTGGAAGAGGTCGCGCCGCAGGTCGCCCGTCACGGTGACGAAGGTGTGCGCCGCGAACCAGCCGCCGACCCGCCAGAGCAGGTTGTCGGCGGCGATCAGGCCGACGAGGATGGCGAACGCGGTCCACAGCGGGCCCGGATGATGCCGTCCCGTTCCGAGCACGTCGATCAGATGCTTGATGGCGTACTGCGAGGCAAGCGCGCAGCCGACGGCCGCGAACACGCTGGCGAGCACGACGGTGTGGGCGAACGGATGGCGCTTGATGTAGCGGAAAAGGAACGCGAGCGGGCGCCGCGCATAGCTCGCGAGCTTTGCGTTGTGGGCGTTACGCTGTGCGATGGTCAGATGTTCCAATTGATCGGGTGGTCGGTCTGACGGAATTTCGTCCGTGCAAGTTCAAAGGAAGGTAGCTGGCGCTGAGGCGACGAAGGGCTTCGGGCGCGCGGCAACGAAGGCGGACTTACCGCATTGTAAACACCCCATGCGCCTGGCGCACCGCCTGTGCCCGGCGGACGCGCATCATATCGCGACACGATAGCGCGGGATACAGATTGGGGACACGTTGTTGCAGCGGAGGTTCAACAGGAATCCCGGACCGTTTTAGAGATAAGGGTTTTAGAGATAGAATTACCGATTGCATCCGGAAAAGCGCTGTGCTTGCCCGCAACGCGCTGCGTGCCGCTTGCGAACCAGGAAACGAGCGGGATTGATTGATGCGCACCGTTGCCGCGACAATCACGCGCAGTTGTTTCCCGCAGCGCAACACCCAATCTAGAACTCTCTTGGAAAACAATGGGTTGCGGAGTGTTTCCGGTTTGTAACAACGTAAAGACTTTGAAATGATCTAGCCGGTATTTACCCTGGACCGGGATAATGCCGACTCGGACGGCGTAGGGAATTTGACAGCTTCTGTGTCAACGGCCGCGAACCCTGCGCGTTTACCGCCTGAACCGCCGCGTGTGCGCTCTCTTGCCGCTTCACAACTGCGTCGGGTCTGTGTCCGGATTTCCGGCGCGGTTAGCGGTACGGAACGCCTGTAAGGCACGTGGCGACAAGGATGCCGCAGCCTGCATAGGTCGATTGTCAAATTTGCAGTCTATTGCCCGATTTATTACGAGGAAGGAGTTCACCACTATGCGAATCGCTCAAATCGCTCCGTTGCACGAGGCGGTTCCTCCCAAGCTGTACGGCGGCACGGAACGGGTGGTCTCCTACCTGACCGAAGCACTGGTCGAGCAGGGCCACGATGTCACGCTGTTCGCCAGCGGCGATTCGATCACCTCGGCAAAGCTCGAAGCGTTCTGGCCGCAGGCACTGCGCCTCGACCCCACGATTCGCGACGTGATGGCTCCACACATGCTGCTGCTCGAAGAAGTTCGCCGCCGCGCGGACGAGTTCGACGTGCTGCACTTCCACATCGACTACTACCCGTTCTCGCTGTTCCAGCGCCAGCCGGTGCCGTTCGTCACGACCATGCACGGCCGTCTGGACCTGCCGGAACTGCAGCCGGTGTTCAGCGCGTTCAACGACGTGCCGGTAGTTTCGATCTCGGACAACCAGCGCATTCCGCTGCAGCAAGCCAACTGGCAGCAGACCGTGTACCACGGCCTGCCGGAAGACGTGCTCACGCCGATTCCGAACGTCGAGCCCGGCTACCTCGCATTCCTCGGCCGCGTCTCGCCGGAGAAGGGCCTTGACCGCGCGATTCGCATCGCCGGCCAGGCGGGCATGAAGCTCAAGGTCGCCGCCAAGATCGACAAGGCCGACCGCGCCTATTACGAAGAAGTCATCAAGCCGCTGATGGCGTTGCCGCATGTCGAGTACATCGGCGAAATCGGCGAGCACGAAAAGCGCGAGTTCCTCGGCAATGCGCGTGCCCTGGTGTTCCCGATCGACTGGCCGGAGCCCTTCGGCCTCGTCATGATCGAAGCCATGGCCTGCGGTACGCCGGTCATCGCGTTCAAGCGCGGTTCGGTGCCGGAAGTCATCGAGAACAGCGTGTCGGGCTTCGTCGTGGAAGACGAAATCAGCGCAGTCGCGGCGGTCAAGCGTCTGTCGACGCTGCCGCGCGAGAAAGTGCGCGCCGCGTTCGAGGCACGCTTCTCGTCGAAGGTAATGGCACGCAACTACGTGGCCGTGTACGAAGAACTGCTGCGCCAGAAGCAACGCACCGTGCTGCGCGAAGTCAACGCCGGCTAAGGTATGTACTGAAAACGGACGCGCTGCGGCGCGCCGGTTTTCCCGCTGTTCCCCAACGCCCCGGTGCAATGCACCGGGGCGTTGTCACATTTGCGGCGGCGGTGGGTGAGGCGCACGCTCAATGTCCCTATAATGGCCGTGCCGTAAAATCCGCGGCGCCCACGAAAGCGTGCTTTGCATGGGACCAGAGTAACGTGCCAAAGCGCGAACTCTGGTCGACAGCTTTGCATGGGACCGGAGTAAGACGCTGAAGCGTCAACTCTGGTCGACAGCTATGCATGGGACCAGAGTAAGACGCTGAAGCGTCAACTCTGGTCGACAGAGGAGAATACCCTTGGCCAGAACCCGACCGACGCCCACGGCCACCGTACCCGGTGCCGGGACGCTTTTCGCGCTGCGCGCGATCGGGCTCGTGATCCTCGCGCGCTGGCTGCACTCCATGGCGCAAATGAACTTCGTCGCCGCGCTGGAAGGCATGGCGTCGTCGCCGGCGGCGAGCCTGAATCTCATCTTCCTGTTTCTGCTGATCGTGCTGCCGGGCGCCAGGGCGCGCGTCGAGCGGCCGTTTCACCCGCTGCCGCAGTGGCTGCGCCAGGCGCTGCGCTTTTTCGGCGTGCTCGGCTTTTTGTTCGCGATCGGCTCGATCGGCGTGTTCGTGTGGACCGCCGGCTGGCGGCGCACCTTCCACGCCGTGGCCGACACCAACGGCTGGCTCGTTGCCGCGCCCGCGCTCTATGCCGCCGTGGCCTGGATCTGCCGCCCGCGCGCGCTCTGGCGCAGCAACTTCGCGGCGCGGCGCTTCGCGATCGGCCGCTTCGCCGTTTCGATCGATGCTGCGACGCGCACGACGGTCGTCTGGCAGGAGAGCCGCAAGGTCGGTCAGTACGATGCCCGCGAGCTGTCGGTGCGCTGGCTCTCCGGTGCGCCGCAGGGCGAGGCGGTTGCGTCCGCACCCGCGCGCTTGCCCGCGCCGGTGCAGACCGACGATCCCGCGCCCGCGGCTGGCGTTGCCGAACTGGTTGCCGCTGCGGATTCCGCGGATTCCGGGGATTCCATTGCAGCGCTGGGGGCCGGCCAGTCTGCGGCCACGCCCGAGCCGGGCGCCCCCGCTGCGCAGCGGGCGGCATCGGCCCCCTCTGCTGCGGCGCCTGCGGGTAAGCCCGCGCGCCGCGCAAAGATCGAATTGCTCTGGGATTCGCCCGCTGCGGCGGGCCACAACCGTCAGACTGTGTTTCGCGTAGGGCTCGCCTCCGAAGGCGACCGCACGGCTGCACGCGCCCTCGACGCCGCGCTCAAGCAGGTCTGACGACCGGCAGCCCGGACGCATTGCGCGACGTCTGCGCTCGAGCCGCTTTACCATTGCTTGCCGTTCCTGTCGTCCACCGGAAGGAGTTGCAATGCTGATACGCTGGTTGCTCGCCGCCGTTCATCTGCTCGCCTTCGGCTTCGCGCTCGCTTCGATCCTGCGGCGCACGCGCGGCCTGCGCCGCTGTACATCCACCGAAGACCTGCCGATGATCTTCAGCGCCGACAACGGCTGGGGCGGCTCCGCGGTCGTCCTGATCGTGACTGGCGCCATGCGTGCATTCGGCGGTTTCGAGAAGGGCGCTGAGTACTACATCCATGAACCGCTCTTTCTCGTGAAGATGGCTGCGCTCGTGCTGATCCTTCTGCTCGAAATCGCACCCATGATGGCGCTGCTGCGCTGGCGCCTCGCGGCGCGGCGCGGCGACGTGCCGGATCTCACCGGCGCGCCGAAATACGCACGCATCGGCAGATGGCAGACGCTTTTGCTCGTCGTGATGGTGTTCGCGGCCACGGGCATGGCGCGCGGCATCGGTCTCGATACCGGCGGCGAGTAGGGCGCGCGCGATCGCCTTCGATTGTTTGATTCGGATTGCTTACAGTGGAACGCGCCGACCGGACATTTCGCGCAAAGTCGAATCCCAAAGCAAAAGGCCTCGTTGCTTTCGCAACGAGGCCTTTTATTCTTCGGTGTTTGTCGTTACCAACACCAGGAATTCTGGTGGGTAGTACTGGGATCGAACCAGTGACCCCTGCCGTGTGAAGGCAGTGCTCTACCGCTGAGCTAACCACCCGAAGAGATTGAGATTATGCAGGGTGTTTTCGATCTTGTAAAGCCCTTTTTTAAGCATTTTGCGCATCGGCCGCATTGGCTTCGGTGGGAGCCGGCTCGGTGCGCCACACTGACGTCCCTTTGATCGCCTTGTCGAGACCATCGAGCACGGCGTTGTGTTCGGCGATTTCTTCGTCGCTCGCCATGATCACCGGCAGATCGATCGACTCGAGCTGGATGCGCGGCGCGGCGGCCGCACCGGGCGCGGCGTGCTCGCCCAGCATGTCGATGACGAGGCTTTCCTGGCCGCGCGTCATCGCGAGGTACACCTCGGCGAGCAGTTCCGAGTCGAGCAGCGCGCCGTGCAGGGTGCGGTGCGCGTTGCTGATGCCGAAACGATCGCACAGAGCGTCGAGCGAGTTGCGCTTGCCGGGGAAGATCTGCTTGGCCTGCACGAGCGTGTCGATCACTTCGCCGCAGTGCTCCTTGAACCCCGGCTTGCCGAGCAGCGCGAGTTCGGCGTCGAGAAAGCCGATGTCGAACGGCGCGTTGTGGATGATGATGTCCGCTTCGCGAATGAAGTCGAGGATCTCGTCCGCGACTTCGGCGAACTTCGGCTTGTCGGAGAGAAACTCGGTCGTGAGGCCGTGCACGGCGAGTGCGCCCGGGTCGCTGTCGCGCTCCGGGTTCACGTAGAAGTGCAGGTTGTTGCCCGTAAGCCGGCGGTTCACCAGCTCGACGCAGCCGATTTCGATGATGCGATCGCCCGTGCGGGCGTTCAGGCCGGTGGTTTCAGTATCGAGAATGATCTGGCGCATGTCTTGTAAAGCGTGAAAGCGTGGGGCAGCCGCGAAGCGGTCCTGCAAAGCAGCGGTCTCAGAGTTCGGCGAGCGTGGCGACGCCGCGGTTCGCGAGCGCGTCGGCGCGCTCGTTCTCCGGGTGGCCGGAGTGGCCCTTCACCCAGCGCCACTCGATCTCGTGCTGGCCGACGAGCGAGTCCAGACGCTTCCAGAGGTCGTCGTTCTTGACCGGCGTTTTGGCGGCCGTCATCCAGTTCTTCTTCTTCCAGCCGTGAATCCACTCGCTGATGCCTTTTTGCACGTACTGCGAGTCGGTGTGCACGATCACCTTGCACGGGCGCTTGAGCGCGTCGAGTGCGGCGATCACCGCCATCAGCTCCATGCGGTTGTTGGTCGTGCCGGCCTCGCCGCCGAACAGTTCCTTTTCCTGCGCGCCGAAGCGCAGCAGCGCGCCCCAGCCGCCGGGGCCGGGGTTGCCCTTGCAGGCGCCGTCCGTGAAGATTTCGACGAAGTCGGGTGTGCTCATGAGTCCTTGTTGCGTGTTGGGGAAGGGGTAGTCGCCGCGGGCTTCAGGCTCGCGGCCAGCACCGGCTTCTTGACCTTCAGTGGGCCGACGAGGCGCATGCCGCGCACGCGCTTGATCGCCGTCACCACATAGATGGCGCCGAAAATCGGCCACCAGCGGTCGCCGGCGGCTTCCATGAAGCCGTAGCGGCCGAGCCACTGGTCGGTCGCGAGCGGCGGACGATAGCAGCCGAAGCGCCCGCGTTCAAGCTCGAAGCCAAGCAGCTTGATCCAGTCTTTCAGGCGCGTGAAGGCGATCAGGTCCTGCCGCGCGGGCAGGAACGGATGGCCGGTCAGCTTGCCGGCCGACTGGCGCGCGCCCCACAGCGAAAGCGAGTTGAACCCGACGATCAGCAGTTGCCCCTCGGGCATCAGCACACGTTCGGCTTCGCGCAGCAGACGATGCGGGTCGCTCGTGAATTCGAGCGTGTGCGGCATCACGATGAGGTCGACGCTCTGCGCCTCGAACGGCAGATCGAGATAGTCGCACCAGACAGTGCTGCGGCCCGCGGGCGCGTGAAGCAACGCGCCGCCGCCCGGAGTCGGGGTGCGGTCTGGTGTTGCGCCGCCCGCGTCGGGCGACGTTTGCCCGCCGTTCGGGTGCGCATGGGCCGACACGCCGGGTACGGAGTAGGGGGCGCTTGCAGCACTGGCGGCGTCGAGCACGAGGCCGCGGCACGACATGCGGTTCTCGCGCAGGGCGTCGAGCTGCGGCAGGCCGAGCTGCAGCGCATGGTAGCCGAACACGTTCGATACCACGCGGTCGAGCTGCTCCTGCTCCCAGCCGAGCACATACCTGCCAGCGGGCGAGGCGGTCCAGGCAGGCCAGTCTATAATCAATCGGTCAGACATGTCGAAGAATACGTCGCCCCATGAAGAGTCCGCTTGAGTACGCGCGTTCGAGCGATACGTGCGCCTACGAGTACGTACCGGTTCCGGCTTTTGAAGACAATTACATCTGGGTCGTTTCGGACGGCCAGAATGCCGTTGCCGTCGATCCGGGCGACGCCGCTCCGGTTCGCGCGTACCTCGCGAAGCGCGGCTGGCGGCTTGTCGCTATTTTACTCACCCATCACCACAACGACCATGTCGGCGGTGTGGCGGACCTGCTCGCCGACGCTCGCGTGCCCGTATATGGCCCGGCCGGCGAGGCGCTCGGCCCGCTCGATGCGTTCGTCACGCGCGTGAAGGGTGGCGACGCCGTCCATCTGGGTGCGCCCGCGCTCGACTTGACGGTGATTGACGTGCCGGGCCATACGCGTGGCCACATTGCCTATTTCCAAGCAGCGGATGCCGCCGGCACGCCGCACGTCTTCTGCGGCGACACGCTCTTTGCCTGCGGCTGCGGCCGCCTCTTCGAGGGTACGCCCGCGCAGATGCTCGACTCGCTCGACGCGCTCGCGGCGCTGCCCGGCAATACCCATGTGCATTGCGCACACGAATACACGTTGTCGAACATTCGCTTCGCGCTCGCCTGCGATCCCGGGAACGCCGATCTGCGCGACTGGAGCCGCGAGGCGGCGGCGCTGCGCGAGCGCGGCGTGCCGACGCTGCCCACGACGATCGCGCACGAGCGCGCCGTCAATCCTTTTCTGCGCGCGGGTGATGCGGCGGTGCAAGCCGCGCTTACCGAGGCGCTGCACGAATCGGTGCCGGACCGGCTTTCGGCTTTCGCAATGATGCGTGAATGGAAGAATCGGTTCCGCTGACCCGACCAGGTCAGGGGGCATGCTCAACCCAATCGTATGGAATCACGCCCAAGCTGCGGATTTCATGGCTTTTTTTCCATTAATTCCGATTGACGGAAACGGACACGTTCCGTACTATCGGCTGCAAATTCCAGCCATGCGGATGTAGATTTTCATGCGATTCATTATCAGTGCGCTGCTGGTCCTCATGCTTGCCGCCTGTGCGAGCGGGGGACCGTCTGCGAGTTCTCAAGCACCAGCCAACGCCCAGGCCAACGCCGACCTCATTCGTAAGACCTCCGCCGCGAAGGAAACCATTAACGTCGATCAAAGCTCCGTCGATCAGCTCACGAGCCCCGACGCCGACCTCTGGGCGCGCATTCGCCGCGGCTTCCAGATGCCCGACCTGCAGAGCGACCTCGTCGACATGAACGCCAACTGGTACGCCCAGCGGCCGGACTACGTCGCGCGCATGACCGAGCGTTCGCAGAAGTACCTGTATCACATCGTCGAAGAGCTCGAGGCGCGTCATATGCCTACCGAGCTCGCGCTGCTCCCGTTCATCGAGTCCGCGTATAACCCACAGGCGCTGTCGGTCGCGAAGGCCGCCGGCATGTGGCAGTTCGTGCCGGGCACGGGCCGCACCTACAACCTCAAGCAGAACATGTGGCAGGACGAGCGCCGTGACGTGCTGGCGTCGACCAGTGCCGCGCTCGACTATCTCTCGCGCCTGCACGACATGTTCGGCGACTGGTATCTCGCGCTGGCCGCCTACAACTGGGGCGAGGGCAACGTTCAGCGCGCCATCGCGCGCAACGAGGCGGCGGGCCTGCCGACCGACTACCAAAGCCTGCGCATGCCCAGCGAAACGCGTAACTACGTGCCGAAGCTGCAGGCGGTCAAGAACATCGTGATGAACCCGCAGCAGTACGGGCTCACGCTGCCGTCCATTCCGAACCACCCGTATTTCGTGACGGTCACGACCTCGCACGACATCGACGTGGACGTCGCCGCCAAGCTCGCGAACATGACGACCGACGAGTTCCGCTCGCTCAACCCGTCGTTCAAGAAACCCGTGATTCTCGGCGCGACCGACCCGCAGATCCTGCTGCCGTTCGACAACGCGAGCGCGTTCGAGCGCAACCTGAAGGCCTATTCCGGCCAGCTTTCGTCGTGGACCGTCTACACGACCGACTCGCGCGCCACGCCGGCGGCGATCGCGCAGAAGATCGGCGTGGACGCCGACACGCTGATGTCGGTCAACAAGATTCCGGCGGGCATGCGCCTGAAGGCGGGGTCGACGCTCGTGGTGCCGCGCACCGACGACGGCGACGACGAAGACATCAGCGCAGACGTGGCGGAAAGCGCCGTGCTGGCCATGGAGCCAGACGTGCCCGACACACGCAAGATGCTGATCCGCGTGCGCCGCAAGCAGTCGATGGAAGCGGTGGCGAGCCGCTATGGCGTGTCGCTCGGCCAGTTGAAGGCATGGAACAAGACCCGCCGCGACTACGTCGCGCCGGGCCAGGTGCTGGTTTTGCACGTGCCGGTCAACAAGGCAATGCCGAGCGAACCGGGGCCGGAGCGTCTGGCAACGAACGTTTCTGACGGCGGCGTGCAGCGAATTGGCACCCGCGTTGCAGACACCGGGTCGAAGTCGCGATACGATAAGAAGCACGGTCGCGCGCGCACCGAGGTCGTCAAGGTTTCCGAACCGGTCAAGGCCAGGACGGTCAGCGCTGCGCCCAGCAAGGCGTCGAAGGGTGCGGCGAGCCGCCCGAAGGCCGAAACCCACGCGCAGAAGCACCAGACAAAATAGCGGCAGGCGAAGGGTGCTCAAACACATGCGTTGCGGGGGCAGCGCATGGTATTTCGCTCCGATCACTTTTCCGTTTTGTTGTCTTTGACGCCGTCACCCCGCCAGGTGGCGGCGTTTTCATTGGCGGGTGCCAAAAATAGAGGGCGCGAATAGGGGCGACTACGGGCGGCGCCGGGCGGGCGACGCTTGCCGCCGCGCCCCTGCCCGCTATAGTGGAAAGGGCCGCGCACCGGGCTGCGAGCACGCTCCCCGTCGCCAGCGTCATCCTGAAATTTGAAGGAAAGGTGACTTTCGCGCTATAATTTCAAGGTTTGAGCTTATCAACCCGCACCCTAGCGCCTACCTCCTCCCATCCGTTCATCCGCCGCCCGCGCTTCATCGTCAACTGGCCGGCTGCCGCCCGATCCTGCGTCACAAACGCGCGCTCGTGGCCCGGCGCCACAACGGTCGACCACACGAAGAGGTCGCGCAAGCGAGCGAGCCGCGCGCGCATCCTGATCCTCACAGAAAAGGATGCCGACGCCGCAGCCGCTCCCAGGTCGCAAGATCGCAACGTCGGATAACAGGTCGGCACAGGGTGCTCCCCCAAGGAGTCTCCCGTGTTGCCGTCATTCTCTCCCGCTCTGCTCGCGCTCGCCGACGGCACGGTCTTTCGTGGTTACTCGATCGGCGCGCCGGGTCATACGATCGGTGAAGTCGTGTTCAACACGGCTATCACCGGCTATCAGGAAATCCTGACTGACCCGAGCTACGCTCGCCAGATCGTCACCCTCACGTATCCGCATATCGGCAACGTCGGCGTCAACGCCGAAGACGTCGAAGCCACGAAAGTCCATGCCGCCGGTCTGATCATCCGCGACCTGCCCGTGCTCGCCTCGAACTTCCGCATGGAACGCACGCTCGGCCAATATCTGAAGGACGAAGGCGTAGTCGCCATCGCCGGCATCGATACGCGCAAGCTCACGCGTATCCTGCGCGAAAAGGGCGCGCAGAACGGCGCGATCCTCGCAGGCTCCGACGACGAAGCAAAGGCCATCGAACTCGCGCGCTCGTTCCCGGGCCTCGCGGGCATGGACCTCGCCAAGGTCGTGTCGACCCAGAAGCCGTATCAGTGGAACACCACGGAATGGCGTCTGGGCGAAGGCTACCGCACGCAATCGGCGCCGAAATACAAGGTCGTGGCGTTCGACTACGGCGTGAAGCAGAACATCCTGCGCATGCTGGCCGAGCGCGGCTGCGACGTCACGGTGCTGCCGGCGCAAGCTACGGCTGAAGACGCCTTCGCACTGAACCCGGACGGCGTGTTCCTCTCGAACGGCCCCGGCGACCCGGAACCGTGCGACTACGCGATCAAGGCGACGCAAGCCTTCATCGAGCGCGGCATCCCGACCTTCGGCATCTGCCTCGGCCATCAGATCATGGGTCTCGCCGTGGGCGCGAAGACCATGAAGATGAAGACGGGCCACCACGGCGCGAACCATCCGGTGAAGGATCTCGGCGACGGCCGCGTCGTCATCACGTCGCAGAACCACGGCTTCGCGGTGGACGCCGCGACGCTCCCCGCGAACACGCGCGTCACGCACGTTTCGCTGTTCGACGGCACGCTGCAAGGCTTCGAGCTGACCGATAAGCCCGCGTTCTGCTTCCAGGGGCACCCGGAAGCATCGCCGGGTCCGCAGGACATCGGCTATCTGTTCGACCGCTTCACGGCGCTGATGGACAAGGCGAAGGCGGCGTAAGCGCCGCATCGAGCGAAAGCGCAGAGCAGGGTGCGCAGCGAGCCGGTCTGAAGAACGGCCCACGCGCGCACCCGGGCGGCAGGCAGTCAGCCGCCAGACGTAAAAGACACAGGAATATTTAGCGAGAGCGTTATGCCCAAGCGGACAGACATCAAGAGCATTCTCATCATCGGCGCGGGTCCGATCATCATCGGCCAGGCGTGCGAGTTCGACTATTCGGGCGCGCAGGCATGCAAGGCGCTGCGTGAAGAAGGCTACAAGGTCATCCTCGTCAACAGCAATCCGGCGACGATCATGACCGACCCGAACACGGCCGACGTCACCTACATCGAGCCGATCACGTGGGAAGTGGTAGAGCGCATCATCGAAAAGGAGCGCCCCGACGCGATCCTGCCGACGATGGGCGGCCAGACCGCGCTGAACTGCGCGCTCGACCTGCATCATCACGGCGTGCTGAAGAAGTACAACGTCGAGCTGATCGGCGCTTCGCCGGAAGCCATCGACAAGGCCGAAGACCGCCAGAAGTTCAAGGACGCGATGACCGGGATCGGTCTCGGTTCGGCGAAGTCGGGCGTCGCGCACTCGATGGAAGAGGCGCTCAAGGTGCAAGGCGAAATCGCCGAAGCCACCGGCTCGGGCGGCTACCCGGTCGTGATCCGTCCGTCGTTCACGCTCGGCGGTTCGGGCGGCGGCATTGCCTACAACCGTGAAGAGTTCGAAGAGATCTGCAAGCGCGGTCTCGACCTCTCGCCCACGCGCGAACTACTGATCGAAGAGTCGCTGCTCGGCTGGAAGGAATACGAGATGGAAGTGGTCCGCGACAAGGCGGATAACTGCATCATCGTCTGCTCGATCGAAAACCTCGACCCGATGGGCATCCACACCGGCGACTCGATCACGGTCGCGCCGGCGCAAACGCTCACCGACAAGGAATACCAGATCCTGCGCGACGCCTCGCTGGCGGTGCTACGGGAGATCGGCGTGGATACGGGCGGCTCGAACGTCCAGTTCTCGATCGATCCGCGCACGGGCCGCATGATCGTGATCGAAATGAATCCGCGCGTGTCGCGTTCCTCGGCGCTGGCCTCGAAGGCCACGGGCTTCCCGATCGCCAAGGTCGCCGCCAAGCTGGCCGTGGGCTACACGCTCGACGAGCTCAAGAACGAAATCACAGGCGGTCAGACGCCGGCTTCGTTCGAGCCGACCATCGACTACGTCGTCACCAAGATTCCGCGTTTCGCGTTCGAGAAGTTCCGCGAAGCCGACCCGCGCCTCACCACGCAGATGAAGTCGGTGGGCGAAGTCATGGCGATCGGCCGCACGTTCCAGGAGTCGTTCCAGAAGGCGCTGCGCGGCCTCGAAGTCGGCGTGGACGGTCTGGACGAAAAGACCACGAGCCGCGACGAGATCATCCGTGAGATCGGCGAAGCCGGTCCGGACCGCATCTGGTACGTGGGCGACGCGTTCCGCGTGGGCATGACGCGCGAAGAGATCTTCGAAGAAACCGCGATCGACCCGTGGTTCCTCGCGCAGATCGAGGAAATCATCAAGAAGGAAGAGGCCGCCCGCGGCCGCACGCTCGCAAGCCTCTCGAAGGACGAGCTGCGTTACCTGAAGCAAAGCGGTTTCTCGGATCGCCGTCTCGCGAAGCTGCTCGGCAGCAACGCCACGGACGTGCGCCGCCGTCGTATCGAACTGAACGTGCGCCCGGTCTACAAGCGCGTGGACACCTGCGCGGCCGAGTTCGCCACGAAGACCGCCTACATGTACTCGACCTATGAGGAAGAGTGCGAGGCGAACCCGACGACCAACAAGAAGATCATGGTGCTGGGCGGCGGCCCGAACCGGATCGGCCAGGGTATCGAGTTCGACTACTGCTGCGTGCACGCCGCGCTCGCGATGCGCGAAGACGGCTACGAAACGATCATGGTCAACTGCAACCCCGAGACCGTTTCGACCGACTACGACACGTCCGACCGTCTGTACTTCGAGCCGCTCACGCTCGAAGACGTGCTCGAAGTCGTGGACCTGGAAAAGCCGGTTGGCGTGATCGTGCAGTACGGCGGCCAGACGCCGCTGAAGCTCGCGCTCGACCTTGAGGCGAACGGCGTGCCTATCGTCGGCACGTCGCCGGACATGATCGACGCCGCAGAAGACCGCGAGCGCTTCCAGAAGCTGCTGCAGGAGCTGAACCTGCGCCAGCCGCCGAACCGCACCGCGCGCGCCGAAGACGAAGCGCTCAAGCTCGCCGACGAAATCGGCTACCCGCTCGTCGTGCGTCCGTCGTACGTGCTGGGCGGCCGCGCCATGGAAATCGTCCACGAACCGCGCGACCTCGAGCGCTACATGCGCGAGGCCGTGAAGGTGTCGAACGACTCGCCGGTGCTGCTCGACCGCTTCCTGAACGACGCGATCGAATGCGACGTGGACTGCATCTCCGATGGCGAAGCCGTGTTCATCGGCGGCGTAATGGAGCACATCGAGCAAGCGGGCGTGCACTCGGGCGACTCGGCCTGCTCGCTGCCCCCGTACTCGCTCTCGCAGGAAACGGTTGCCGAACTCAAGCGTCAAACGGCCGCGATGGCGAAGGCGCTGAACGTGGTCGGGCTCATGAACGTGCAGTTCGCGATCCAGCAAGTGCCGCAGGATGACGGTTCGAAGAAGGACATCATCTACGTGCTGGAAGTGAACCCGCGCGCTTCGCGTACCGTGCCGTACGTCTCGAAGGCGACCAGCCTGCCGCTCGCGAAAATCGCGGCGCGCGCCATGGTCGGCCAGAAGCTGGCACAGCAGGGCGTGACGAAGGAAGTCGTGCCGCCGTACTTCAGCGTGAAGGAAGCCGTGTTCCCGTTCGTCAAGTTCCCGACCGTCGATCCGGTGCTCGGACCGGAAATGCGCTCCACGGGCGAAGTGATGGGCGTGGGCAAGACCTTCGGCGAAGCGCTGTTCAAGTCGCAACTCGCAGCGGGCTCGCGCCTGCCGGAGTCGGGCACCGTCTTCATCACGGTGATGGACGCCGACAAGCCCAAGGCCGTGGAAGTCGCGCGCATGCTGCACGAACTCGGCTACCCGATCGTCGCCACGCGCGGCACGGCTGCCGCGATCGAGGCGGCCGGCGTGCCGGTGAAGGTCGTGAACAAGGTGAAGGACGGCCGTCCGCACATCGTCGACATGATCAAGAATGGCGAGATTTCGCTCGTCTTCACGACCGTCGACGAAACCCGCTCGGCGATCGCCGATTCGCGTTCGATCCGCATGAGCGCGCAGGCCAACAAGGTCACCTACTACACGACGATGTCGGGCGCACGCGCGGCCGTCGAGGGTCTGCGCTACCTGAAGAACCTGGAAGTCTATGATTTACAAGGCCTCCATGCTCGCCTAAACTAAGGCTTCAATTGTCTGTCTAACACTCGACGAGGCAGGCTAAAAAAGCTGAATGTGCCGCGGTTAAGCGGCGTCCCAACAGGGTTTTCAGGCTGCGCCAGACTGCGCGGCCGCCCTCGCGGGATGCACTTAACCGCGGAATTTTTTTATGGCCGCAACGTGCGCGACACGCGTGCGTGGCGCGGTCTCCTTTAGGCCCTTTTGGGCCGTACGAGTTGTTTATGAGCACGATTCCCTTGACCAAGCGCGGTGCAGACCAACTCCGCGGAGAGTTGCAGCGCCTGAAATCCGTCGAGCGTCCGGCGGTCATCAATTCGATCGCGGAAGCGCGTGCGCAGGGCGATCTGTCGGAAAACGCGGAATACGACGCCGCAAAGGAAAAGCAGGGCTTCATCGAAGGCCGCATCGCCGAGATCGAGTCGAAGCTGGCGGCCGCGCAGATCATCGACCCGGCCACGCTCGAAGCGGACGGCCGCGTGGTGTTCGGCTCGACCGTGGATCTCGAAGACCTCGATTCGGGGAAGACGGTGACCTACCAGATCGTCGGCGACGACGAAGCCGACCTCGAGCACGGCCTGATCTCGGTCAGCTCGCCCATCGCGCGCGCGCTGATCGGCAAGTCCGAAGGCGATGTCGCCCAGGTGCAGGCCCCCAGCGGCGTGCGCGAGTACGAGGTCATCGAGGTTCGCTACGTCTGAGGGCGCATCGACGTGAGTACTGCAAGCCACGTGGGTTCCGCCACTCCCGTTTCGCTCGTTCCGCACCGGCTCTTCGGGCTGCTGGCCATGCTGTGGGTCGGCAGCCAGCTGACCATCGGCTATGCGGTCGCGCCCGTCCTGTTCGCGTCGCTCGAAAGGGTGGTGGCCGGCGAACTCGCCGCGCAGCTGTTTCGCCTTGAAGGCCTGATCGGCGTGGTGTGCGGCGTGTTGATGCTCGGGCTGTCGAGCGTGCTCGCGCGCCGCGGCGCGTTGGGCTATCGCCGGCTGCGCTGGATTCTGGCCGCCATGCTGCTGTGCGTGCTGGTCGGCTATTTCGCGCTGCAGCCGTTCATGAACGCGTTGCGCGTTCAAGCGATGAGCGCGGGCATGGATGTGGCCAGTTCGCCGTATGCGAGCCGCTTCGGCTTGCTGCACGGCGTGTCGAGCCTGTTCTATCTCGTGCAGAGCCTGCTGGGTGCATGGCTCGTCTGGCTGCTGCCTTCGGCGCGCGGCACGCTGCCGCAGCGCGTGGAAGCCGCTCCGCGCTGATAGCGACCTGAAGCCGAGTCAGGTGAAAAAAAGCGCGGCTCGATGGCCGCGCTTTTTTACTTCGAACCCTGGTGGGCCCGCTTGGAGCTGGTTTGGCGCTTCTTGGCGCGCTTGATGTTGCCGCCTTGCGTGACGCGCTCGTTGCCCTTGACCGTCACCTTTTGCGCCTTCGGCTTGCGCATGGGGTTGTCGCTGGCCTTGACGACCTTGACGGTGCGCGGAGCGGCGCCACGCTTGCCCGCTTCACGCGCGCTCGGTACGTCGGCGGATGGGCGCGACACGGTGCCGCGGGCGCCGGCGCGCGCGGTGGTGCCCTTCGCCTTGGCTTCCTCGGGCTTGTAGATGACGAGCAGCTTGCCGATGTGCTGGATCGGGGCGGCATTCAGGCGGTCGCAGATCTCTTCGTAGATCGCGAGGCGCTCTTCGCGCTCGTCGCCGAACACGCGCACCTTGATGAGCTGGTGCGCGGAAAGGTGAACCTTGATTTCCTTGAGCACGGCGTCGGTCAGTCCCTCGGCGCCGATGAGCACCACCGGTTTGAGCGCGTGAGCCTGGGAGCGCAGCTCGGAGCGCTGTTCGGCGGAAAGAGTGAGGGCGGGCATGGGATGTGGCAGACTCGACTAAAATGACGGCGCCGCGCGGGTCGACAGGCATGAATTGACAACCTGGGCAGACGTGAATGCGGTCCGCGAATAGCGGGCCGCCAGCGGGCAAAGCGCGTCGGAACAACGGAAAACCGTGGGGAGCGGCAGGGCGCGGGCAAAAAACGCCGGCGGAGAAACGAACATCCGGCCAGGCGGGCCGCGACGGCCGCACGAATAAAACGCGTATTATCCGCTAAAAGCGCGGAATCACGCAGCAAGAGTTCATCTTTAATGGCAAAAAATCGCTTCAACCAGTCGTGGCTGCACGACCATATCAACGACCCGTACGTGAAAATGGCGCAGCGGGAGGGCTATCGCGCTCGCGCCGCCTACAAGCTCAAGGAAATCGACGAGCAGGACAAGCTGATCCACCCCGGCATGCTGATCGTGGACCTCGGCGCCGCGCCCGGCAGCTGGAGCCAGTACGCTCGCAACAAACTCGCGCAGAGCACGAAGCGCGACGACCAACGACAGGGCGGGATCGACGGCACGATCATCGCGCTCGATCTCCTGCCCATGGAACCCATCTCCGACGTGCAGTTCCTGCAGGGCGACTTCCGCGAGGACGCCGTGCTCGCGCAACTGGAAGAATTGATGGGTGGGCGCCCGGTCGATCTTGTAATTTCGGACATGGCGCCCAATCTCTCGGGGGTCGCGTCGGCCGACGCGGCGCGCATCGAGCACGTGTGCGATCTGGCGCTCGAGTTTTCGCAGAATCATCTGAAACCCGATGGAGCCCTTTTAGTCAAATGCTTCCACGGCAGCGGTTACAGTCAGATCGTCGAGAAGTTCAAGCAGCAGTTCAAGGTCGTGGCGGCGCGCAAGCCGAAGGCTTCGCGCGATAAATCGTCCGAAACGTTTATATTGGGTAAACATCTGAAGCGTCCCCGTTAAACGGGGCATGATTGCCGTGCAAAAGGCGCAATCTGGTCGCAAAATGGCCCCGAGAGGCGGTCAGGACAAGGCGCTCGGGCTATTCCTGCGGTAGCGAAACGTTATGGCAGGGGTCCGTGTACTGGATTAGAATGCTTTGGTGGTGTCGCAAGGCAAATGTAGGCGCCCATCTATGAGTGAAGGAGTGGTGCTTTGAACAACAACATGTTTTCGAAGGCAGCAGTGTGGCTGGTAATCGCACTGGTGCTGTTTACGGTGTTCAAGCAGTTCGACAAGCCCCGTGTCCAGGAAGGCGTTTCCTATTCGCAGTTCATGGACGACGCGAAGAACGGCAAGGTCAAGACTGTCGTGGTGCAGGGGCGGAACCTCACGGTCACTCCGGCTGATGGCCAGAAATACCAGATCGTCTCCCCGGGTGACATCTGGATGGTCGGCGACCTGATGAAATATGGCGTGCAGGTGAGCGGCAAGGCTGATGAAGAGCCGAATGCGCTGGTTTCCGCGCTGTATTACCTCGGGCCAACCATCCTCATCATCGTGTTCTGGTTCTACATGATGAGACAGATGCAGGGGGGCGGCAAAGGCGGGGCGTTCTCCTTTGGTAAATCGCGCGCCCGCTTGATCGACGAGAACAACAACGCGGTCAACTTCTCCGACGTCGCGGGCTGCGACGAAGCCAAGGAAGAAGTGTCGGAACTGGTCGACTTCCTGCGCGATCCGCAAAAATTCCAGAAGCTGGGTGGACGCATTCCGCGCGGCGTGCTGCTCGTTGGCCCTCCGGGTACGGGTAAGACGCTGCTTGCGCGCGCCATTGCCGGCGAAGCGAAGGTGCCGTTCTTCAGCATCTCGGGTTCGGACTTCGTCGAAATGTTCGTCGGCGTGGGCGCGGCCCGCGTGCGCGACATGTTCGAGCAGGCCAAGAAGCATGCGCCGTGTATCGTGTTCATCGACGAAATCGACGCGGTCGGTCGCCATCGTGGCGCCGGCATGGGCGGCGGCAACGACGAGCGCGAGCAGACGCTGAACCAGATGCTGGTCGAGATGGACGGCTTCGAGGCGAACTCGGGCGTTATCGTGATCGCGGCAACCAACCGTTCGGACGTGCTCGACAAGGCGCTGCTGCGTCCGGGCCGTTTCGACCGCCAGGTGTATGTGGGACTGCCGGACATTCGCGGCCGCGAGCAGATCATGAAGGTGCACCTGCGCAAGGTGCCGATCGCCAACGACGTGGATGCAGCGGTGATCGCACGTGGCACGCCGGGCTTCTCGGGTGCTGACCTTGCGAACCTCGTGAACGAAGCCGCGCTCTTCGCGGCGCGCCGCGGCAAGCGCATTGTCGAAATGCAGGACTTCGAAGACGCGAAGGACAAGATCTTCATGGGTCCGGAGCGCAAGTCGGCGGTGATTCGTGAGGAAGCGAAGCGCGCCACGGCGTACCACGAGTCGGGTCACGCGGTTGTCGCGAAGCTGCTGCCGAAGGCGGACCCGGTGCACAAGGTCACGATCATCCCGCGCGGCCGCGCGCTGGGTGTGACGTGGCAGCTGCCCGAGCACGACAACGAAACGTACTCGAAGGACTATCTGCTGGATCGTCTGGCCATTCTGTTCGGCGGCCGCGTGGCGGAAGAGCTGTTCATGAACCTGATCAGCACGGGCGCCTCGGACGACTTCAACAAGGCGACGCAAACGGCCCGCGCCATGGTGACACGCTTTGGCATGACCGACGCGCTCGGACCGATGGTCTACGCCGACGACGACAACGAAGCCTCCCCGTTCGGCAAGGGCTTCACGCGCGCGATTTCGGAAGCGACGCAGCAGAAGGTCGACGCGGAAATCCGCCGCGTGCTCGACGAGCAGTACAACCTCGCGAAGCGCCTGCTCGACGAGAACCGCGACAAGGTCGAAGCCATGACCGCGGCACTCATGGAGTGGGAAACGATCGACGCCGACCAGATCAACGACATCATGGCCGGCCGTCCGCCGCGCTCGCCGAAGAGCACGCCGTCGCCGGGCGATGCGTCGTCGGGTGGCAGCACCGGCACCGAGGTCAAGCCCGGTAGCGCCACCGCACCGGCGTGATCCTGATCGAGTAAAGTTGCGGGCCGGTGTGATGTTCACATCGGCCCGTTTTGCATTTCTGGCGTGCCGCTGTGCCGCCGCATCTCGTTACACATCTGACGTTTCTTGACGTGCCCAACATCTCCTCGCAAGGTAGTCTCCCACCTGAACCGCTCGCCTGCGGCCGCTTCACGCTGACTTTCGAGCGTCCGCTCGTCATGGGCATCCTCAACGCAACGCCCGACTCGTTTTCCGACGGCGGTCGCTATGTCGCTTTCGGCGACGCCTTGCGCCGCGCCGAACAGATGATGCTCGACGGCGTCGATATCATCGACATTGGCGGTGAGTCGACGCGGCCGGGCGCGCCGCCCGTGCCGCTCGACGAGGAACTCGAACGCGTGATTCCGCTCGTGGAAAAACTCAAGGGCGCGAACCTGCCGCTGTCGATCGACACGTACAAGCCCGAAGTCATGCGCGCGGCGCTCGCGGCAGGCGCCGACATGATCAACGACATCTGGGGTTTCCGGATGCCCGGCGCGATTGAGGCCGTGCGCGGCAGCGACTGCGGGCTGTGCGTGATGCACATGCTCGGCGAGCCTCAGACGATGCAGCTGGGCGAGCCCGACTACGTGGACGTCGTGCGCGAGGTGCGCGAGTTTCTCGCCCGGCGTTGTGCCGAACTCGAAGCGGCGGGCGTGGCGAAGGCGCGCATCAGCGTGGATCCGGGCTTCGGCTTCGGCAAGTCGGTGGTCGAGCACAATTACGCGCTGCTCGCGCACCTGCCCGAGACGGCGCCCGAGGTTGCGGCAGGCGTCGCGCCGTATCCGATCCTTGCCGGCATGTCGCGCAAGTCGATGCTCGGCGCGCTCGTGAACCGGCCCGCGCCCGAACGCGTGGCGGCGAGCGTGGGGGCCGCCGTGTGCGCGGCACAGCGCGGCGCGGCGATCATTCGCGTGCACGACGTTGCGCCCACCGTGGACGCACTCAAGATCTGGGCGGCGATGCGCGACGCGATGTCCGTCGGTACGTTGGACACACAAGGCTGAGCCATTGCCTGGAAGAACGCTGACGGCCACGAAGTGCGCCGGAGCGGATCCGGGCGGCCACAATACAGGACAAAGCAGCACCAAACCTAGGGGTAGAAAGATGGGACGTCGTTATTTCGGAACTGATGGAGTGCGTGGCAAGGTCGGCGAGGCGCCGATCACGCCCGATTTCGTGCTTCGGCTAGGCTACGCCGCGGGCAAGGTGCTCGCGGGGTCGGCTGCGGCATCCGGGCCGCGCCCGTCCGTGCTGATCGGCAAGGACACGCGTATTTCAGGCTATATGCTCGAAGCCTCCCTGGAAGCGGGGCTTTCGGCTGCGGGCATCGACGTGATGCTGGCCGGTCCGATGACGACGCCCGGCATCGCCTATCTCACGCGCGCGCTGCGGCTCGCCGCGGGCGTCGTGATCAGCGCGTCGCACAATCCGTACTACGACAACGGCATCAAGTTCTTCTCCGCCGACGGCAACAAGCTCCCCGATGAGGTGGAGACGCAAATCGAAGAGCAGCTCGAGCAGCCGCTTGCCTGCGCGCCGTCCGAGCAGCTTGGCCGTGCTCGCCGCCTGCACGACGCGGGCGGGCGCTACATCGAGTTCTGCAAGAGCACGTTCCCGCAGGCGTTCAATCTGCGCGGGCTGAAGCTCGTGATCGACTGCGCCAACGGTGCGGGGTATGACATCGCGCCGCACGTGTTCCACGAACTGGGCGCGGACGTGATTCCGATCGGTGTGTCGCCGAACGGCTTCAACATCAACGATGGCGTGGGCGCGACCGCGCCTGACGCGCTCGTGCGCGCCGTGCGCGCGAATCACGCGGATCTCGGTATCGCGCTCGACGGCGACGCCGACCGCCTCCAGGTGGTCGATGCACATGGCCGCCTCTATAACGGCGACGAGTTGCTCTACGTGCTCGTAAAGGACCGCATCGCGACCGAAGGCAGGGTGGAAGGCGCAGTGGGCACGCTCATGACCAATCTCGCGGTGGAGCAGGCGCTCGAAGGCCTCGGCGTGCAGCTGGTGCGCGCGAACGTGGGCGACCGCTACGTGCTGGAGCAACTGCGCGAGCGCGGCTGGCAGCTCGGCGCGGAAGGCTCGGGCCACATTCTGTCGCTCGACCGCCACACGACCGGCGACGGCATCGTCTCGGCGCTGCTCGTGCTCGCGGCGATGAAGCGCAGCGGCAAGACGATCGCGCAACTGCTCGGCGGCGTGAAACTGTTTCCGCAGAAGCTCATCAACGTGCGCATCGCGCAGGGCGCCGACTGGAAGGGCAACGCCGGGATCCAGCAGTCGATCGCGTCCGCCGAGGCGGAATTGAAGGGACGGGGCCGTGTGCTGATCCGCGCTTCGGGCACGGAGCCGGTGCTGCGCGTGATGGTCGAGGCCCGCGAGGAGCGCGACACGGTGCATTACGCCGAGGCGATCGCCAGCGTGGTCAAGCGTTCGATCGCGTGATCGCCGGCTATTAAGTCGCGCGACTGAGTCGCGCCAGCGCCCAAACCAATGAGCACGACGTCGCGATCCGCCGTCGTGCTCATCTTTTTTTGCGATTTTTCGGCATCACAACGGAAGCAGGCAAACGTTTAAAACAATCGCATAACGGTTTGCAAACCATTTTCGAGGAATTCCTCGATTTTTTTCATCGGACCCCCGGACAGCCTTCGAACGTCCGCCGGTGGGCGTTTCAGCCGCCGCAGCACGTGCAGGCCATGTTGCAGTCGCGCTTGCAAAATCGCCCAAAACGCATATTCAAGCGCCTTTCAGCCAGTAATCGAACTGTCACGTTCGCTTCATGAACCGTCACGGTACTGTCACAGAGACCCCCTAAGCTTCGCGGTGTCGTTCATCCGCTCACACACTGGAGGTCTCATGAAATTGATGCAAACCGCGCTCGCTGGCGTTGCTGGCGCGCTCTTCGCGATCGCAGCGCAGGCTGCTGACATCACCGGCGCGGGTAGCACCTTCGCAGCACCGATCTATACGAAATGGGCGGATGCCTATCAAAAGTCGGGCGGCGGCAAGGTCAACTACCAGGGCATTGGCTCGTCGGGCGGCATCAAGCAGATTCAAGCCAAGACCGTTGACTTCGCGGGCTCGGACGCTCCGCTGAAGGACGAGGATCTGGCCAAGGAAGGCCTGTTCCAGTTTCCGACGGTGGTCGGCGGCGTCGTGCCGGCGATCAACGTGCCGGGCGTGAAGCCGGGCGAGATCACCCTGTCGGGCCCGGTGCTCGGCGACATCTACCTCGGCAAGATCAAGAAGTGGAACGATCCGGCCATCGTCGCGCTGAACCCGAAGGTCAAGCTGCCTGATCTCGACATCGCCGTGGTCCGCCGCGCTGACGGCTCGGGCACCAGCTTCATCTGGACGAACTACCTCTCGAAGGTCAGCCCCGAGTGGAAGAGCAAGGTCGGCGAAGGCACGACCGTGAGCTGGCCGACGGGCACGGGCGGCAAGGGCAACGACGGCGTGGCAGCCTTCGTGCAGCGTCTGCCGGGCGCGATCGGCTACGTCGAGTGGGCGTACGCCAAGCAAAATCACATGGTCTACACTGCCATGAAGAACGAGTCGGGCGCTGTGGTTCAGCCGGACACCGAAACGTTCAAGGCAGCGGCCGCTGGCGCGGACTGGAAGAAGTCGTTCTACCAGATCCTCACGAACGAGCCGGGCAAGGACGCATGGCCGGTCGTCGGCGCGACCTTCGTGCTGCTGCACACGGCACAGGACAAGCCGGACCAGGGCAAGGAAACGCTCAAATTCTTCGACTGGGCGTTCAAGAATGGCACGCCGGCTGCTGACAGCCTCGATTACATCTCGCTGCCGCAGTCGGTCGTGAGCGAAATCAAGTCGCAGTGGAAGGAGAAGGTCAAGGACGCGAGCGGCAAGCCGATCGCTGAGTAAGCAAGGCGTCAGGCAAGCGTAAAAGAGGCCGCCGCGTGACGCGCGCGGCCTGTTCGCTTGTGGCTTGCCTGAATCCGCGCTGTCCAAGATGTGCCGCCTGCCTTCCGGCTGTCAGTGTTAACGGTCGGAAGCCGGGCGATCTGCAGTCCCACGGCTGCATCAACGTCGTGAGCCCCGCGCTTGCGGCAACTGGAACCCAGGTCACCATGTCCGACGTCCCGCTCGTGTCGAACCCGCCCGGCAACGCCGCGCAGCAGAAAGCGCCCAGCCCGGCAGGGGACATCATTTTTGGCGGCCTCGCACGCCTCGCCGCCATCGTCACGTTGTTGCTGCTCGGCGGCATCATCGTGTCACTGATCATCGCCTCGTTGCCGACGATCCAGAAATTCGGTTTCGCATTCCTCTGGACTGCCGACTGGGATCCACCCAGCGAGCAGTTCGGCGCGCTCGTGCCCATCTACGGCACGATCGCCACCTCGATCATCGCGCTCGTCATCGCCGTGCCTGTGAGCTTCGGCATCGCACTGTTCCTCACCGAGCTTTCGCCCGCGTGGCTGCGCCGCCCGCTCGGCATCGCCATCGAACTGCTCGCCGCGATCCCGTCGATCGTCTACGGTATGTGGGGTCTGCTCGTATTCGCGCCGATCTTCGCGCAGTGGTTCGAAAAGCCGCTCGGCTCGCTGCTGGGCGGCATGCCGATCGTCGGCGCGCTGTTCCAGGGCGCGCCCATCGGCATCGGCATTCTGTGCGCTGGCGTGATTCTCGCGATCATGATCATTCCGTACATCGCCTCGGTCATGCGCGACGTGTTCGAAGTCACGCCCGTCCTGCTCAAGGAGTCGGCCTACGGCATTGGCTGCACGACCTGGGAAGTGATGTGGAAGATCGTGCTGCCGTTCACCAAGACCGGCGTGATCGGCGGCGTGATGCTGGGTCTCGGCCGCGCGCTCGGCGAGACGATGGCCGTCACGTTCGTGATCGGCAATACGAACCTGCTCGACAACGTGTCGCTCTTTTCGCCGGGCAACAGCATCACCTCGGCCCTCGCCAACGAGTTCGCGGAAGCGAGCCCGGGCCTGCACACCGCCGCGCTGATGGAACTCGGCTTGATCCTCTTCGTGATCACGTTCATCGTGCTGTCGATCTCGAAGCTCATGTTGCTGCGCCTTGAAAAATCGGAGGGTGCGCGATGAGCGAACCGATGCTGAAAATTCCAGGTGCGATTTACGGCACCGAACTGGATCGCATGCGCGACAAGCTGCAGCGCCGCCGCCGCATGACCAACGCGATCGCGCTCACGCTCTCGCTCGCCGCCATGGCGTTCGGCCTTCTTTGGCTCGTGTGGATTCTCTACACGACGATTTCGCTTGGCATCGGCGGTCTTTCGGTGGATCTGTTCACGCAGTCGACGCCGCCGCCGAACACCGATGGCGGCGGTCTTGCCAACGCCATCGTCGGCAGCCTGCTGCTCGTTGTGATCGCAACGTTCGTTGGCACGCCGATCGGCATTCTCGCGGGCATCTATCTCGCGGAATATGGCCAGAAGGGCTGGCTCGCCAGCGTCACGCGCTTCATCAACGATATTCTGCTGTCGGCGCCTTCGATCGTCGTGGGCCTGTTCGTGTACGCGCTCGTCGTGGCGAAGATGGGCCACTTCAGCGGCTGGGCCGGCGCGATTGCGCTCGCACTGCTGCAGGTTCCGATCGTGATCCGCACGACCGAGAACATGCTCAAGCTCGTGCCGAACGCGCTGCGCGAAGCGGCCTTCGCACTCGGCACGCCGAAGTGGAAGATGGTGCTCTCCATCACGCTCAAGGCGTCGATCGCGGGCATCGTGACGGGCGTGCTGCTCGCAATCGCCCGTATCGCTGGCGAAACCGCGCCGCTGCTCTTCACCGCGCTGTCGAACCAGTTCTTCAGCGCCGACATGAATCAACCGATCGCGAACCTGCCGGTCACGATCTTCAAGTTTGCGATGAGCCCGTTTGCGCAGTGGCAGTCGCTTGCGTGGGCCGGCGTTTTCCTGATCACGCTGGGCGTGCTGGGTCTGAATATCCTCGCGCGCACGGTATTTTCGAAGAAATAAGGGCGGAGTTCCCGATGAACATGGCTGAGAGTCACCTCAACACCGCTGCGCACGGCAATGCGCCCTCCGCTGGGTTTGAACCTGCGGATCCCGCCCAGAACGCACGCCTGCCGGCGCTGGGCAAGCCGAAGATCGAAGTGAAGGACCTGAACTTCTTCTACAACAAGTATCACGCGCTAAAGAACATCAACCTGCAGATTCCCGAAGGCAAGGTGACGGCGTTCATCGGCCCGTCGGGCTGCGGCAAGTCCACGCTGCTGCGCACGTTCAACAAGATGTACGCGCTCTATCCGGAGCAGCGTGCCGAGGGCGAGATCCTCATGGACGGCGAAAACCTGCTCACCACGAGGCGCGACATCTCGCTCTTGCGTGCGCGTATCGGCATGGTGTTCCAGAAGCCGACCCCGTTCCCGATGTCGATTTACGACAACATCGCGTTCGGCGTGAAGATGTTCGAGAAGCTCTCGCGCCCGGAAATGGATGACCGCGTGGAATGGGCGCTCACCAAGGCCGCGCTCTGGAACGAAGTGAAGGACAAGCTCGGCCAGAGCGGCTACGGCCTCTCGGGCGGCCAGCAGCAGCGCCTGTGTATCGCGCGCGGCATTGCGATCCGCCCCGAAGTGCTGCTGCTCGACGAGCCGTGCTCGGCGCTCGACCCGATTTCCACGGGCCGTATTGAAGAGCTGATCGCGGAACTCAAGAGCGACTACACGGTGGTGATCGTCACCCATAACATGCAGCAGGCCGCGCGTTGCTCGGACTACACTGCATATATGTACCTTGGTGAACTGATCGAGTTCGGCGACACCGAAAAGATCTTCATCAAGCCGGTCCGCAAGGAAACGGAAGACTACATCACCGGCCGCTTCGGCTAATCGGAGCAGGGAGCAAATCATGTCCGACAAACACTTGTCCAGCCAGTTCGACGCCGATTTGAACCTCATTTCGTCGAAGGTGCTCGAAATGGGCGGCCTCGTCGAATCGCAGATCATCACGGCAATGCAGGCGCTCAACGACTTCGACAGCGAGGCCGCCGCACGCGTGATCGCCGCCGAAGACCGCCTCAACACGATGGAAGTCGAGATCGACGAGGAGTGCAGCAACATCATCGCGCGCCGCCAGCCGGCCGCGCGTGACTTGCGCCTCGTGCTCGCCATTTCGAAGACCATCACGAATCTCGAGCGCGCCGGCGACGAAGCCGAGAAGATCGCCAAGCGCACGAAGCGCCTGATGGAAGACGGCGCTTCGCGCACCGTCAATATCGCAGAGATCAAGGTCTCGGGCGAAATGGCCGTGTCGATCCTGCGCCGCGCACTCGACGCGTTCGCGCGCCTCGACACCGTGGCCGCCGCGCAGATCGTGCGCGACGACAAGGCGATCGACGAGGAATTCCGTGCGTTCGTACGCAAGCTCGTGAGCTACATGATGGAAGATCCGCGCACGATTTCGGTGGGCCTCGATTATCTGTTCATCGCCAAGGCGATCGAGCGGATCGGCGACCACGCGAAGAACATCGCGGAATTCATCATCTACATCGTGAAGGGTACCGACGTGCGCCACAAGTCGCGCGACGCCCTCGAACGCGAAGCACTCAGCTAATTCAACAGGTAACAAGGTCAAGAGGTGCCGATGCCTAGCAGCATTCTCGTCATCGAAGACGAGCCCGCCATTTCCGAGCTGATTTCGGTGAACCTGCAGCACGCAGGCCACTGCCCAATCCGCGCCTACAACGCGGAGCAGGCGCAGAACCTGATCAGCGACGTGCTGCCCGATCTCATCCTGCTCGACTGGATGTTGCCGGGCAAGTCGGGTGTGAACTTCGCGCGCGACCTGCGCAGCAACGAGCGCACGAAGCATATTCCGATCATCATGCTGACCGCGCGCGGCGACGAGCAGGACAAGGTGCTCGGCCTCGAAATCGGCGCTGACGACTACGTGACGAAGCCGTTCTCGCCCAAGGAGCTGATGGCGCGCATCAAGGCGGTGCTGCGCCGCCGCGCGCCGCAACTCACGGAAGACGTGGTGGCGATCAACGGTCTGAAGCTCGATCCGGCCACGCACCGCGTGGCGGCCGCCGCCGAAGGCTCGGAAATCAAGCTCGATCTCGGCCCGACCGAGTTCCGCCTGCTGCACTTCTTCATGACGCATCCCGAGCGTGTGCACAGCCGCACGCAGCTGCTCGACCAGGTGTGGGGCGATCACGTGTTCGTGGAAGAGCGCACGGTGGACGTGCATATCAAGCGTCTGCGCGCCGCGCTCAAGCCGGCTGGGTGCGATGCTATGATCGAAACGGTGCGCGGCAGCGGCTACCGTCTCGCCAAGAGCGCCTGAGCTGGATCCATGGCCGCGCCGCAGGGTGAATCACCGGGCGGCGGGGTCGTTTCACTGCCGCCGGTACTCGCGCGGTAGTCACTAGATGTCGCGTGCCCGCATCCGACCGTATTTATCTTCGATCGCAGGAACATGAACATCATCTGGGCGCGCTCCCTCGTATCGATCGTGTTGCTCGCGCTCATTTGCGCGGGTGTTGGCGCGATTTTCGGCGTCAAGATTGCGCTGAGCATCGCCGTGCTGGCGCTGCTCGCGCAGATGCTCTTCAGCACGTTTCACAAGCAGCGCCTCTGGCGCCTGCTCGACGCGCCGGTCTACGGCGAAGTGCCGAGCGCTCCCGGCATCTGGGGCGATATCTACTACCGTCTGCACAAGCTCGCGAAGCGCTGGCACGCTCAGGTGCGCCAGGTGGAGCAGCAGCACTCGCGTTTCATCCAGGCGATCCAGGCTTCGCCCAACGGCGTCGCCATGCTCGACGACCACGACCAGATCGAGTGGTGCAACGCGATCTCGGAAGTCCACTTCGGCCTCGACGCCAAGCGCGACCTGCGCCAGCACATCACGCATCTCGTGCGTCAGCCCGACTTCGTGCGCTATCTCAATTCGCACGATTACAAGGACATGCTGATCATGCGCGGCATGGGCGCGAAGCGTCAGAACGTGATCTCGGTGCAGGTGTTTCCGTACGGCGAGAACCGCAAGCTCATCCTTTCGCAGGACATCACGGAACTCGAGCGCACCGACGCCATGCGGCGCGATTTCGTGGCCAACGTCTCGCACGAGCTGAAAACGCCGATCACGGTGCTCTCGGGCTTCCTCGAGACGATGCGCGAACTGCCGCTTGGCGAAGCCGAGCGCAGCCGCTACCTGGAGCTGATGGAGCAACAGGCCTCGCGCATGCGCCACATCGTCACCGATTTGCTCGTGCTCGCCAAGCTCGAAGGCGAGGGGCGCCAGCCCGGCGACCATATGGTCGATATGCGCGCAGTGCTCGGGCACGTGCGCGAGGACGCCGAAAGCCTCTCGGGCGGGCATCACCGCATCACGGCCGATTTCGACGATGGATTGAGCGTCACCGGTTCCGAAACCGAGATCATGAGCGCGCTCGGCAATCTGGCGACCAACGCGGTGCGCTACACGCCGGACGGCGGCACGGTGCATCTGTCCTGGCGCGCGGAACACGGCAACGCGGTATTTGCGGTCACCGACAGCGGCCTTGGCATTCCGGCCGCCGATATTCCACGCCTGACCGAGCGCTTCTACCGCGTGGATCGCAGCCGCTCGCGCGACACGGGCGGCACGGGACTGGGCCTTGCGATCGTCAAGCACGTGCTGCAGCGTCACGACGCCGCGCTCGAAGTGAAGAGCGAGGAAGGGCGGGGCAGCACGTTCACGGTGCGCTTCCCGACCGCGCGCACGACGAGAAGGCAGCCGGCGCCGGTGTAACGAAACGCCCCCGCAATTGAAAAAGCCGCTTCATTCGAAGCGGCTTTTTTTTGCGTCCAGCGTTATCGAGCCGTCAAGGCATCACGGACAGAACTTCGCCAGCAAGCTCAACTGCGCATTGCGCACGGCCTTGCCCGCCCGGCGGCGGCGATAGTGGCCGTCGCTTTGCATGAGCCACGCCGATTGATTGTCGCCGAGGAAGGTGGAAAGCCCTTCGGCGATCACGCGGCGCTTGAGCCTGCGGTCGTGAATCGGGAATGCCACTTCGACGCGGCGGAACAGGTTGCGATCCATCCAGTCCGCGCTCGACAGGTAGACGTCTTCCTTGCCGCCCGCATAGAAGTAATAGATGCGGTGGTGCTCGAGGAAGCGCCCGACGATCGAGCGCACCGTGATGTTCTCGGAGAGCCCGGGCACACCCGGCTGCAACGAGCACACGCCACGAATGATCAGGTCGATCTTCACGCCGGCTTGCGATGCTTCGTACAACTCGTCGATCACGGTCGGCTCGAGCAGCGCGTTCATCTTCGCGACGATGCGCGCCTTCTTGCCCGCGCGCGCGGCATCGGCTTCGTTGCGGATCGCCTCGATCATCTTCGGATGCAGCGTGAACGGCGACTGCCACAGATCGTGCAGCTGCAGCTCGCCGCCGATGCCCGTGAGCTGCTGGAAGACGTGGTGCACGTCCTCGCACATCTTCGGCTCCGAGGTCATGAGGCCGAAGTCGGTGTAAAGGCGCGCCGTGCGCGGATGGTAGTTCCCCGTGCCCAGGTGGACGTAGCGGCGCAGCGCCATGCGCCCGTTCACGGGCACGCGGCGCACGATCAGCATCATCTTGGCGTGGCACTTGTGGCCCACCACGCCGTACACCACGTGCGCGCCCACGGCTTCGAGCTGCGCGGCCCAGTTGATATTGGTCTCTTCGTCGAAGCGCGCGAGCAGCTCCACCACCACCGTCACTTCCTTGCCGTTGCGCGCGGCCTGCATGAGCGCGTCCATGAGCGGCGAGTCGGTACCGGTGCGGTAGATCGTCTGCTTGATCGCGAGGACGTTCGGATCGTTGGCGGCCTGCAGCAGCAGTTCGAGCACGGGCTGGAAGCTCTCATACGGATGATGCAGGAGCACGTCGCCCTGATCGATCACGTCGAACATGTTGCTGTTCGCGGCGATGCGCCGCGGAATGGCAGGCACGTGCGGCACGAACTTGAGGTCGGGGCGATCGACCATCTCGGGCAGCTGCATGAGCCGCACGAGATTCACGGGGCCATCGACGAAATAGCAGTCTTTTTCGTCGAGACCGCTTTCGTCGAGCAGGCGCTTCACGAGATGCGGGGGCGTTTCCGCCGACACTTCGAGCCGCACCGCATTGCCCAGGTGCCGCGCGGGCAGTTCGCCCTGCAGCGCCACGCGCAGGTTGGTGATTTCGTCTTCGTCGACGAAGAGTTCACTGTTGCGCGTGATGCGGAACTGGTTGCAGCTGCGCACGACGAGGCTTGGAAACAGCTCGCCCACGAAGCGCTGCAAGAGCGAGCCGAGCAGCACGAAGCCGTGCTGGAAGCCGGAAAGCTCCTGCGGCATACGCACGAGGCGCGGCAGTGCGCGGGGCGCCTGCACGATGCCCATGACGGCTTGACGCCCAAAGGCGTCCTTGCCTTCGAGTTCGACCACGAAGTTCAGGCTCTTGTTGAGCACGCGCGGGAACGGGTGCGCGGGATCGAGCCCGATAGGCGTGAGAACGGGCAGCAGTTCGTCGAGGAAGTATTTGCGCGCCCAGGCGGTTTGCGCTTCGTTCCATGCGTCGGTGCCGTGGAAGTAAATGCCTTCCTGTTCGAGCGCGGGTAGCACGGTGTCGTGCAGCATGCGGTACTGGCGATGCACGAGACGCTGCGCGCGCTCGACCACGAGGTCGTACACGTGCTGCAGCGACATGCCGTCAGGCGAGAGCACGCCCGGGTTGTCGCGCATCTGCTCCTGAAGCCCGGCCATACGGACTTCGAAGAATTCGTCGAGGTTGCTGCTGGTGATACAGATGAAGCGCAAGCGCTCCAGCAAAGGAACAGCGGGATCGGACGCCTGTGCGAGCACACGCTCATTGAATCCCAGAATGCCCAGTTCGCGATTGAGTAGGGGATAGCGGATGGACATCGGCAATGAAAACGGAATGTCAGGAATTGATTCGAACGGACGCTCGGAAATTCTCACAGTAATATGACTTTATTGTGACATTCGAAGTGTCATAAATTTTACGCCGCATTTTCACGAAATCGACAAGACGCGTTGCGAAGATGCACCCTGGGTAAAAGTACCCATGGTCATGACCAATGCGAGGAGCGACATGGTGAAGTCGGCTACGCTTAAAATGACGCATTTGGACAGCGCGGCGGCGGCGCAACAAGCCCGCATGGCCGCGCGTTCGTCTCTGTATGCACGCATGGAGCCTGCCCCTTCGATGGTCACCAACCCCCAACTGCTTGCCGCCGTCGATCTCGGTTCGAACAGCTTTCGTCTGATCGTAGGCCGCGTCGAGGAAACCGACGCGGGCAGCCAGATCTACCCGGTGGACGCGCTGCGCGAACCGGTGCGCCTCGCGGCCGGCCTCTCGAGGGACAAACTGCTCGACCGCGCCTCGCAGGTGCGCGGCTGGGATGCGCTCAAGCGCTTCGGCGAGCGCCTGCGCGACTTTCATCCCGATCAGGTGCGCGCGGTGGCGACCAATACGCTGCGTGTCGCCAAGAACTCGCGCGAGTTCCTCACCGAAGCGGAAGCCGCGCTCGGCTTCCCGATCGAAGTGATCGCGGGTCGCGAAGAAGCGCGTCTCATCTATGCGGGCGCCGCGCACTCGGTGCCGGCGAGCGCGGGCAAGCGCTTCGTGGTGGACATCGGCGGCGGCTCGACCGAGTTCATCATCGGCGCGCACTACACGCCGATCCGCATGGAAAGCCTCTATATCGGCTGCGTGAGCCATAGCCGCCAGTTCTTCCCCTCGGGCAACGTCGACGAGTACACCATGCGCCAGGCCGAACTCGCGGCCACGCGCGAAATCCAGATCATTTCCGCCGACTACCGCAAGACCGGCTGGGACCAGGCGATCGGCTCGTCGGGCACGGCGCGCGCGCTCGCGGAACTCGTCGAGGCGAACGGCTTCAACGATCCCGGCATCACGCACGGCATTTCGCGCGGCGGCCTCGAGCGCCTGAAGCGCGCGCTCATCAAGGCCGAGAACGTCAACCGGCTCAAGCTCGTCGCGCTCAAGCCCGACCGCATCCCGGTGCTGGCGGGCGGCCTCTCGATCATGATCGCGGTGTTCGAGGAGCTCGGCATCGACTATGTCGATACCACGGACGGCGCGCTGCGCCTGGGCGTGCTCTACGACCTGCTGGGCCGCTCGCAGCACGAGGACATGCGTACGGTCACGGTGGAGGGCTTCATGCGCCGCTACGGCGTGGATCGCGCGCAGGCGGGGCGCATTGGCGAGCTGGCCGTGAAGTTCTACGATCAGTTCGAGGAGCCCGACGAGGAGCGCCGCGAAGAAAACCGCATGTTCCTCACGTGGGCGGCGTCGCTGCACGAAATCGGGCTTTCCATCTCGCACAGTGCGTACCACAAGCATTCGGCCTACATCGCCAGCAACGCGGACATGCCCGGCTTCTCGCGCACCGACCAGGCGCGCCTCGCCGCGCTCGTGCTCGGCCACGTGGGCAAGCTCGGCAAGCTCTCGCAAACGCGCGATGTGGAATGGACGCTGCTGTTCTGTCTGCGCCTCGCTGCGCTGCTGACGCGCCGCCGCGCCGATGTCGGCCTGCCGCACATCACGGTCGAGGAGGAGGGCAACGGCTACGAAGTGCTGTTGCCCAATGCGTGGGTCCAGAACAATCCGCTCACCGATTACAACCTCGTTCAGGAAGCGGCGGAATGGGGCAAGATCGGCATTCCGTATCGCGTGGTCTATACGGAGGAGTGAGCGCCGCGCGCGGCGCGTCTCGCCGATAAAAAAGCCCGGCTCGTTTGTGAGCCGGGCTTTTTTTGTCCGCTGATTTTGCCCACCGATTTTTGCCGACTGAAGGGCGGGCGAGGCCTTAACGCGTGACGGCTTCGCCGAGGAAGTGGCGCGCGTAACGTTCGTTGATTTCCGAGAGCCGGAAGAGGGTGAGGAAGTCGGCGGTGTTGAAGTCGGGGTCCCAGGCGGGCGCACCGCAGATCTTCGCGCCAAGGCGCAGGTAGCCCTTGATGAGCGGCGGCGGCACGGCGGGCGTGCCGGTGCGCAGTTCCTCGACGGGCAGCGGCGTGTGCGGGAACGCGCGGTATTCGGGCGCGGTCAGCGCGTTCGCGCCGAGCGCGCAGTACAGGTTCGCTGCGTAGTGGCCACCGTCGGCCATGGCGACGCTCGCGCAGCCGAGCATCGTCTCGTAGCCGTTGTGCTGCATATAGCCGCCCAGACCGCCCCACAGCGACATGATGACCGAGCCGCTGCGGTAGTCGGGGTGCACGCACGAGCGGCCCACCTCGACCATTTTCGGGCGCAGATGTGCGAGGCGCGAGACGTCGAATTCGCTTTCGGCATAGAGGCGGCCGATGCGCGCCGCCTGGTGCGGCGGCAGCACGCGGTAGGTGCCGACGACCTTGAGCGTGTCGAGGTCGCGCACGAGCAGGTGGTCGCAGTAGGCGTCGAAGGCGTCGACGTCGAGGCCGGCGGGGCCGGTCAGGCGTGCGCCCATCTCTTCGGCGAAAACGCGGTAGCGCAGGCGCTGGGCTTCGCGCAGTTCCTCGTCGGTGCGAGCCCAGGCCACCTGCAGCCGATGCTGCGCGGTGACCGTTTCTTCGGCACGCGGCAAGCGTCGGTTCGACTCGAACAGCGTCGAGGCGAACGGCAGGGTGGGCGTCGGCATATCTCGCATGGGGCGTCCTGGTCGGAAGTAAGAGAACTTTTCCGGCAATGTAGTAATACGCGGTTACGTTTCCATGAAAACGCAATGACGATTCGATGACGTGGTGTAAGGCAGACGGACGCGGCTGCCGAAGGCCGGGGGCGGCGGGAGCGTTTGAAGCGCGCTTGAATCGTTGTAGGGGCCGCATGCACGCGGCCCGGTGAGGCAGGCGTAGGCGGGGGGAAGGCTAGACGAGATCGGGCGTGATGGCCGCGTGCAGGACGGCCTGGTCGCCGCCGTCGCGCTCGCGGCTCGCGAGCCAGAGCACGCCGGCCTTCTTCACGGCCCAGCTGCGCGAATCGGCGCCGCCCGAGAGCAGCCGCGCCGCGACTTCGCCGAGCGTGGGCTGATGGCCGACCACCACGACCGTGGACGCGAGGCCCTCGGGCCAGCCGACGGCGGTCAGCACCTCCTCGACGCTCGCATCGGGCGCGAGTTCGCGCACGACGCGATACTGGTCGGTCAGCGCCTCGGCGGTCTGGATGGTGCGTGCGGCGGGGCTGGCGAGGATCACGGCGTCCTCGGGCAGGCGCGCGCGCAGCCAGCGCGCGACGTTCTGCGCCTGCTTGCGCCCGCGCGTGGTGAGCTGGCGGGAGAGGTCGCTGGCGGCGATGTCTTCGGCTTCGGCGTGGCGCCAGAGGATGAGGTGCATGGCGTCTCCTTTTTTTGGGGTATGGGATGCACGTGCTGTGTGTGCTGTCATGGTGCACGCCTCGCCGGTGTGCGGCAAGCACGTGCTGCGGATCTCTTTTCGTCGCTATCGTTCGCGCAGATTTGACGGCATGGCATCAGTGCCGATACAATCGATGATTCGTCGGAGCGTAGCGCAGCCTGGTAGCGCATCTGATTTGGGATCAGAGGGTCGTAGGTTCGAATCCTATCGCTCCGACCAGCAATACCGAGGGGTTACACGCCATTGGCCTGTAGCCCCTTTTTCTTTTTCTCCCATGTTGGGTCATACGCGCTCGCGTTTCGTCGTACGGCTTGCGTTCCATTTGAAAAGCCGCCGAGCTTATAAAATATGGATCGGCCACAATCCCCGTGGCGATCGCACCCTGGCAGCCATGTTACGTTTATCCGAAGTCAAACTCCCCCTCGACCACGCCGAAAGCGAACTTGAAGCCGCGATTCGGGGACGCCTCGCGGATCTCGGCGTAGCGGCGGACGCGCTCGTGCGTTACACCGTATTCCGCCGTGCGCACGACGCACGCAAGCGCTCGGATATCAAGCTGACCTATATCGTCGACGTCGAAGTCAAGGACGAAGCGGCCGTGCTCAAGCGGATCGCCGGCCAGCCGCATTGCGGGGTGACGCCGGACATGACCTACCGCTTTGTTGCGAAGGCGCCCGAGCATTCGACGCGTCCGCGTCCGGTGGTGATCGGCATGGGACCGTGCGGCCTGTTCGCGGGACTGATCCTCGCGCAGATGGGCTTTCGTCCCATCATCCTCGAACGCGGCAAGGCCGTGCGAGAGCGCACCAAGGACACCTTCGGGCTGTGGCGCAAGTCCGTGCTCAACCCCGAATCCAACGTGCAGTTCGGCGAAGGCGGGGCCGGGACGTTTTCCGACGGAAAGCTGTACAGCCAGATCAAGGATCCGCACCACTACGGCCGCAAGGTGCTCGAGGAGTTCGTCAAGGCGGGCGCGCCGGAAGACATCCTGTATCTGAGCCGGCCGCACATCGGCACGTTCCGTCTCGTCAGCATGGTGGAAAAAATGCGCGCCACCATCCACGAGCTGGGCGGTGAAGTGCGCTTCGAAACCCGCGTCGAAGACATCGAAATCGAACAGGGCAAGGTGCGCGCGCTCAAGCTTTCGAACGGCGAGACGCTGCCGTGCGACCACGTCGTGCTGGCCGTCGGCCATAGCGCCCGCGACACCTTCCAGATGCTGCACGAGCGCGGCGTGTTCATGGAAGCCAAGCCGTTTTCGCTGGGCTTTCGCATCGAGCATCCGCAGGGGCTGATCGATCGCAGCCGTTTCGGCAAGTTCGCGGGCCACAAGCAGCTCGGCGCGGCCGACTACAAGGTGGTGCATCACGCCAACAATGGACGGGCGGTCTATAGCTTCTGCATGTGTCCGGGCGGCACGGTGGTCGCGGCGACTTCCGAACCCGGCCGCGTGGTCACCAATGGCATGAGCCAGTATTCGCGGGCCGAGCGCAACGCGAATGCGGGCATCGTCGTCGGCATCACGCCGGAGGACTATCCGGGCGGCCCGCTCGCGGGCATCGCCTTCCAGCGCAAGTGGGAAGAACGGGCGTTCGAACTCGGTGGCGGCAATTACCAGGCGCCGGGCCAGCTGGTGGGCGACTTTATCGCCGGCCGTCCGTCGACGTCGCTGGGCTCCGTGGTGCCGTCTTACAAGCCGGGTGTGCACCCGACCGATCTCAGCACCGCGCTGCCCGACTACGTGATTGAAGCCATCCGCGAAGCCCTGCCTCAGATCGACAAAAAGATCGCAGGCTTCGCGATGCACGATGCCGTGCTCACCGGCGTGGAGACGCGCACGTCGTCGCCGCTGCGGATTCGGCGCAAAGACAATTACCAGAGCATGAACGTCGAAGGTCTGTATCCGGCCGGCGAGGGCGCCGGGTATGCCGGTGGTATCTACTCGGCGGCCATCGACGGCATCGAAGTGGCGCAAGCCGTGGCGCTCGATCTGACGTCGGCGCACGCGTCCTGATAGCAACAAGATCCGCGCCCTTTATCGCCGTCACCCGCATCGGGCTGGCGGTGTGTATCAAGCGGCGTTTGCCCCGGACGTAAGCACGACGCGTCCGGCGGCCGGTCCATCGCGCAAGAGCGTGGATCAGCATTTTGCAATGGATCGCAAAATGACCATTCCCCAATTTCAGCCTCCTCCAATCTCTCAAAATACTGTATAAATATACAGGTGGAGGCGCGCCGCCTCCTTCCTGCCGATGCCCTATTTCTTGCCGGGCAGGGCGGAGCGTTCCCATCAATCAGGCCACGAACCATGGCAGCAGCCGCCCACATCACTGCGCAGACCACCGCGCAACTCGCCGCGCACTTGCCCCCCCGGCTGCAAAGCCGTGTGTGGCAAGGCGATCAGCTCGCGCGCGCCAGCGAGCGCACGGTGCCGAGCGGCCACGCCACGCTCGACGCCCAGCTCCCCGGCGCCGGCTGGCCCGCGGGCAGCCTGACCGAGCTGCTCGTCGAGCAGGGCGGCGTGGGCGAGATGCGGCTCGTCGCGCCGGCGTTGCGCGCGCTCACCGCGCAGCCGGGCCGGCACGTGTTGCTCGTCGCGCCGCCGTGGCGCCCCTACGCCTGCGCGCTCAAGGCATGGGGGGTCGCGCTCGAGCGCGTGATCTGGGTGCGCGCGGCCGAAGACGAAGCCGCCTGGGTGGCCGAGCAGGCGCTCAAGCAGGAAGGCATGGGCGCCGTGCTGCTCTGGCAGACGAAGGCGCGCGCCGACGCCGTGCGCCGTCTGCAGGTCGCCGCCCAGGATTCGCAGGCGCTCGCGTTTCTCGTGCGGCCGCTCGCCGCGCGCAACCAGTCGTCGCCAGCGCCGCTGCGCATGACCTGCGCGCCGGTGCCGCCGCCCGATGACACGAACCTGAATCGCCGCCAATGGATGCAGCTCGCCGCGCTCTCCGTCGATATCTTCAAGCGCCGCGGGCCGCCGCCCGCCCAGCCACTCGTCATTACATTGCCGCTGCAGGACGCGGTGCTGCCCCAGCCGGACGCAGCCTCCGTCGTCATGCCGTGGCCCGGGGTCAATCATGCTGTGGATCGCCGTCACCTTGCCGTTGTTGCCGCTGGAGGCCGTCAGACCTCTGATGCCGCCGGCGCCGTCAACGCCGCTCCTGCCTGAGAGCGTCGATGCCGATGTCGCCAGTGCGCCGCGCTGCTACGCGCTCGCCGACCACACGCGCATCCTGATCGCCGATCTCGACGCGCTGCGCTCAGGCGTCGAGCCCGGCAACACGCGCTCGCACGCGCTTGCGCTCGCGCCGGGGCTCGTGCTGCTCGAAGCCGATCCGGCGCGCGAGACCCGCGCGTTCGAGGCGCTCGCGCTCGCGTTGCTCGCCTATACGCCCAAGGTGTCGTTCGCGCCGTCGCACACGTTGTTGCTCGAGGTCGGCTCGGGCCTGCGTCTTTTCGGCGGCGTGCGTGCGCTGCTCGCCAGGGTCGCGGCGACGGTGGCCGGCTGCGGGCACACCGCGCGTATGGCGTGTGCGCCCACAGCTTGGGGGGCGTGGACGCTCGCGCAGGCGCACGTCACGCGCTCGTCGCGCCGCTGGCACGTGCTCAAGGCAACGACGCTCGCGCGCGTGCTCGATTCGCTGCCGGTCACGCTTGCGCCGTTCGCCGCGCAGCACGACCACGCGCTCACGCAGATCGGCTGCGCGACGCTCGGCGACTTGCGGAGGTTGCCGCGCGACGGCATCGTGCGGCGTTTCGGCGACGGCGTGCTCGGCTGGCTCGCGCAGGCGCGCGGCGAGGCGCCCGATCCGCGCGTCTGGTTCGCCGCGCCGCCGTCGTTTCACGCGTCGCTCGAATTGCAGGCGCGCGTGGAGAGCGCCGAGGCGCTGCTCTTTGCCGCGCGCCGGCTCGTGATGCAACTGGCCGGCTGGCTGGCCGCGCAGCACGCGGCGTTGAGCGGCTTCGAGCTGCGTCTGGAGCACGAGCTGGCTTCGCGTCACGCGCCGCGCACGTCTAGCCTCACGATCGCCTGGGCGTCGCCTTCGCGCGACGCCGAGCATCTGCTATGGCTGCTTCGCGAGCGCCTGAATCAGACCGAGCTCGCCGCGCCCGTGATCGGCCTTGCGCTCGTCGCCTCGCAGGTGAGCGAATACGCGGCGCCCACCGACACGCTCTTTCCGATGGCCGAGGCCGCCGAGGCGTCGCTCGGGCAGCTCTTCGAACGCATCGGCGCGCGGCTTGGCGAGCAGAACGTGCTGCAGCTTTTCATCGAGGACGATCATCGGCCCGAACTGGCGATGTCGGCCCGGCCTTACCGCGAGAGCGGCGCGAAGCGTACGCGCAAGCCGCGCAAGGCCGGCAAGCCGCAGCAGGACGCCGGCGCGAGCGCGCCCGTGCAAAGCGCCTTCGACCTGCCCGAGGTGCCGCTGCCGACCCAGCCGCGCCCGGCGTGGCTGCTCGAAAAGCCGCTCAAGCTCGCGACGCGCGGCGACCGGCCCGTTTATCGACGGCCGCTGAAGACGCTCACGCGGACCGAGCGCATCGAGTCCGGCTGGTGGGACGGCGAGGGCGTCGGGCGCGACTACTACGTCGCCGCCGACGACCAGGGCCGCATGTTCTGGCTGTATCGCGAGCGCATTGGCGGGCAGTGGTATCTGCAAGGGCTTTTCGGCTAGCGCTTATTCGTCGTTCTTTCGGATTTCAGGAATCATGTCGATCAGCGGGACGGGCGCGTCGTCGCCTCCACAGTTGCCGGCGCAGTGGGCCGCGCAGCTGCCTGACTACGCCGAGCTGCACTGCCTGACCAATTTCACCTTCCTGCACGGCGCGTCGCGCCCGGGCGAGATGGTCGAGCAGGCGATCCGCCACGGCTACCGCGCGCTCGCGATCACCGACGAATGCTCGTTCGCGGGCGTCGTGCGCGCCTGGAGCGCGCTCAACGAATACGACGAGGCGCGCAAGAAGGCGTATGACGAAGCCGTGCGCGAGGCCCGCGAACGCGGCGGCCATACCGCCGCCGCGGCCCTGGGCCCGTTCGAGCCGTCGCTGCACCTGCTCACTGGCAGCGAGCTGAATCTCGTCGACGAACATGGCGCACCGTTCTGCACGATCGTTGCGCTCGCCATGACCCGCGAAGGCTACGGCAATCTTTGCGAGCTGATCACGCTTGCGCGCTCGCGGGCGGCAAAGGGCAGCTATCGCGTGCATCCCGCCGATTTCACCGAGCCCGGGACGGGCTTCGAGCATCTGAAGCACTTGCGCGAGTGCGTGTTGCTGCTCGTGCCGCAGCGCACGGCCACGCTCGCGCAAACGCTGCGCGCCGCGCACTGGCTCGCGGGGTTCGCGGCCGAGCGCGCCTGGCTCGCGCTCGAACTCTGGCAAACCGGCGGCGACGACACACAGATCGAAGTGCTGCGCCACGTCTCGCAGGAGAGCGGCCTGCCGCTCGTCGCGGCGGGCGGCGTGCTGATGCACGCGCGTTCGCGCAAGCCGTTGCAGGATACGCTGAGCGCGATCCGTATCGGCAAGCCGCTCGCTTCGTGCGGGCGCGCGCTGGAGGCGAATGCGGAGCGGCATCTGCGCTCGCGCGTGCGGCTTGGCGCGATTTATTCGCGCGAGGCGCTCGACGCGACACTCGACGTCGCGCGCCGCTGCACGTTTTCGCTCGGCGAGCTGGCCTACGAATATCCCGAGGAACTGGTGCCGCCCGGCGAGACGCCGCAGTCGTGGCTGCGCAAGCTCGTGATGAAGGGCGCACTGGAGCGCTGGCCCGACGGCCTGAACGACAAGCGCCGGGATCAGATCGAACAGGAGCTCGAGCTCATCGACGAGCTGAAGTACGAGAAGTACTTCCTCACGGTGCACGACATCGTCCGCTTCGCGCGCGATCAGAAGATCCTGTGCCAGGGGCGGGGCTCGGCGGCGAACTCGGTGGTCTGCTACTGCCTGAAGATCACGGAGATCGACCCCGTGCGCATGAACATGCTCGTGGCGCGTTTTCTCTCTCGCGCGCGCAACGAGCCGCCCGACATCGATGTCGACTTCGAGCATCAGCGCCGCGAAGAGGTCATTCAGTACATCTATCGCAAGTACGGCACGCGCCGCGCCGCGCTGGCCGCGACGCTCATCACCTATCGCTCGCGCAGCGCGTTGCGCGATGTCGGCAAGGCGCTCGGCCTCGACAGTGCGCTCGTCGAAAAACTCTCGGGCGCGCATCAGTGGTGGGACGGCCCCGATTCGATTGCGCGCCATCTGGAGGAAGCGGGCTTTTCGCCCGACTCGCACGTCACGCAGCAGCTCATCCGCCTCACGCGCGAGCTGCGCGGTTTTCCGCGCCATCTCTCGCAGCACGTGGGCGGTTTCGTGATCGCGCGCGACAAGCTCTCGCGCCTCGTGCCGATCGAAAACGCGGCGATGAAGGACCGCTACGTGATCGAGTGGGACAAGGACGATATCGACGCGCTGCGGCTGCTGAAAGTGGACGTGCTCGCGCTCGGCATGCTCTCGGCGATCCGCCGCTCGCTTGAATTCGTGGCGCTCAGGCGCGGGCTGCCCGAGATGCGCGTGCAGGACATTCCGGTCGAGGACCCGGCGGTGTATCGCATGTGCGCCAGGGCCGATACGGTCGGCGTGTTCCAGATCGAGTCGCGCGCGCAGCAGAGCATGTTGCCGCGTTTGCGGCCGCGCACGTACTACGACCTCGTGATCCAGGTGGCGATCGTGCGGCCGGGGCCGATCCAGGGCGACATGGTGCATCCGTACCTCAAGCGCCGGCACGGCGACGAGGCGGTGGAATATGCGAAGGAAGAATTGCGCCCGGTGCTCGAACGCACGCTCGGCGTGCCGATCTTCCAGGAGCAGGTGATGCATCTCGCGATGGTCGCCGCCGACTACACCGGCGAGGAAGCCGACAAGCTGCGCCGCGCGATGGCCGCATGGCGGCGCGATGGAGACCTGCGGCCGTATCAGGCCGATCTCACGAAGCGCATGCTCAAGAAGGGCTACTCGCTGGAATTCGCCGAGCGCATCTGCAAGCAGATCGAGGGTTTCGGCGACTACGGCTTTCCGGAAAGCCATGCGGCGAGTTTCGCGCTGCTCGTCTACACGAGTTCGTGGCTCAAGCGTTACGAGCCCGCGGCATTTCTGGCAGGACTGCTGAATAGTCAGCCGCTCGGTTTCTATTCGCCTTCCCAGCTCGTGCAGGATGCGAAGCGTCACGGCGTGCAGGTGCGCGCGCCCGATATCGCGTTAAGCGACTGGGCGTCGGTGCTGGAGCGGCGCGGCGCACCCGGCGAGCGGCTCGATGACGAGGCGGTTCGCGCGCGCAACGCCGAGGGGCTGCGTTATCGCGCGCTGCTGGGCGCGGCCGCGTTGACGCGCAGGGGCACGCTCAAGCGCGGCGGCCGGCGGCACAGGTTCATGGACGGCCTCAAGCGCGTCGTGCGCTCGCGCATTGCGCTTGCGCCGCGGCGCTATGGACGCGGCGGCCCGGCCGTGCGCCTCGGCTTCAGTCTCATCAAGGGCTTTTCCGAAGATGCCGCGCGGCGTGTGATTGAGGCGCGCGATCGTGCGCCATTCACCGACGTCGACGATCTCGCGCGCCGCGCGGCGCTCACGCGGCGCGAGCTGGAGGCGCTGGCGGCGTCGAACGCGCTCGCGAGCATCGCGGGCCATCGGCGCGAGGCGTGGTGGGCCGTGACCGCGCAGCACGCGGTGCCCGCGCTGTTGCGCGACGCGCCCGTGGCCGAGGCGCCGCTGGCGTTGCCGCGCGCTTCCGAAGGCGCGGAAATCGTCGCCGATTACGCGAGCCTGCGTCTCACGCTCAATCGCCATCCGCTCGAGCTGCTGCGCCACGGACTCGCGAAGCAGCGCTTTCGCACGGCGGAGCAACTGGCGCACTGCCGGCACGGCATGCTCGCGCGCGTGTGCGGGATCGTGACGGTGCGGCAGCGGCCGGGCACGGCGAACGGCACGATCTTCGTATCGCTCGAGGACGAGACCGGCAGCGTCAACGTGATCGTGCACGCGTCGCTCGTCGAATCGCAGCGCAAGGAACTGCTAGGGTCTTCGCTGCTGGCGGTGGCGGGCGTGGTGCAGCGCGAGGGCGAGGTCGTGCACCTCGTGGCGCACCGGCTGGAGGACCACAGCCGGCTGCTCGGGCGGCTCGCGACGGAGAGCCGCAATTTTCACTGAATTCTCGCTGGCGAGCGGCTGGCTCGCCGCTACGCGTTGCGCTGCCCGCCGTCTCTCATGAAAGCGTCGAGCACGGCGCGAATCGCCACGTCGAACGGCGTGCGGCGGCCCATCCCCAGTGTTTCGAGGCGGCTCGAATCGAGATGACAGTCGCGCGGGCGCGGCGTGGCGTCGGTGGGCGTCGGCTGGGCGAGCAGACGCGCCTCTACGCCAAGTGCCTGGGCGATGCGTTGGGCGATGTCGTACTTCGTCATCGGCTCGTCGCAGGACCACTGCGCGACCCCGCACACGGGCTTGCCATCCGCGCAGCGCAGTAACAGTTCGCGGATCACGAACGCCACGTCGGGCGTGAAAGTGGGGTAGCGCGTGGCCCACGCGTCCATCGGTGCCGCCTGCGCCCCGGGCTTTCCCGAAGCGACGATGGCTGGCACGAGACTCGTGACCGCGGATTCGTGCCAGCCGACGATCGGCCCGTATAGCAAGGGCAGGCGCAGCACGAGGGCGTTGTCGCTGGTTTCGAGCAAGGCCCGTTCACCTTCGAGCTTGCTGTGACCGTAGGCGTTGAGCGGATTCGGCGTGTCGTCGACGCGGTATGGCGGCTGCGTGCCGTCGAACACGTAATCGGTGGAGATCGACAGCACCCAGCCGCGCTGCCGCGCCGCCGCAGCGATGCTGCGCACCGCATCGACGTTGAGCGCGCGCGCCGCCGCCGGATCGTGCTCGCACACGTCGGGGCGGCGCTCGGCGGCGGCCAGCACGATCGCGTCGGGCGCCTCGCGCTCGACGAAGGCGTTCACGGCCTGCGCGTCGCGCACGTCGAGCACAGTCTGCTGCGGGCCGCCGTGACGGAACGCGGTCGGCACGACTTTCCAGGTGGTCATGGCGGCGAGTTCGCGGACCACGGCGCGCCCGAGCAGGCCAGACGCGCCGATCACGGCAACCTTGAACATGGCTCGGCCCGTCAGACGCTGGCCGTACCGACGACGGTGTAGCCGGCTTCGTCGATCGCCGACTTCAGGACTTCGGCGCTCTGGCTCGATTCGACCTTCACGCGGCCGGCAGCCAGATCGATCTCGACCCTGGCTTGTGCGTCGTGTTCGTGGATCGCGCGCGTGACGGCGCCTACGCAGTGCTGGCAACTCATGCCTTCGACGTTGAACTGGATCATCGTGTGTTCCTTTTTTCAGAGATTGAGGCTTGTTACTACTCGATATGAGGCCGCCGGCGGATTATGCCAGCGGGCACCGCTTGTCGCGCTGGACCTTCCCATCATGGGAAGGTGTACGATCAAAACCATCGACCAAACGATTGACCAGACAGCGGGAGAACGGCGTGAACATCGGCGAAGCGGCTCGTGAATCGGGCGTTACGGCAAAAATGATCCGGTACTACGAAAGCGTCGGGCTGCTGGCGCCCAAAGGGCGCACGGAGTCCGGCTACCGGGTCTATGGCGCGGAGGAAGTGCATTCGCTGCGCTTCATCCGCCAGGCGCGCCGGCTTGGTTTTCTGGTGGAGGACATCCGGCGCCTGCTGGCGCTCTGGCACGACCGCTCCCGCGCGAGCGCCGAGGTCAAGTCGATCGCGCTCGAACATGTCGCCGAACTCGACCAGCGCATCGCCGAGCTCTCTCAGATGCGCGACACGCTCGCCCACCTGGCTTCGCACTGCCAGGGCAATGACCGGCCCGACTGCCCGATCATCGAGCGGCTTGCCGACGTTGCCACGACAGACTGCCCCGAGCCGGGCCACGTCCACTGAACGCAGGTGCAACCGCGGCGGGCAAATTGACGCAACCGCATTGGCTGTGTGCACCGTATTAGTGCAATTTGGCGTGATTGCGCCTAAGCGCCAGCGAAGTCGCTGGGAAATGTGTCGATAAAACATGATGTTGCCGATTCGTATTCCAAGGTCATTCCAAATTGGAATGCACGGTATTCGGGCAATTCACTAGCAAAGTTCGGTGCAACCGTTATAATCCGGGTTATCCCTAATGAGGGTAATCCCTGATGCGACTTCACCGGGGATCGCCGAACCGAATCCTTGGAGCACACCATCATGTTTGCATTCCTTCTTGAAAAGCTGAGCAACTGGTTTGAAACTGCCGAACGTCATCGCCGCGAAGCGTATCTCGCATCGTCCGCCGATATGGTGCAGCTCGAGCAGCGCATTCGTACGATCGAATCGAACGGCTACAACTCGCTGTAAGCCAGTTTCAACCGGGCTTCAGTCCGGGTTGGAGCCGCTCTATCTCAAGCCCCGCATTGGCGGGGCTTTGTCATTTCTGCACCGCCGATGGAACAGAGTCTGAGCCTTCCCACCGGGGTAAGGTAAAGTCTTTTTTGCGACGAGCCGTCATAGCAATGGTGTCGCTTTCTCTCCGGGGGCCGTTCATGGTGCAAGACCGCATTTCCCACCGCACGTCCGTGTCGCCTCGCCGCGTGTTGCGTCGTTTTTCTGTTACGCGTGCGGGTCTGATCGCCGTTGTCATGGCGTGCGCCAGCGCCGGCGCACATGCCGGGCAGCCGCTCATTCTGGATACACAAAGAGGGATTAGCGACGGCCAACCGGGGCTGGTGCTGCAAAACGCGCCCCTCTCGCACGAGCCGATGGTTCAGGCGGTGCAACCGGCGGGTCTCGCACCGGATTCGTCGCAGCCCTACGTCGTCGCGCCGTACGTGGAAGTGCAGCAGGGCGGCGGGCGGCCGACTCCGCCGCCGCGTCCCCCGCATCATCGTCCAACCCCGCCGCTTCCCCAGCCGCTGCCGTCCGGGCAGTGACGCCGCTCGTGCGGGGTTGAGTCCGCGGGCTCAGTCGCCGCGCGACTCGATCCTGAATTGTGCGCCGGCGTCCTGGCCGAGCGTTTTCACGAGCCACGGCAGCGCCTCTTTCATCGCCGCTTCGAGCGTGTAGGGCGGGTTCAGGATGAACATGCCGCTGCCGTAAAGGCCGAAGCCGTCTTCTGGCGGGTTGCTCACCGAAAGCGTGAGGTGCAGCCAGTTCTTGTTCTGCAGGCGCTTGAGCTGCTCCGGGAAGCGCTGCGATTCGGGACGCGTGACCTGCGGATACCAGACCGCGTACGTGCCGTTCGCGAAGCGTTTGAGGCTTTCCTCGACGCACGCCAGCGTGCGCGCGTAGTCGCGCTTGTCCTCGAAAGACGGGTCGATCAGCACGAGCGCCCGGCGCGGCGGCGGGGGCAGGAGCGGCTTGATGCCGTCGAAGCCGTCGCCCGCGTAGATCATTACGCGGCGGCCCGCGTCGTGGAAGCGGTGGCGCAGCACGTCGATTTCCGTGCTGTGCAATTCGAACAGCCGCATGCGGTCCTGCTCGCGCATGAGACGCCAGGCGAGATAGGGCGAGCCGGGGTAGAAGCGCAACTCACCGTCGGGGTTCAGCGCCGCCACTTCGTCGACGTAGTCGGCGAGCGCCGCAGGCAGGTCGTTGCGGCCCCACAGCTTGCCGATGCCGGTGTCGAACTCGGCGTTCTTCGTCGCGTAGCCTTCGCGCAATGCATAGGCGCCGGCGCCCGCGTGGGTGTCGATGTACCAGTACGCCTTGTCCTTCTTGCTGAGGTAATGCAGCAGTTGCACGACGACGGCGTGTTTCAGGACATCGGCATGATTGCCGGCGTGGAAGGCGTGACGGTAGCTCAGCATGATGGACGGGACACGAGGTCCGGTGAGAACGGGGAAGACGGCAGCGGCGGCGCGATGACGGCGGCGCCTGCGAGGCCGCGTATTGTACGCCACCGCGATACGCTGCCCGCAGTACGCCGCCCGGCCGGCTACGCCGGCGCGCGAGCCCACCCCACGGTTTCGGCCGCGCCGCGCCTTCCGGGCATGCGCGCTACGTCAGTCGTAAGCGTCGCCGACGATCGCCTCGATCTGCGCCTTGATGTCCGGCGTGATCTTTTCCGCCACGTCGCGCGCTTTCATGTTTTCGCCGATCTGCTCGATGTGCGAGGCCCCGGTGATGACCGTGCTCACGCGCGGATTCTTCAGGATCCACGCGAGCGCCAGTTGTCCCACCGAACAGTCGAGCTGTTTCGCGAATTCGGCGAGCTTGCCGACGATCTCGTTCTTGTCGGGGTCGGTGACGTTCTTGCGCAGCCAGTCGTAGCCCTGCAGTTCCGCGCGGCTGCCCGACGGCACGCCGCCGCGGTACTTGCCGGTGAGCAGACCCGAGGCGAGCGGGCTCCATGTGGTGAGGCCGAGGCCGATGTCCTCGTAGAGCCGACGGTATTCATCTTCCACGCGGGTGCGGTGGAACAGGTTGTATTGCGGCTGCTCCATGGCCGGCTTGTGCAGGTGATGGCGCTCCGCGATTTCCCACGCGGCGCGGATTTCGTCGGCGCTCCACTCCGAGGTGCCCCAGTAGAGCGCCTTGCCGCGCGTGATCATGTCGCTCATCGCCCAGACGGTTTCCTCGACCGGCGTGTTCGGGTCGGGGCGGTGGCAGAACACGAGATCGACGTAATCCAGTTGCAGCCGCTTGAGCGAGCCGTCGATGGCGTCCATGAGGTACTTGCGGTTGAGCGTGTGGTACTGGTTGGGCGCTTCGTTCAAGCCCCAGTAGAACTTGGTCGAGACCACATAGCTCACGCGCGGCCACGCGAGCTCCTTGAGCGCCTGGCCCATGAGCTCTTCCGACTTGCCGCCGGCGTAGGCCTCGGCGTTGTCGAAGAAGTTGATGCCCGCGTCGCGCGCCGCCGCGAGCGATTCGCGCGCGAGCCGGGCGTCGACCTGGTTGCCGTAGGTGACCCACGAGCCGATGGACAGTTCGCTTACCTGCAGGCCTGAGCGGCCCAGTCGCCGATAGTTCATTAACGCCTCCTTGTGAGCCGATAAACCTAGCACGACTTGGCCGTTGCTGCTGAACGGCTTGCGCCGCGCGCGCCGCGCCTTGCAGTGCGGCGAAAATCTCTTTTGCCTGTCGTGCTCGATGCTTCGACGAGGCGCCTTCATGCACAATAGCCTGGTTGGCCGCGACGCAACATCCGGCCGGATGGCATAAGCCATTCGTCAGGTTTGACGGCGCGCGTTCCGAGGTTTCATGCTGTCCCATTCACTCACCTGGAGGTGCCCGATGTCGTCTCTCTCCCTGAACACGAAACTCGATGGCAAGGTCGCCGTCGTTACCGGCGCGGCCAGCGGCATTGGCAAGCAGATTGCCCTCACGCTCGCGCAGGCGGGCGCCGCTGTCGCCATCGCCGACCTGAACCAGAGCGGTGCGGACGCCGTGGCCGAGGAGATCAAGGGCGCAGGCGGCAAGGCCATCGGCGTCGCCATGGACGTCACGAGTGAAGAGGCCGTGAATCAGGGCATCGACCGCGTTGGGGCTGAACTCGGCCCGGTGGATATCCTGATCTCGAACGCCGGCATCCAGATCGTGAACCCGATCGAGAACTACGCGTTCTCCGACTGGAAGAAGATGCAGGCCATCCACGTGGACGGCGCGTTCCTCACCACCAAGGCGGTGCTCAAGCACATGTACAAGGACGACCGCGGCGGCGTCGTGATCTACATGGGATCGGTGCATTCGCACGAAGCGTCGCCGCTCAAGTCGGCCTATGTCGCGGCCAAGCACGCGCTGCTCGGCCTCGCGCGCGTGCTCGCCAAGGAAGGCGGCAAGCACAACGTGCGCTCGCATGTGGTGTGTCCGGGCTTCGTGCGCACGCCGCTCGTGGAAAAGCAGATTCCCGAGCAGGCGAAGGAATTCGGCATCTCCGAGGAAGAAGTGGTCAAGCGCGTAATGCTCGGCGGCACGGTGGACGGCATTTTCACGACCGTCGAGGACGTCGCGCAAACCGTGCTGTTCCTCTCGGCGTTCCCGAACGCAGCGTTTACGGGCCAGTCGTTCGTGGTGAGCCACGGCTGGTTCATGCAATAACGCAGGCATTGGGGCGAGGAGGCGCGGCAATGGCGCAACGCAAGAAGGGGCAGGTCCAGTCGAGCGCAGTCGACGACGAGGTCGGCGCGCATACCGGCGCGCGTGTCGGGAACGCACCGCAGCCGCATGTTTCGCACTGCGGCGCGGAAGCGAAAGAATGGGAAACCATCGCGCTCACGCTGCAGGGGGGCGGTGCGCTCGGCGCGTATCAGGCGGGCGTGTACGAAGGGCTCGTCGAGGCCGGCATCGCGCCCAACTGGATCGCGGGTATCTCGATCGGCGCGCTCAATACGGCCATCATCGCGGGCAATGCGCCCGAACATCGCGTGGCGCGGCTGCGCGAGTTCTGGGAGACGATCTGCCAGCCCGCCTTCAGCTTCCCGTTGCCGCCCTTCGTCGAGCATGCGCTGTTCAATGCGAACGCCGCCGTGCGCAAGACCTTCACGGCCATGCAGGCGGCAGGCGCGATCGTGGAAGGGCAGAAGGGCTTTTTCGTGCCGCGCTTTCCGCCGCCGCTGCCCAACGGATCGGGTTCGCCCGAAACGGCCAGCTACTACGACACGAAGCCGCTCAAGGCCACGCTGGAACGCCTGTGCGACTTCGAGCGCATCAACTCGGGCGAAACGCGCGTGTCAGTGGGCGCGGTCAACGTGGGCAGCGGCAACTTCGTCTATTTCGACAACAAGACCACGACGCTGCGGCCCGAGCATTTCATCGCCTCGGGCGCGCTGCCGCCGGGCTTCGCGGCGGTGGAGATCGACGGCGAGTACTACTGGGACGGCGGCCTGATGTCGAACACGCCGCTCTATGAGGTGATCCAGACCACGCCGCGGCGTGACACGCTCGCGTTCCAGGTCGATCTCTGGAGCGCGCGCGGGCCGGTGCCCGACAACCTCATCGACGTGCAGGGCCGCGTGAAGGACATTCAGTATTCGAGCCGCACGCGCCTCGTGACCGATATCCTGCAGCGCTCGCAGCGTTACCGGCATGTGCTGCGCGAGGTCCTCGATCGCGTTGCGCCCGAGCATCGCAATGACCCGTGGGTCGCGCTGGCGGACGAGCTTTCGTGCTCGAAGAAGTACAACGTGATCCACCTCATCTACCGGCAGAAGGAGTACGAGGGGCATTTCAAGGACTACCAGTTCGGCCTCTCGACCATGCACGAGCATTGGACTAGCGGCTTGCAGGACATCCGCGCCTCGCTCGCGCAGCCGGGCTGGCTCGACAAGCCGGACAACGACTCGGGCTTTGTTACGCACGATATCCATCGCGATTCGCGAGGCCACGGCGGCTGACGCTTTCCGGCAAGTTTTCCGCAACCTTCGCCAAAGAAAAAGGCGTCCGTTCGAAAGAACGGACGCCTTTTTTTATCGCGCCAGCAAGCCGCATCAGAGCGGTCTGTCTTGCTGGCGAACGACCTTACTTCAGCACTTGGGCAACGGCGCTCGCCACGACGTCGAGGTTGCGCGTGTTCAGCGCGGCCACGCAGATGCGGCCCGTGCTGACGGCATAGATGCCGAACTCTTCGCGCAGGCGGTCGACTTGTGCAGCGGTCAGGCCCGAGTACGAGAACATGCCGCGCTGCACGTTGATGAAGTTGAAGTCGCGGTCCACGCCGGCGGCCGTGAGGCGCTCGACGAGGCCCGTGCGCATCGCGCGGATGCGGTTGCGCATTTCGCCGAGTTCCACTTCCCACATGGCGCGCAGGTCGGCCGAGCCGAGCACGGCTGCGACCACCGAGCCGCCGTGCGTGGGCGGGTTCGAGTAGTTCGTGCGAATCACGCGCTTGAGTTGCGAGAGCACGCGCGACGACTCTTCCTTGCTGCTCGTGAGGATCGACAGCGCGCCCACGCGCTCGCCGTACAGCGAGAACGACTTCGAGAACGACGACGAGACGAACACGTTGAGTTCCGAAGCGGCGAAGAGGCGCACGACTTCGCCGTCTTCCGCGATGCCGTCGCCGAAGCCTTGATAGGCGATGTCGAGGAACGGCACGAGGCCTCGCGCCTTCACGACCTCGATGACCTGCTTCCACTGGTCGATCGTGAGGTCCACGCCGGTCGGGTTGTGGCAGCACGCGTGCAGCACGACGACGGTGCCGGCGGCGTAGCCGTTCAACGCGCTCAGCATGCCCTCGAAGTTCACGCCGTTGGTTTGCGCGTCGTAGTACGGATACGCGATGACTTCAAAACCCGCGCTTTCGAACAGGGCGCGGTGGTTTTCCCAGCTCGGGTCGCTGATCGCGACCTTGGCGCTCGGGTTCACGCGCTTGAGGAAGTCGGCGCCGATCTTGAGCGCGCCCGTGCCGCCCAGCGCCTGCGCCGTGACGACGCGGCCCGCGGCGATCAGCGGCGAGTCGTCGCCGAGCAGCAGCTTTTGCACCGCGGCGTCATACGCGCCGAGACCTTCGATCGGCAGGTAGCCGCGCGGCAGACCGGCTACCACGCGGGCCTGTTCTGCTTCGCGCACGGCGCGCAGCAGCGGAATCTTGCCTTCCTCGTTGGTGTACACGCCCACGCCGAGGTTCACCTTGGTCGCGCGCGCATCGGCGTTATAGGCTTCGTTCAGACCCAGGATCGGGTCGCGGGGGGCGAGTTCGACAGCGGAAAAGAGGGACATGATCGTTCGGCAAAAGTGAAGGAAGATCGGTTGGGCCACATGCTGCATCGGCCACGGAACTCGCTATTGTAACGAATCCTCAAGCGGGATTTCCGCGGATTTGGCATTCTCTGCGCCGTTTTCAGGGCTATTTCCGGCACGATTGGGCGATTTCTGGCGCGTCGTTGCGCAGCGTTCACCGCCCGTCGACCGTCGCCGCTGCGGGCGGCCCTTGCAGCACCGCCCGCCGCACCCCATCTAGCATCCAGACCCACCCAGACCCACTCAGGCTCGCCCCTCGGCAAGATCCGGCGAGACGCTAGAATAGTTGTTTGCTCCGCGCACAGGATGCCCCCCATGTCCGACCACACCGTCGCCGACGCGCCCGCGCTCGACGAGTCAAAATTCGTCCAGTACGAAGGCTCGCCGTTTCAGCTCTACCAGCCGTACCTGCCGGCAGGCGACCAGCCTACGGCCATCGAAACGCTCGTGGAAGGCGTGGAAGACGGCCTCTCGTTCCAGACGCTGCTCGGCGTGACGGGCTCGGGCAAGACCTATACGATGGCGAACACCATCGCGCGCCTTGGCCGCCCGACCATCGTGTTCGCGCCGAACAAGACGCTCGCCGCGCAGCTCTACGCCGAATTCCGCGAGTTTTTTCCGCGCAACGCTGTCGAGTACTTCGTCTCGTACTACGACTACTACCAGCCGGAAGCCTATGTGCCGCAGCGCGATCTCTTCATCGAGAAGGATTCGTCGATCAACGAGCACATCGAGCAGATGCGGCTTTCGGCCACCAAGAGCCTGATGGAGCGGCGCGACGTGGTGATCGTCGCGACGGTCTCGGCGATCTACGGTATCGGCAATCCGTCCGAATACCACCAGATGATTCTCACCCTGCGCCACGGCGACAAGCTCGGCCAGCGCGACGTCATCGCGCGCCTGATCGCCATGCAGTACACGCGCAACGAGCAGGACTTCCAGCGCGGCACCTTCCGCGTGCGCGGCGACACTATCGACATTTTCCCGGCCGAGCACGCCGAAATGGCCGTGCGCGTGGAACTGTTCGACGACGAAGTGGAAACGCTGCAGCTCTTCGATCCGCTCACGGGCCGCGTGCGCCAGAAGATTCCGCGCTTTACGGTGTATCCGTCGTCGCACTACGTCACGCCGCGCGAGACCGTGCTGCGCGCCGTCGAAACCATCAAGTCGGAATTGCGCGAGCGCCTCGAGTTCTTCCATACGGAAGGCAAGCTCGTGGAGGCGCAGCGCCTCGAGCAGCGCACGCGCTTCGATCTGGAAATGCTTCAGGAGCTGGGCTTCTGCAAGGGCATCGAGAACTACTCGCGGCACTTTTCGGGCGCGCTGCCCGGCGAGCCGCCGCCCACGCTCGTCGATTACCTGCCGACCGACGCCATGATGTTCCTCGACGAATCGCACGTGCTGATCGGCCAGTTCAACGGCATGTACAACGGCGACCGCGCGCGCAAGGAAAATCTCGTCGATTACGGCTTCCGGCTGCCTTCGGCGCTGGATAACCGGCCGCTCAAGTTCAACGAGTTCGAGCGCAAGATGCGCCAGGTGGTATTCGTCTCGGCCACGCCGGCCGACTACGAGAAGAGGGTGACGGGCCAGATCGCCGAGCAGGTCGTGCGGCCCACGGGCCTCGTCGACCCGGTGATCGAAGTGCGGCCCGCATCGACCCAGGTCGACGACGTGCTCGGCGAGATCAACGAGCGCGTGGCCGTGGGCGAGCGCGTGCTCGTTACCACGCTCACCAAACGCATGGCCGAGCAGCTCACCGAGTTCCTGGCCGACCACGGCGTGAAGGTGCGCTATCTGCACAGCGACATCGACACGGTCGAGCGGGTGGAGATCCTCCGCGACCTGCGTCTGGGCACGTTCGACGTGCTCGTGGGCATCAACCTGCTGCGCGAGGGCCTCGACATTCCCGAGGTCTCGCTCGTGGCGATTCTCGACGCCGACAAGGAAGGCTTCCTGCGCGCCGAGCGCTCGCTCATCCAGACGATCGGCCGCGCCGCGCGTAACGTGAACGGCAAGGCGATCCTCTACGGCGATCGCGTCACCGACTCGATGCGCCGCGCCATCGACGAAACCGAGCGCCGCCGCGCCAAGCAGATGATGTTCAACGAAGAGCACGGCATCGTGCCGCGCGGCGTCGTGAAGCGCATCAAGGACATCATCGACGGCGTCTACAACGTCGATGACGCCCGCGCCGAACTGCGCGAGGAGCAGGAGCGCGCGAAGTTCGAGGACATGTCCGAGAAGCAGATCGCCAAGGAAATCAGGAAGCTCGAAAAGCAGATGATGGACTACGCGAAGAACCTCGAATTCGAGAAAGCCGCGCAGACGCGCGACCAGCTCGCCGTGCTGCGCCGGCGCGTATTCGGGGCGAACGTGGGCGACCATCCGATCTGACAGGCTTCGAGCAGGCTGTGAGTTCGGGCTGGCAGGGTGGCATGCGCGTCGCTGTGCGCCTGCCTCGATCCAGAATTCATTCCATTTACCTCTCGAGCACTCGCGGCCCTGCAATCGTGCTGCAAGGCGCGTCCTAAGCCTGTGTTAACAAAGCGCTGCTAAAACCCTGTTCCGCTGAGGCTTTTCGTGGCGCTGAATTTGTCCCTCATCGGCATCGGTGTTAAACTCCGCCATTATTGAGAATTGTTCGCATTAACTTTTTCATGTGCATGCGGCAGGCTCAGCGGGTTGTAACCCTCATATAAAAACCAGGAGTTTCGATGCGGATTCACACTCTCTTGCGCGGCGCTGCCGTCATCGCGGCCGCCACGGCGGCAATTGCGGCCAATGCGGCTGAATACCCGATCGGCAAGCAAGCCATCCAGGGCGGCATGGAAATCGGCGCGGTCTATCTGCAGCCGATCACGATGGAGCCGGAAGGCATGATGCGCAAGGCTTCGGATTCCGATGTTCACCTCGAATCGGACATCCACGCGGTCAAGAACAACCCGACCGGCTTCGCCGAAGGCGACTGGATGCCGTATCTGCAGGTTCACTACGAACTCACGAAGCCGGGTTCGAGCTATGTGCAAAAGGGCGACCTGATGCCGATGGTTGCGAACGACGGCCCGCACTATGGCGACAACGTGAAGCTGGCCGGTCCCGGCAAGTACCACCTCAAGCTGGTCGTGGAAGCGCCGATGCAGACGGGCCACATGGCGTTCGGCCGTCACGTCGACAAGGAAACGGGCGTGGGTCCGTGGTTCAAGCCGATCACGCTGGAATACGATTTCCCGTTCGCGGGCATCGGCAAGAAGGGCGGCTACTAAGCCGTCGCGAGGCAGCTCGGGCGGCGGCGCGCATCTTGTGCAGCGCCGCCGCATGAATGGCAGCAAGGAGCAGGTAAAACCAATGACTGGAATGCGGAAGTTTGCGGCGCTCGCGCTCAGCGCGTCTTTTGCGGTGTCGCTGGCGGGCGTGGCCACGATGGCGCACGCCGAAGATCTGCCCACGTTCAAGCTCGAAATGACCGACGGCAAGCTCAACCCCGCGCGCATCGAAGTGCCGGCGGGCAAGCGCATCAAGATCGAGGTGCGCAATACGGGCAAGGGCGCGGCGGAGTTCGAGAGCGTTCAGCTGCGCAAGGAGAAGGTGCTGGCGCCGGGCGCGGACTCGTTCGTCGTGATCGCCCCGCTCGATCCGGGCGAGTACAAGTTTTTCGACGATTTCCATCAGCAGGCGCAGGGCGTGATCGTCGCCAGGTGAGCATTGAGAAGTCAGGCCGCTGGCGCGTATCGCCGGTAGCAGGAGGTGTTGAATGGGTCAGGTGATGTTCATCGTATGGCGGGAGAGCGTCGAGGCGCTGCTCGTCGTCGGGATTCTTTATGCGTGGCTGAAAAACGGCGACGCGGATGCGCGGCGCGGCGTGCCGTACCTGTGGGGCGGCGTGGCGCTCGGCATTCTTGCCGCCATCGGCCTCGGCGCGGCGCTGGTCGGCTTTACCGAAGTGCTGTCGGGCGACGCGCAGGACTACTTCCAGACCGGCATGGTGCTGGTGGCGTGCGTGCTGATCGTGCAGATGGTGCTGTGGATGAAGCAGCACGGCCGCACGCTCAAGCGCGAGATGGAAGAGTCGCTGGAACAGAGCACGCGCGACGCGAACTGGTGGGGCGTGACGATTCTCGTCGCGCTTGCCATCGCGCGTGAGGGCAGCGAGACGGTGATCTTTCTCTACGGCCTCGGCTTCGGCCAGTCGGGCCATGTGGACGCGAGTCAGTACCTCGCGGTGCTGATCGGCCTCGCGCTTGCGTTTCTCACGTTCTATCTCCTGCAGCTGGGCGGCAAGATCTTCTCGTGGCGGCACTTCTTCCGCGTCACCGAGATCATGCTGCTGTTCCTCGGCGCGGGTCTGTTCCAGACCGGCGTGGACAAGCTGATCGACAAGGAAATCCTGCCGACCCTCGTCGACCAGGTGTGGAACTCCTCGGCGATCCTCGACGACTCGAGCACCTTCGGCTCGCTCGTCGCGACGCTCACGGGCTACCGCGCGCATCCGGCGCTCATGAACCTGATCGCCTACGCCGTCTACTGGCTCGTGGTGTGGTTCCTCGTGCGGCGCGCCACCGGCCGCGCGGGTGCGGTTGCGAAGAGGAAGGCAGCATGAGTTGTGCATCCGCTCGCCCGACGCAGGCAAACGAGTGCCCTGGCAAGCTCGCCCAGGCGGGCCAGTGGATGCAACGTCACGGCGCGGCGATCCGCGCCGTGCAGTGGGTCGTGGTCGCTGTCTACGCGTTCCTGATTCTCGTGCCGGCGGCGATGCCGCTGCCCGGCGACACGGCGCACCTGTGGAACAACCTCACGCTCGCGGCGCAGTTCGTGTTCTGGGGCATCTGGTGGCCGTTCGTGCTGCTCTCGATGGTGATGCTCGGCCGCGTGTGGTGCGGCGTGCTCTGCCCCGAGGGCGCGCTCACCGAGTTCGCCAGCAAGTTTGGCCGCGGCGGTGCCATCCCGCACTGGATGCGCTGGGGCGGCTGGCCTTTCGTGGCCTTCGGTCTCACCACGATCTACGGACAGATGGTGAGCGTCTACCAGTACCCCAAGGCGGTGCTGCTAGTGCTGGGCGGATCGACGCTCGGCGCGATGGTGATCGGCTTTCTGTACGGGCGCGAAAAGCGCGTCTGGTGCAAGTATCTCTGCCCCGTGAACGGGGTTTTTGCGCTTTTGGCGCGTCTCGCGCCGTTTCGCTACAAGGTCGACGAAGACGCCTGGCGCAACTCCTACACACACGGCGAGCACGGCGGGCATCGCGTGATTCCCGTGAACTGCGCGCCGCTCGTGCCGCTGCGCAACATGAAGGGCGCGGCGCAGTGCCACATGTGCGGTCGCTGCAGCGGCCACCGCGACGCCATCGCGCTCTCGTGGCGCTCGCCGGCGGAAGAAGTGGTCGAACTCGGCGACAGCCAGGCCAGCGCGTGGGACACGGCGCTGATTCTCTACGGCCTGCTGGGCGTGGCGATCGGCGCTTTCCACTGGACCGGCTCGCCGTGGTTCATCGACATCAAGCAGTGGCTAGCGGGCTGGCTCATCGACCGCGACATCACGTGGCCGCTCGACACCAACGCGCCGTGGTTCCTGCTCACGCATTACCCGGCGCAGAACGACGTGTTCTCGTGGCTCGACGGCGCGATGATCGTCGGTTATATCGTCGCGACGGGGCTCGTCTATGGCACGGTGCTGCTCGCGATCCTCGCGGGCTCGACTGCCGTGCTCGGGCGTTTCGAGATGCGGCGTGTGCATCACTTCGCGCAGTCGCTGATCCCGCTGGCGGGGGCGGGCGTGTTCCTCGGCCTGTCGGCCACGACGCTCTCGCTGCTGCGCGCGGAGCACGTGCCGCTCGACTGGGCCGCCGAGGTGCGCATTGCGATTCTGGTCATCACGAACCTCTGGAGCGCCTGGCTCGCGTGGCGCGTAACGGGGCGCTACAGTTCGCGGTTCTGGCAGCGCGCGCTCGCGCTCGCGGGCTTCGCGCTCGCGCTCGCCGTGGTGGACAGCGCGTGGTGGCTCATGTTCTGGGGCTGGGTGCGCTGAGCATGCTGCGGCGTTTCTTCATCTGCCGCTGATATAGGCGACATACGAGGGATCAGTGCGTCGCGGCACAAGTCTGGGTGTTACTCTCAAAACCGGGTTGGCGATTTCGCCAAACCCGGTTTTTGACTTTTCGGAGAGACGCATGCGAACGCGAGCAGTACTGACCGATGAAGACGTGATCCGCGTAGCCGATGCAGCCGTCGCGCACGCCCGCTCGAATGAATGGAACGTGACGATCGCCATCGTCGACGACGGCGGCCATCTGCTGTATTTGCGCCGCCTCGACGGCGCCGCGCCCGTCAGCGCGGAGATCGCCGTGGCCAAGGCCCGCACTGCGTCGCTGGGCCGCCGCGAGAGCAAGATGTACGAGGACGTGATCAAGCAGGGCCGCACGGCGTTCCTGAGTGCGCCGCTCACCGGCATGCTGGAAGGCGGCGTACCTGTGAGCGTGAACGGCGACGTGATTGGCGCGGTCGGGGTCTCGGGCGTGAAGTCCGATCAGGATGCCGCCATTGCGCGTGCGGGCATAGCGGCGCTCGGGGCGGAGTAAGCCCATCCATCGCCGCGCCTGGCGACGCCAGAAAAAACAAAAGCCGCGGACGGATGCCGCGGCGCTTGTCTCGGGCGGCTCACGCTTCGCGCGTCGCCCCGTGCTTTGCATGGGACCGGAGTAAGCGCTAAAGCGCTAACTCAGGATCGAGCTTTGCATGGGACCGGAGTAAGCGCTAAAGCGCCAACTCCGGATCGAGCTTTGCATGGGACCTGAGTAAGCGCTAAAGCGCTAACTCAGGATCGACACAGAGGTATGAGAACAAAAAAATGGCGTGGCTTGCTTCGACGGCCGGCTTGAAGCTTGAAGGATGTCTGCACGAAGGGGTCTAGATCTCGCGTGCAAGCCGTCGTTGCTGGCTAATGCCCCAACGCCTCTCGGTGGAGGCGGTCCCCACAATACCCGGTTGAAAACTGCTTGAAACCTATTTCGTCAGGATCAGCTTGCCGAGCCGGGTGGCCCGCAGCTGATACGTTTCGCCGTTGTGCATGATGCTCACATGGCTGCGGCCTTGCAGCAGCGCCGCGCTATCCAGTTTCCTCTCGTCGCTTGCCGCGGCGACCGCCGGCTCGGCGCTCCTGCGCGGCTTGGGCTCTGCGACGGCAGGCTTCGGCCGCGCGCTGGTCAATGCCGAGCCGCCGTTGCGGCGCAAGCTTAGCGTGGAGGTGCGGTGCAGTTCGGTCATGAACGTGACGTCTTTTCTCGATTCGATGAATCAATTCTAAATGATAATCGTTCGTATTTTCAACTATGAGATATTCATCGAAATCGAATGCCGATAGCCTGAATCGAAGGGGGCGGTAGCGTGAATCGGCGCTTGCCGTGCCGCGCAGGGCGGGAGGGCAAGCGCCGGGGGATTCAGTGCAGCGCGTTCGGCGCGCTGCCGTCGCCCTGCACGAACTGGCGGATGAGACGCACGGTGTCGATGTCCGACTCGCGATAGGCCGACTTCACGATCTCGGAAGTCTGCCGGTCGTCCTCGGTATCGGCAGTCGGCAGCGTCGTGCGGTACTCGAAGCGCAGAAATAGCTGCAGCGGATCGGGCTGCTCGATCGTCATCGTGAGCGAGCCACCCACGTACTCGGCGGTCGCCATGATGTCGTAGCGCACGCTCTCATTAGGCGTGAGCGTGACGCGATCGCGTACCGTGGCGTGGCCATAGTGCAACTCGCGCTCCATCGTGCTCTCGGTGCGCGAGAGGATCGTGCAGCTGTCGAGCCCGATCACGAAGAGCTGCGGCTGCTCGGCGCGCAGCACGAGCCCTTCCCAGAGCTGCTCGCGCGTCATGGCCTCGACGAGCGGGTTCAGCGGATCGTTGATCTGGATGAGGTGTTCAAAATTCAAGGCGGCGCCTTCCTGTGTCTGTGTCCGCGCGCCGCCGCTCAAGCGACGACGAGACCCGTGCGGATCGTGATCGTGTTCGTGAGGACTTTGTGGACCGGGCAGGCGTTGGCGATCTGCAGCAGGCGCTCGCGCTGCTCTTCGGTGAGCGCGCCTTCGAGCACGATCTGGCGGTCGATCTTCGTGCCTTCGCTGCCGGTTTCCATCGCGAGCTTCACGCGTACGCCTTCGAGTGGCCACTCCTTGCGCTGCGCATACATCTTCAGCGTAATGGAGGTGCAGGCGCCAAGGCTCGAGAGCAAGAGCGAGAAGGGCGACGGTCCGCGGTCGCCGCCGCCGAGCGAGGCGGGTTCGTCGGCGATCCAGGTGTGGGTGCCGTCGTCGAACTGGACCTGGTAGTTCGTCGAGCCAATGTGTGCGGTGACTGCGGGTTCGGCCATGCGCTCCTCGCGGACGGGACGGTTAAAGAGGGACGGACGCGCAACCTGTGGTGCGCGCCCCGCAAACCTTATTGTGACGGAAAGCGGGCGGGCCCGTAGCGATGCTTCGGAAACCCGCGTCCCGGCGCAACCCGGATTCAGTGCGCGATGCGCCCCATGCGCCCGGCCTGATAGTCGAGCACGGCCTCGCGGATCTCCTGCTCCGTGTTCATCACGAACGGGCCGTAGCGCACGACCGGCTCGTTCAGCGGCACGCCGCCGATCAACAGGACGCTGAGCGGCGCGCTCGCGTCGGCCGGGGTGGCGAGCGTGACGGTGTCGCCGTCGCTCGCGAAGGTCACCATCTGCTGGGCATCGATCGCTCGCGCGTCGGGCCCGTACAGACCCGTGCCCGAGAGGCCGTACGCAAACACGCGATAGTCGCTTGGCACTGGTTGCTCCGCGCGCGCGCCGGGCGCGAGCGTGAAGTGCTGGTAAAGGATGGGCGTGCGCGTTTCGATCGCGGCCTTCGCGCCCAGCGCTTCGCCGGCAATCACCTTCACCGAGACTTTGCCGTCCTTCGAGCGGCCCACGGGAATCTGCTCCGTGGGCAGTTCCTGGTAGCGCGGCGCCATCATCTTGTCGCGCGCGGGCAGATTCACCCACAGCTGCAGGCCATGCATGCGGCCGCCCGTGCGCGTGAATTCGGGGTCGGGCATCTCGCTGTGGATCACGCCCGCGCCGGCCGTCATCCATTGCACGTCGCCGGGGCGCAGCGTGCCCGAATGGCCCGCCGAGTCCTTGTGGCCGAAGCGGCCTTCGACCAGATAGGTGACGGTTTCGAAGCCGCGGTGCGGATGATCGGGCGCGCCCTTGGCCTCGCCGGGCGCGTAATCGACGGGGCCCATCTCGTCGAGCAGCAGGAACGGATCGAAGTCCATCAACTGGCGGGTCGGAAACGGCCGATGGACGATGAATCCGCCACCCTCGGTGGTGCGAACCGCGGGATACACGCGTTCGATCGTGCGGGACGTGGTCATGGATATCACCTCGAAATGTGGGAATTGCGTTATAGGCGAAACAAACCGCTATTATAGGTAGCCAATTTGGCCTGTTTTACGGCCTCATCGCAATGGATTGTCCCATCGCTGGAACGACGACATGAAGATCGATTCGCATAACCTCAACGACCTGATGTACTTTTCGCAGGTGATCGAGCATGGCGGCTTTTCCGCTGCCGAACGCGTGCTCGGCATCTCGAAGTCGCGTCTGTCGCGGCGGGTGAGCGAACTCGAGGCCTCGCTCGGCGTGCGCCTGCTGCAGCGTTCCACGCGCAAGCTCGCGCTCACCGAAGCGGGCGAACTCTTCTACCAGCATTGCCGCTCGATGCTCGCCGAGGCGCAGGCCGCGGTGAACGTCGTTCAGTCGCTGCGCTCGTCGCCGCGCGGCACGGTGCGCGTGAGCGTGCCCGTCACGCTTTCGCAAACGATCTTTTCGCAGGTCATTCCGGAATTCATGCATCGCTACCCCGAGGTGCGGGTGGTGATGCGCGTGACGAACCGCGTAATCGACCTGTTCGAAGATTCGGTGGATATCGCGCTGCGCGTGCGCTCGGAGCCGCCGCAGAACGCCAATATCGTCGTGCGTCCGCTGTGGCGCACCGAGCAGATGCTGGTGGGCGCGCCGAGCCTGCTCGCGCAGAACGCGCCGCCGCTCACGCCGGATGACCTTACGCGCTTCGAAACGCTCGATACGCCCACGGGCGACGGCCGCCACGTGTTTCAGCTCATCGCACCCGATGGCACGCGACATTCGCACGAACACGAGCCACGCCTTATCACCGCGGACCTCACGACGATCCGTGAAGCGGCGCTGGAAGGCCTCGGCATCGCGGCATTGCCGGAGATGATGTACGGCGCTGCGCTGCGCTCGGGCAAGCTTTCACCGGTGATGCCGGGCTGGACGCTGCCGGTGCCGCAGCTCTATGCGGTATTTCTCTCGCGCCAGGGCATGGTTCCGGCCGTGCGTGCCTTTGTCGATTACCTCGTGGAAGTGCTCGATGCCGATAAGGGCTTGCAGCAGGAATGTCCGCTGAGAAGCGAGATCGCCGCGCTTGCAGCGCCTGCAGAAGGGCAGAGTGCACCCAGCAGAGAGGTTGGGTTGTCGCGCACAAAGAGCGCGAGCAGGATCGAAACGGCATGAAGCTTTGCGAACGTGCACGCGCGTGCGCTTGTATGAAACTTGAGTTTTCACGTAGTGCATTTGTGCGCAACGTTTAGCGCCATTTGTTTTTAGGCATTCAAGCGTGAGCGGCCATCGCTACATTCAATGGCCGAACTCTTGTAGGCGCGAAGCGAGAGGAATATATTGAAGTCCTTCTCGCCAAGCACCGGTCTTGAGCGGGAATTGATGGCCGCTATCATAGTGGGCCTTCAGGGCCGAAAGCGCAGTCCGTGTTGCCCACGGCAGTCGCATGTGCCGACGTGAACCGATCGATTGTCGGGGAGTCGCCGCCACCGCCCGAATGCGCCGCGTGCGCACGAAAAAAGGCCTTCATCTGACGATGAAGGCCTTTTACTTTGTAGCGCTCAATTTTGCGCGCTGCGCGCAGTGACGCGATCAGTGATGCGCAGGGTCGGTGACGAAACCGAGCTTCGTGAGGCCGCCGCTTTGCGCGGCGGACATCACCTGGGCAACGCGTTCGTACTGCACCTTGCGGTCCGCGTTCAGATGCAGTTCCGGTTGCGGCGTCGTTTGCGCCGCTGCTGCGATCTTCTGGTTCAGCGCCGCGTCGTCGACCTGCGCGCCGTCCCACAGCACGGTGCCGTCCGCTTCGATCGAGATGTTGATCTGCGCGGGCTTCGCGTCTTCCTTCTGGCTGCTCGCATGCGGCAGGTCGATCTTCACGGCGTGACGGATCACGGGAATCGTCACCATGAAAACGATCAGGAGAACCAACATGACGTCGACGAGCGGCGTCATGTTGATCTCGTTCATCAGGCCATCGTCGTCGTCGCTGGCAAAGGGGCTCATCGCCATGATGCTTGCCTCCGCTCTTTAGTGGCTGCGCGCAGCGACACGCAGGTTACTCGTGTTGCCTTCCTTCGCGCCGCCACGCGCGGTCGAGGTGAGGCGCGCGCCCGTCACGAAGAAGGCATGCAGGCCGTGCGCGAAGCGGTTGAGCTTCGTGACGATCGCCTTGTTGCCGCGGGTGAGGGCGTTATAGCCGAGCACGGCGGGAATCGCGACGAACAGGCCGAAGGCGGTCATGATGAGCGCTTCGCCCACCGGGCCGGCCACGGCGTCGATCGAGGTTTGACCCGTCGCGCCAATCGTAAGCAGTGCGTGATAGATGCCCCACACCGTGCCGAACAGGCCGACGAACGGCGCCGTGCTGCCGATCGAGGCGAGAATGGCGAGGCCGCTTTGCATCTTCGCGACCGACTCGTCCATCGTGTCCTTCAGGCAGCGCGTGACCCAGTCTGACACGTCCATGCGGTCGTGCAGATGCGGCTGCGTCTGATGATGGTGATCGGCGGCTTGCTGGCCCGACAGTGCAAGCGCGAGGAACGGGTTGTCTTCGCGCGAGCCGCTGCCGAGCTTCTTCACACCGTCGGCGAGATCGTCCGAGTGCCAGAACTGCTGCTCGGCGTTCTTCGTGAGGCGTTTGAGGCGCGCGACATTCCAGCCCTTCACGACGATCACGCACCACGACAGCACCGACATGATCAACAGCGCGAGCGCGATGCCGCGCGTCACGAAATCCCCTTGCGCCCAGACGTGGGCGATACCGTAGTTCTGCATCCCTGATCCTCTTTATTCAATTCATGAAAGCGTGTGGCTTCAGCCGGTCAACTATTCAGGCTGAACTCGAATGGTTGCGTGTAGGCCGCGCGGACGGCTTCGCCGTTTTCCAGGTACGGCTTGCACGAGCTTTGGCGCATCGCGTCGAGCGCGGCGTCGTCGAGGCGGGCGGAGCCGCTCGACTTCTTCAGCTCGATGTTCTCGATCTTGCCCGTGAGGCCCACGACGAAGTGCACGAATGCCGTGCCGGTTTCGCCGCGCCGGCGCGAAAGCGTCGGATAGTCGGGCTGCACGATGCGGCAGTCGAGGTGCGATACGTTCTTCGGCGCCGACAGCGCCATGGTCGGCTTGGCGTCGGTGGCCGCCGCGGCTTGCGGAGCGGGCGCGGGCGGCGTGGGAGCCGGCAGTGTGGGCGCGGTGGGCGCGGCCGACTCGATCGCGTGCTGCGAGGGCGCTTCGGCCACAGGCAGCGGCGTTGGCTTCGGCTTGGGCTGAACCTTCGGCTTCTCGCGCGTCACGTGCGGGACTGGCTTGGGCGGCGGTGGTGTGGGCGTGGACTGAATTGCAGCGGGGGCGGCGACCGGCTCGGGCTTGAGCAGTTCGGCCGTCATCGTCTGCGACTGGAGCGCAACGGGCGTCACGGGTTCGCGCTTCATCAGCACGACCGCGATGAGCGCGGCATGCAGCGCGACCACGATCGCGCTCGCAGTGACGACACGACGATTGACGCGAACGGAGGGAGACGGCAGCGTGCCAGCGGTGGTTTGGAAAGCCTGCATGTTTAGCGTGGCTGCCATGCGGACGGCGGCGCGCAGGCGAACCGGCGCGTCGTGTCGGGCAGCTTTATTTGCGAAAGATCAACAGCGAGATGCCCAACGTCGTTACGAATCCGAGCAGCAATTCCATCACGACCTCCTTTGAGGGTCACGAGCGGTAGCTGGCTGGTCGGGAGACGGGCTTGCTGTCGGCGGCGATTTGAGGTCCGCGGCGCGTGGCGCCTGAGGCGCCTTTGGCTAAACGGGCGGACGGGGCGGGCGCGCATCGGTGGCCGGATGCGCGCCATGGCTTCAGGCAGCCTTGCGCTCGTAAAACGTGAGCGGAACCGCATGGGGGACCACGGCGGGGTGCGCCGGTTGCGTGACCCCGCAGCGGCTCGCACAGACACCGCTTTGCGCCATCACATCACGAACGGATTCTTCGCACTTGCCGCAGCAGGTCGCGACGCCGAGCTCGAACTGCAGCTCGTCGAAAGAATCCATGCCTTCCTGAATGGAGGCGCGGATCGTCCGGTCGGAGACGGATTTGCAAACGCACACAATCATGATGGACCGCAATAGAGAGAGTTAATGCGAATTATTATCATTATGTTTGCTGGGTTTGGCAAGCGGGTAGACGGATTTTTTGTAACATAACCGGATGCTTAGCAGGGGTTTTGCTTTGCGTCAGGAAAAGGCTAGCTAGGGTGGGGCGCCTGCCAAGGCATTTGACGGGCCGGCTAGCGGCTATCCGTTGTGTGACTGCTCGCATGATTGCGCGTTGCCGCCGGAGCTCGCCAGCGGGCTTCTGACAGGAGTCAGACCGAACGAGGCAGGTGAGTCGGATGTGCGGAAACGGGGTTGAAACGCGAACGCCCGGGCGAGACGCGAATCGCCAACTTCGCGTCGCGCGCGGTGTGTGGCGCCGGCGCGTCAGGCCGCGTTCGCTTCCAGCTCCCGCGTGCGGCGCGACGGGATAACCACGCGCTCGACATGGGCGTCGAGACCCAGCAGCGCGGCCGCCAGTTCGTGCAGGTGCGCGCCGTCGCTCGTCGAGCAGAAGCGAATTTCGTCGCCGCCCGCGCCGGCGGGCTCGCCGCTCGCGCGCAGGCCGTGCTGGTCGAGCACGCGTTCGAGCTGCCGTGCGATGGCGACGCTCGTGTCGACGAGCATCATGCGTTCGCCGACGATCGAGCGAATCGCCGCGTCGAGAAACGGGTAGTGCGTGCAGCCGAGCACGAGCGTGTCCGCGCCCGCGTCGAGCATGGGCTCGACGTACGCGCGCAGCAGCTCGAGCAATTCGGCCGAACCGATGTCGCAGCGCTCCACGGCTTCCACGAGGCCATGGCCCGGCTGGCACAGCACGCGTAGATCGGCCGCGTGGCGCTCCACGAGCGCCTGAAAGCGCGCGCTGCGCAGCGTGACCTGGGTGGCGAGGACGCCTGCTACGCGCGATTTCGAAACCAGCGCCGCCGGTTTGATCCCCGGCTCGACCCCGATGAGCGGAATGGAGAGCCGCTCGCGCACGAGCGCGATCGACTGCGCCGTGGCCGTGTTGCAGGCCACCACCAGCGCCTTCGCGCCCTGCGCCACGAGCCATTCGCCGATCGCGAGCGTGCGGTCGGCGATGAAGTCGTCGTCGCGCTGGCCGTAGGGGGCGTAGCGCGAGTCGGCAGCGTACACGAGCCGCTCGGCGGGCAGTAGCGCGCGCACGGCGCGCAGCACCGACAGGCCGCCGAGACCGGAGTCGAAGATGCCGATGGGCGCAGCGCTGGAAGAGGCCGGAAGGTTCACGGGGATGGGCGCAAAAGGGTTGGGGCGCACCCGCAAGGCGGACAGATGCGCGCGGGCGCGAGGCGCGCGATCAGGATTCTACCGAACCCATGGCCGACTGCTGGTAATTCTGGATGCCGACCTTGCCGATGAGGTCGATCTGCGTTTCGAGCCAGTCGATGTGTTCTTCGGTATCGTCGAGAATCGTCACGAAAATCTCGCGCGAAACGAAGTCGCGTACCGATTCGCAATAAACAATGGCTTCCTTGCAGGTGGACTGGGAAATTTGTTCGAGCTTCAAATCGCACTCGAGAATTTCCTTGGTTTCCTCGCCAATCAGCAGCTTATGCAGGTCCTGGAGGTTCGGCAGACCGTCGAGCATGAAAATACGCTCGATGAGCATATCGGCATGCTTCATTTCGCCGATCGATTCGTCATATTCATGCTTGCCGAGTTTCTCGAGGCCCCAGTGCTTGTACATGCGGGCATGCAGGAAATACTGATTGATAGCCGTGAGCTCGTTCTTGAGCTGCGCGTTCAGATATTCGATGACCTTCTTGTCGCCTTGCATAGTCTTTCCTTTCTTTGTGGGGCTGTGACTGGTTTCCAACAATAAACGCTCAATTCACAAAAGCCAAGGCCGAATCCACGTTGAATTGAGGTAAATATCGGCGATTTACTCAGTGCTGGGAATTAATCTCAGTACGCCTGGCGTGGCGCAAAAAAAACCGGGGCGCGCGGCAATGCTCTCAACTTAAGCCCCGGAAGTGCTTGTAAACGAACCGTGGGACCTGTAAACTTCACACCATAACTTCCTGATAAATCAACGATATGAACTCAAATACCGGCGTCTTCCCGACTTCTGGCTGAGTTCTCCGATTTCCTGTTCGATCCGGCGCTCGCCGAGCGCGTGCGCCGCACCCCCACCGCCTTTACCCGCAATCGCACACTGACGTTGCCGCGCATGGCCGCGATGATGATGTCCGCC
>NZ_JAMBPS010000130.1:0-1975 GCF_024206515.1 Paraburkholderia sp. CNPSo 3281 | reverse complement strand
TCGCATTGATGCCATCTGGCTCGCGACGGAGCCGGTCGACATGCGCGCTGGCGTCGATACGCTGCTCGCACGCGTGGTCAAGGTGTTCGGCGCGGCAAGGCCCCATCATGCCTACCTGTTTGCCAATCGTCACTCGACGCGAATGAAGGTGCTGGTCTACGATGGTCTGGGCATATGGCTTGCCGCTCGGCGGCTTAACAAGGGGCGCTTCGTCTGGACGAACGGCGAGCAGGCGGTGAGCGTGGGGCTTAGCCCTGAACAGCTTCAGGCCCTGGTGATGGGACTGCCGTGGCGCACTCTCGCGCCGGATCACGCGATCACGGTGGTTTGAGCCCCGTAAGTACGTAAACTGTTTCCCTTGCTGCGTCCGGCGCCGCTCTGGCAGACTGGTCGTCATGGACATACCTGCCGATCTCGACGCCCTCAGTACCGAACAGATACGCGAACTGAACGCGAAGCTGATGGCCGAGATCGCCGGGAAAGAAAGAGAGTTGCAGTATCGGCAAACACGTATCGACCAGCTTACGCACGAACTCTCGGTCATTAAGCGGCAGCAGTTCGGCAGGCGCAGTGAGCAGCTCAACAAGGAGCAACTGAGCCTGCTCGAGGAAGCGCTCGACGCGGATCTGGCGGCAATCGGGCTCGAGCTGCAGGGGCTGAAGTCCGGCGAGCAGGCAGGGACCCCACGGCAACAGCCAAAGCGTGAACCGCTTCCTTCCGAACTGCCACGTACCGACATTCATCACGAGCCGGACAGTACGATCTGTACGTGCGGCTGCGAGCGCGTTCGCATCGGCGAGGACATCAGCGAGAAGCTGGATTACACGCCCGGCGTGTTCACGGTTGAGCGGCACATCCGGGGTAAATGGGCGTGCAAGGCATGCGAGACGCTGGTGCAGGCTGCGGTGCCGCCGCACGTGATCGACAAGGGCATCCCGACCACCGGTCTGCTGGCTCAAGTGCTGGTCGCCAAGTACAGCGATCACCTGCCGTTGTATCGGCAGGAGCGCATCTTTGCGCGGGCGGGTCTGGCGATCGCGCAATCGACGCTCGGCGCCTGGGTTGGCGCGTGTGGCGTGCGCCTGCAGCCCCTGGTCGATGCACTTCGCGAAGAGGTCTTGCAGCACGCGGTACTGCATGCCGACGAGACGCCGGTACAGATGCTTGCGCCGGGAAAGGGCAAGACCCATCGAGCCTATCTGTGGGCGTATAGCACTACGCAGTTCGCCGATCTGAAGGCGGTGATCTATGACTTCGCCGAGAGTCGCGCCGGCGAACATGCACGCGCATTCCTGGGCGAGTGGCGCGGCAAGCTGGCGTGCGACGATTACGGGGGCTACAAGTCCAGCTTCAGGAGTGGGGTCACAGAGATCGGGTGCCTGGCTCACGCGCGCCGTAAATTCTTCGATTTACACGTCAAGCACCAGAGCGAGCTGGCCGAGCCCGCGCTGCGATACTTCGGTGCGTTATACGAAGTAGAACGCGACGCTGCCGAATTCGAGCCCGATAGAAGACGCCTTGTGCGTCAAGAGCGGGCTCGCCCCATCGCCGACGAACTCCATGCATGGCTGCTCACGCAACGGCAGCGTGTGCCGGACGGATCCGGGATCGCCGCAGCGCTCGACTACAGCCTCAAACGTTGGGAGGCGCTAACGCGCTATCTGGATGATGGGCATGTGCCAGCTGATAACAACTGGGTCGAGAATCAAATACGACCGTGGGCCCTGGGGAGGTCGAACTGGTTGTTCGCAGGATCTCTGCGTGCCGGAAAACGAGCGGCCGCGATCATGACTTTAATCCGCTCTGCACAACTGAACGGACACGATCCGTTGGCTTACCTGAAGGACGTGTTGACGCGATTGCCGACACACCGTGCCGCCGACATAGCGCAACTGCTTCCTCATCGCTGGACGCCGGCCGCTGCTTGAGCGCTTGAGCGATTGCCTCCGTCAAGATGACTTCCCCGGGTGCTTAC
>NZ_JAMBPS010000129.1:0-2079 GCF_024206515.1 Paraburkholderia sp. CNPSo 3281 | reverse complement strand
TTCGTCGCCGCCTACGAGCGATCCTGCGTCGACAGCTTCACCGTCCGGGTCAGGGTCGATGCCTTCGCGATCACACCCGATGGCCAAATGCCTTCTTCGCTGATCTTGGGCTGTTCACGATGTCTGAGGCCCTTCGATTGGCGCGCCAATCCCGATGTGGAAACAACTGACTGGAGAGCCCGTCGCGGGAAAACCGCACACCGGGTTCGGAGGGAGGGGACGGCGATCGCCGTTTCCTACCCCTATCCATCGACCCGAAGCCGACACTGGCGAGTCGATCAAACGAACGGCCGCTCCATGTTCGAACCCGGACGCTGGGAGTCTATGGTAACGAAAACAGCAGGACGCGTCTTCCGCGCCCAGGCCGCGCGCCTATTGAGGTTTGCCGTTGTGTCTGGCGCCGGCCGAAGCCGTCAGCGAAATGCCAACAAGGACGGCAACAAAACTGAACGCGAGACGCGTGCTCACGGGTTCATGCAGGAAGAAAACGCCACCGAGCGCTGCAACGGGCGGCACCAGGAGTTGGATGGCGGCCGCGGACATTGGCGGCAGTCTTCGGATCGTCGAGCTCCACACTACAAAGCCAATTGCTGATGTCACGGCGCCAGAAGCCACAGCGAGGACAACTCCGGTTGCGCTCGCATGTGCAGGGCCGTGAAGGATCAATCCTAAGACGATGCAGATCGGTGTCGCCCGAAGGAAGTTTCCTGTCGTTGATGATAGTGGACTCACGATGCGTTTGCCTCGCAAGGTATAGAGCCCCCATGCAGCGCCCGCCCCGACCATCATAAGCAGACCAGACAATCCCGGAACGCCGGCGCCAGGTACTGTCAGGCATAGAAGTCCGGCAATAGCCACCAGATACCCAACTAGCGCCACTCGGTGGAAGCGTTCGCCTTTGAGGAGACAGGCAATCAATATCGTCAGTTGTACCGTCCCGAACAGGACAAGCGCACCGGTGCTGACGCCAAGGGATAGATAGGACAACGAGAACAGGATCATGAAAGTGCCTAGCGCGGTTGCCGAAACCCAGTCAGGACTGGACTGCCGAACAAGTTCCGGGCTCAGTTTCGTCGCGACCAGCAAGGTCGTACCTCCGGCCAGCAGCCGGATGTCGGAAAACGTAGCTGCGTCGATGCTGTTGCTGAATAGCGCGACGCGACACAGCAGAGCGTTCGAGGCAAATGCAGCGATAGCGGCCGCGCCCTGCAAGGCGCAAGAAGGTGTGATTGCACTCGCGTCTGTGGGATCCAGATTTGCATTCATCACGGCTCCTTTCGTCACCGCAACTAGCGTGCGGGCGGATTAGCGCGACCACGTAGCGGGCGGCGGCCGTGTCTCGCGTGTGCGGGGTGTCGACGCGCCTGGAAACATCGAGTGCCCGTGCTGCCTGGTTCCAGGTGATGACTGTCGAGGCTGTGAGCGGCGAATCAGTATCGAGCACCGGGATGCGCTTGGGTACTACCTGAAAAGGTGATACGCTCATGCTCACCGAAGATCGGTGATCCGCACTTTTTTCTCGGGGACGACATGCTTTCATTCGCGGATTCCACCAATCCACTGGTCCACGATGACGTCTATGCACTCTGGGATCGGCTGGCCGAATTCTCTGCAGGTGATGGCGACGTCGCGCTGTCGCATCTCCTAACCACGCTCTGTGCGATGGTCGAGGCGCAGAATGCGCTTTGGGCCGTCGTTGTGCGATTGCCTTCGCTGGCGCCAAAGGATCCTTTGTTTGGCTGGCGTCCACGGCTGGTCCGGCTCCTGAATCCGGTACCGGCGATGGTCGCCTCGGTGCAGGAGCAGTACGACACGCTTTGGTCCGGGCATGTCGACTCGTCACATGTCGTGGCCGCCTCAGGGAACGAGCCGTTCTGCGCCAACCTGCTCTTCGAGGCGATGCCCGCCGAATGGTTTGAAGGTGAGCACTATCGGCGCCACTACCTCGAAGTCGGCCACGGCGACAGCATCCAGGTGCGTTGCTCGCTCAATGACGATGTGCGGATTCATCTCTTCGTGTTTCGCGATGTGCGGGCACCCCGATTCTCTGCGCCGGATCTCGAGCGTCTGGGTTTCGTG
>NZ_JAMBPS010000128.1:0-3119 GCF_024206515.1 Paraburkholderia sp. CNPSo 3281 | reverse complement strand
TCATCGGCCCTCCGGGCAAAAAGTCCGAAGGTACCGGGTTGCGGAAATTCGAAATGCGTTTCGGGCCGGCGCCTGACACAACACTGAGCCCGCTACGTGGCTCGATTACGCCGATCCCGAGGTGGCTCCAATACGCCGATCATCGAGTGGCCCGATTGCGCCGATCATGCACTGGCTCGATTGCGGCGAACATCCGGTGGCTCGATTACGCCGATCCCGGAATGGCTCGAATATGCCGGTCAGTGACAGATGGCATCCATCAGCGAAAAATCGCTCATGGTCCAAGGGAACAATGAGCCTTCGGCATAGCCCGAGCCGCGCAGGAAGAACGGCGTGGCCGAGAGATCGAACACACGGGAGACACCGAGCTTGCGCTGCACGGCCTCAAGCCCGGAGATCCAGAGCCGTGCGGCAGCGTTGTTCTCCTCGACCTCTTTCTTTTCATCACCCTTCAGATCTTCATCTTCTGGAGCGTCAGGCTTCTCGCGGTAGCAATGGTGAGCTTCGTCATTTATGACGAGGACGTCCTTCAAGCCCATAAGGTCTGGCATCACCCGCTGGAGCATCTGCCCTTCTGTTTCCAGCGTGTCGAGGTCGTTACCACCGCGGCCTTGCAGCAGGGCGCGCCCGCCCTTGGACAGCTCTAGGCGTTCGCGTCGTTTGAAGGCGTGGTAGTTGGTGATGACGATTTTGGCACGTTCCAAGTCGACCAGCATGTCGCTGGGTACCAGCTCACGGCTGGCGTAGTAGCTGTAGGGGTCGTTGGGCCGCAGCACCTGCAAGCGGTCACGGATGGTCAACCCGGGTGTGACGATCAGAAAGCCGCGGGTAAAGCGGCGGCTGGTTGGCCTACGAACGGCATTGATGGTTTGCCAAGCGATCAGCATGGCCATCACGGTAGTCTTGCCAGCCCCCGTGGCCAATTTCAGCGCCAGACGCGCCAGGCCAGGGTTGGCATCTTGATTGGCGCGCTCCAGGTAATCAATGAAGGTCTTGCCCGTCTTGCCGAGTTGAGGTGCCACCTCAGTCAGCCAGATCGCTACTTCCACAGCTTCGACCTGGCAGAAGAACGGGCGCACGCCACCGAATTCGTGGTGACGCCAATGTTGGAGGAGCCGCGCGGTTTCAGGCGTGACGCGCCAATCAGCGGGGTTGGGGAGGGCTCGCCACTTGTCCACCTCATGCCGCACAGCATCGATGACTGCCTGGTGAGCATATTGCTGCGATTGGGTCGAAAGGCCTTTGCCCTCGTCGAATAGGAGCACGTCCTGCTTTGCTAAGCCCATGCGCTTCTTGGGCTGCGGAATTGGGGTGATGAAATCAGCCCGACGGCGGGTGGAAACGATCTGCTGCGTGGGCTGCCCATTCTTGTCCAGCTCCCAGTGCCGCGACGGATAGGCGTATGGAGAGTTGAGGATGGGTTTTTCGAAGAATACGTTGGTCATTGTTGAAAACCTGTGTCGCAGTCCATTTCATTTCCCCGGTCCATATCAGACGCCTCCTCGCCCACTACCGTGCTGACAAAGTCACGTTTGCGCAAAAAGTAATTTGAAATGCTGCTTGAGCGTTTTGCGCTTAAGCCGGATTGCATCCCCTACTGGGATACGCCGACGCTTAGGCCCATGCTCGCGTTGAATGCTACGGCACACAATAGCGCGGACGGTATTCTATACGTCCGGACGCTTCAGTAGTTCGGACGTTCATTGTCTCGAAACGAGTGGTGGCAACGAAGTTGAGAGCCGCCGATTGGAACCTGTCCGTATTTTTGTGGGCGGGGCGGTTAATAAATCATTAGCCGCGTGCCTGCGTGAACCGGTCACCGAACAGGATAGCAAACTGGTTCATGGCTGATTTCCAGTCGAAGGCGGCCCGCACGGACTTTGCCAGCACGTTGCGTAGTGCGAGCCAGAGCAGCTTGATAGCAGCCTCATCATTCGGGAAGTGGCCCCGCGTCTTGATGATCTTGCGTAGCTGCATGTTCAGACTTTCAATGGCGTTTGTTGTGTACACAACCCGTCGGATCTCCGGCGGAAACACGAAGAACGGTGTGACGTGCTCCCAGGCACGCTGCCAGGATTGCACGATGGTCGGGTACCTTGTTCCCCAGGGGCCGTCAGCAAAGGCCTGCAAGGCCTGCTGTGCGGCCGGTTCACTGGCGGCGGCATAGATCGGGCGCAGCGCTGCGGCCACCGCCTTGCGGTCCTTGTAGCTGGCGTACTCCAGGCTGTTGCGGATCAGGTGCACGATGCAGGTCTGTACCGTAGTGCGGGGGTACGCCGTGCCGATCGCCTCGGCGAGTCCCTTCAGGCCATCGACCACCGCGATCAGGATGTCCTGGCAGCCACGGGTTTTGAGTTCGTTGAACACCTTGAGCCAGAACTTCGCGCCCTCGGTCTGTTCGATCCACAGGCCCAGCACATCGCGCTGGCCATTGGCCTGGATACCCAGCGCCAGATAGACGGCCTTGTTGCTGACGACGCCATCGTCGCGGATCTTCACGCGCAGCGCGTCGAAGAACACCACCGGATACATCGGTTCGAGTGGCCGGCTTTGCCAGGCAAACGTCTCGGCCATGACCTCGTCGGTGACCGAGCTGATGAAGTCGGGCGAGACTTCGGTGCCATAGCTTTCGGCCAGAAACGCCTGGATCTCGCGCACGCTCATGCCGCGGGCGTACATCGCGATGATGCGCTCGTCGAAGCCGGTAAAACGGCGCTCGTGTTTGGGAATCAGGATCGGCTCGAAGCTGCCCTCGCGGTCACGCGGCAACTCGACCCTGACCGGGCCACGATCCGTGATCACCGTCTTGCCGCTCGCACCGTTGCGCTCATTGGCCTGACCGGACGGCTTGGGCTGGCCCGGCTGGTAGCCCAGATGCATGTTCATTTCGGCGCCCATCGCGCGTTCGATGATTGCCTTGTTGAACGCGAGCATCAGATCCTGAACCTCGGCGGGCGTCATCGGTCCCTTGACCAGCTCGTCAAGCAGCCCTTCAGGCAGGGCAGGCAGCGGCCCGCGGGCCGCTGCCTGCGAAGCGACGGTGCGTTTCTTCTTCATTGGCATATCCATGATTTTTACCTCTCATGATATGCCCCGCCCACAAAATGGCGGATAGGTCC
>NZ_JAMBPS010000127.1:0-2506 GCF_024206515.1 Paraburkholderia sp. CNPSo 3281 | reverse complement strand
CGCATCGCAACGTGCGCCTGCACTTCACGCCGACCTACTCGTCGTGGCTGAACCAGGTGGAGAACTGGTTCTCGCGCATCCAGCGCGATGTGATCGCTCGCGGCATCTTCACTTCGGTGAAGGATCTGGATCGCAAACTGATGCGCTATATCAGCGAGCACAACAAAAGCCCGAAGCCGATCAAGTGGAAGTATGACGATCCATCGCGCCGGGTTCGACCGGTGCCAATTCAATGACGCAGTGGACTAGTGAGCCGCTCGATGATGGTGGACTCCCTTAACTCAGCCTGTTTGTGTGGGATAAGGCGGCATCGTACTGCGCACGTGCGGCATATCCGCCGGTTGTCGCAGCCATACGTCCGGCGGGAATCGCTTAACCAACCCGGGAGATATAAACGTGAAGGTCACGATCCGAAAGGATGACAATGGCGTATTCAGGGCTTATGTTCCGAAGAAGGATCTCGAGGAGCCAATCGTCTCCATCGATGGAGCGCAGCTGTGGGGTGCACGTATTACGCTTGCTAACGGCTGGCAGTTTCAGTTGCCCGAACTTGCGAACGACACCACGCTTCCGGTAACTGTCGAGGCGCGGCGCGTGTCAGGTGGGTGCGAATGACATGGGCCTTACTGTGGAACAGATCCATGCGATAACTGAGCTGGTTTGTACCGAACCGACGCTGCTGGAAGCCGCGGTAATTTGGCGAAAGCGCTATCCCGAGGTGCGCATCATTCGGATCACCGCGGTCGAGCTAAGCGATGAGAAGCCCTTCCTCGAGTTCCGTGGTCGCCGGGTCTATCTAGCGACATGGACAGGCATTTGCATTAACGTGACCACGGACGCAGCGAAAGCGGATCTGCTAATACTGGCAGAGGAGGCGTTTTACGATGGCGACTGAAGAAACCGCACGCGAGCTGGCCTACCGGACCACGACGATCCAGGTTGTTTTCGCGGGCTTTCGAGTCGTTAGAGGATGCCGTTGTCGCGGTGACTCGACGCTTGGCAGCTCGATGGCCCTGCGTGTGCTGGGCATTGGGACGGGTGACGCAATTACCAGCGCACCCCGCACGCCCCATCCCATAGACTGCACGTTGAATTACCGTGGCCGGCTTAGGGCCTTGCCTGTATTTGCCGATATCAACCTGACTCGACGTGAAGAGGACGGTGCAGAATATCGGTAAGCGGACGTACGCAATTAGTCAGTGACGGCGAACGCTTGGCCTACGAATTACAATACCTGTTTTGGGTGACAGGAAGGTGGTTTGAGCGTCGGTGTCGAACGGTTCTCGTGTGCAGTTTAAGGCTGGCACCGGGTGAGCTCTCCGCCTCGTTCGGCATCGCGCACATAGAAGGCCTCGATGAACCAATTGCCAAACGCAACATGTGGAAACCTCGCTAGCGCGAAGCCTCGGGGCGTCAGGCGGTGCTATGCATCATAGAACAATACTAATCGCGCGCTCTATGCCGTCTTCATCTGCACTGTGTTCCGCCCGGGCCACCAACGAAGGTGTATCGGGTCCACCAACTCGGATCGTGGTTATCGGCGGGAATATTACCGCCATCTCCGTTGCTGAATGGCCCGGCCGCGTGGTAGCAACTCGATTGTCCCCACAAGTGCGGATCATCCCAGGCCTTGTAGTAGTAGAGGTTGCGCTGATAAGCTGCATGGCCATATAGTTGACTCTCCCAATTACCACTACCCGCGCCTGGCCAAGACGTAAGCCCAGTTGTTTCTGTTCCAAACCCAATCGACGTCGCGTTATGACTGTTCTGTCCGCTTTGATAGAGCTCCGCGGGGTAGTAACCAATCGCGACGCCGTTACGAAAGAGCCACCAGTTCCCGTGTGCGTAGCGACGATTTCGGCACTGAACTCGTGCTGTTGACCGCCGGGAAAACTGACGTCAACTAACGCGCCCCCGAGCACCGCTTTCTCCGAAATCTGCACGAAATCCCCGCGGCTGTTGTTCCGGCATCCGGTGTTCGCGTAGTTATCGGCGGTGCTGTATATGAAGAAGTGCGGCAGATTGTCCGCAAACATGGAAGGAGAGACTACCCAGCCGGTCTCTTCTGACTGAAGAGGGTTTGCACCGCAGGCTCTGTCTCCACCAAGGATCCAGATCTGGGACAAACTGAAATACTGACCCGCTGCAGCATCCACTTTCGGATTCCGGACATTGAATGTGACGTTGCCTCCGAGGTTCTCCACGTTTTGCACGAATGTCGCATATTTGTGTGCATAAGAATCCGCGAGAGTAATTGGTCGCCCCTGAACAATTCGTTTTGGCCGTCGTCGGCGTCAGCCGGCGGATGCTCTCTGATCGACAGGGATGAACAGGGCGATGAGAACAATGGTGTAAAAAAACCGCAGCTTCCTCAGGATCATCCGCAGGTTGTGACCAGCTCCGCATAGCACAGCGTGCATCGCGTCACCAAGCGTTCCCTTCAGCCAGTTCCGATCGAGTTTGCCATCTGTCTTCATGTGGCCGATGGCTGGCTCAATCGCACTGC
>NZ_JAMBPS010000126.1:0-2609 GCF_024206515.1 Paraburkholderia sp. CNPSo 3281 | reverse complement strand
TGTCACCTTCCGGCATAAAGGAGCCGGGTATTTCCGGCATATAGGCGCCAGCAGAAGTGGGTAGAAACGAGCATCTTTGTGGTTTAAGAATGGGCCGTTTAAGTCGCGTTTGCAAGGTTCAAGTGATGCTCCGGAAGGTGCCGCGGGCTTCGATAGGAGTGACCGTCGAGCACGAGGCAATAAGCGTTGTGGCGCAGCCGGTCGAGCGTGGCCGAGGCGAGCAGACGGTTAGACGGGAACGCCTGGTCCCATTCGGTCAGATCGAGGTTGCTGGTGACGATGGTGGAAGCGGTCTCGTATCGCTCGGCGATGAGTTCATGCAAATCCTCGTCAGCCGGCGGGCGAAGAGGCTTGAGCCCGAAGTCATCGATGATCAGCAATTCGACGCGCACCAGACTGGCAAGCCGACGCTCGTAAGCACCGGTGGCACGAGCCGCATTCAGGCTGACGGCGAGCTGCGTGCAGGTGGTGAACAACACGTCCGCGCCTTGACGGACGGCGCAATGGCCCAGAGCCTGGGCGAGATGACTCTTGCCCGTGCCGCAAGGGCCGACGATGAGCACCGGCGCATGTTCGCCGAGGTAACGGCCGCCGGCCAGATCATGCACCAGCGCGCGGTTCAATTGCGGCAGCCGATCGAAATCGAATTGCTCCAGCGTCTTGCTGGTGCGAAACGCGGCGCGTCGCATGCGTAAAGCGAACTTCTTCTGCTCGCGCCGGGCCACTTCGTCTTCGATGAGCAGCGCCAGGAAATCGACGTAGGAGAGCTTGGCGTCGATGGCTTGACGATTGCGCGCCTCGAGCGAGTCGAGAATGCCGGACAGGCGCAGTTGCTTCAGATGCGGGGTCAAGGCTGGCATGGGTTGCATGGCGATCTCCTTGAGTCAATGACGCACGTCGGCGTCGGGGGCGAACAGCGATTGCGCGTTGCGGGCGAAGCGGGCATCAGGCACGTGAACGTGTTCGCCTGAATCGTCGATGGGATGTCGATCGAATCCGCCGGCGAGGATGGTCTTGACGGTCCGATAGAACGGGCTGCCGTGCGCCAACGCGCGAGCACACGCAGCCTCCAGGCGCGAGGTGCCGTAGGGGCGCTGCAGACGCATGACGCCCTGTGCCGCACGTAGCCTCTCGAGGATGTGATCGGCCAGCAGCAACTCGATGAGTTCGGCACAGGCAGGCCCCACGCGTGCGGCTTGTTCGAGGCACCACTGACGGTCGTGAGCGAGAAACGCGCGAGCCTCGGGCGGCAGATGATCACGCACGGTGAGCCGATCGCCGGGACGACGGCCGCGTACGTGCGAGGCGACCAGCCGGTAGTCGTCGTAGATGGCGATGGACGCATCGGTGGCGCGCAGCCACAAGGTCTTGCCGACCAGCGCGAACGGAACGGAGTACAGCATGCGCTGATGCGCGACATGGCAGTCGCGGTGGACCGAGACCTTGTGCCAGGTGCCCAGATCAGGCGCAATGGCCGGCAGTTCGCGCATCAGTGGCCGTTCGATCTCGAACAGTTCGAGCGGCACTTTGCGTGTGGTGCCGTGAATGCGGCGCCCCGCTTCGTGCACGACCCAGTGACGGGCCTGCTCGTTCAGATCCGTGAAGTCGCGAAACTGGCGCAGCGGCAGGAAGTTGCCTTTTACGTATTTGACGCCGGCCTCGACGATGCCCTTCTTGGGCGGATCGGCAGGCGGGCACGGATCAATGCGGAAACCATAACCCTCGGCACATTCCGCATAGGCGCGTTGCACGACAGGGTCATAGGTGCAGGCACGCGTGATGGCGCACTTGGGGTTGTCGATGATCACGCGCGTGGGCACCGCACCGAACCATTCGAAAGCGCGACGATGGCACCCGAGCCAGGTTGCGACGGTTTGGTCCCAGACGAACTCGACGTATTGGTGCCGCGAGAAGGCCAGCGTCATCACGAACGCCCACGTACGCGTGAACACGCCGTCGGCGTCGGGCAGCATCGGGCCGGCGCCGAAATCCACCTGCGCGGCTTCACCGGGCGCAAAGCTCAGTGGCACGGTGGCGTCGGGCGGGCGGTCCGCATTGATCGAAACGATCATGCGATAAACCGACGAATAGCTGCCGGTGTAGCCGTGCTCACGCCGCAACGCGGCCAGGATTGCCGTGCCGGGCACGTGCTGCTCGAGCCATGAGGCAATCAATGCGCGGTGCACTTCGAGCCCGGAGACAGTCGACCTGGCCTTGTGTGGCGGGCCTAGCGCCGCGGCGATCTCGGCGTCATCCGGTAACGGCGCATCGGGCTTGAGCCAGCCGCGTTGTTCGGCCAACTCTCGCAGTGCGGCGAGCTTGCGCCGGCCCATGTAGCGACAGCGCGCCAGTTCGCGCTCGGAATCCCCGTGGCGCATGCGCACGAGAACCTGCCGATATTGATGCATCTCGATTCTCCGTCGGCCCATCGCAGCCTCCCTTGGGGGATCACGCCCCACAAGTTAAGCCTGCAATGAGCATCACGATCGAGATGCTCGGTTCCTTCCCTGGCTCCTATATGCCGGAAACGAAGTGGCTCCTTTATGCCGAAAACGCCCCGGTTCCTTTATGCCGGAAGCTCGATGGCTCCTATATGGCGGAAGATGACA
>NZ_JAMBPS010000125.1:0-2666 GCF_024206515.1 Paraburkholderia sp. CNPSo 3281 | reverse complement strand
TGTCACTGACCGGCATATTCGAGCCATTCCGGGATCGGCGTAATCGAGCCACCGGATGTTCGCCGCAATCGAGCCAGTGCATGATCGGCGCAATCGGGCCACTCGATGATCGGCGTATTGGAGCCACCTCGGGATCGGCGTAATCGAGCCACGTAGCGGGCTCAGTGTTGTGTCAGGCGCCGGCCCGAAACGCATTTCGAATTTCCGCAACCCGGTACCTTCGGACTTTTTGCCCGGAGGGCCGATGAGTCGAAGGAGGTTCGAAGTGTTTGAGTATCGACAGGTTCTGGCGCGCATGCGTCAGGGCGATTCCGACCGCGACATTGCCAGCGCACGCCTGATGGGGCGTGGGAAGCTGAAGACCGTCAGGCAGCTCGCGCTCGCTCGGGGCTGGCTCGATCCCAGTCGGCCCTTGCCGGACGACGCCGAACTGGCAGCGATCTTCGGACGCAATCCGAAGCTGCCGCGTAGCTGCGTGTCCACGATTGAACCGTTTCGCGATCTGGTGCGCGGCTGGTTTGACGCCGACGTGCAGGGCACGACGATCTTCAACGCGCTTCAGCGCAACCACGGCTATACGGGCAGCTATTCGGCAGTGCGGCGCTTCCTGCTGCACCTGAAGGCCGAGCGCGGCGTGAGAGCGACGACGATCCTGGAGTTCGCGCCGGCGGACGCCGCACAGGTCGACTTCGGCGCCGGTCCGGTGCTCATGCATGAGTCCGGGGGGCTGCTCAAGACATGGTTCTTCGTGATGACGTTGTGCTGGTCGCGTCATCAATACGCCGAGGTCGTGCTGGATCAGACGGTCGAGACGTGGCTGGCCTGTCACCGGCGCGCCTTCGAATGGTTCGGTGGCCGCGTCGAACGCGTGATCATCGACAACGCCAAGTGCGCGATCACAAAGGCGTGCATGTACGACCCCGAGGTACAGCGCTCGTACGCCGCGCTGGCCGAGGGGTACGGCTTCCGGATCGATGCATGCCCTCCACACGATCCTGCGAAGAAGGGCGTCGTTGAGGCCGGAGTCAAATACATCAAACGATCCTTCGTGCCGCTGCGCGAATTCCGCGATCTCGCCGACGCCAACCGTCAATTGCGCGACTGGGTGATGCAGCAGGCCGGCACGCGCGAGCACGGCACGACGCGCGAGCAGCCGCTTGCACGTTTCGCCATCGAGAAGCCGCTGCTCGCCAGACTGCCCGATGTGCCGCCAGTGCTGGCCGTATGGTGCGAGGCCAAGGTGCATACCAACGGGCACGTCGTCTACAGGAAGGCGCTGTATTCGGTGCCGTTCACGCTCGTCGGCAAGCAGCTGTGGCTGAAGGCGACCGACACGGTCGTGCAGGTGTTCCACCGCCATGAGCTCGTCGCGACGCATCCGCGCCTGCGCAAGCCCGGCGATCGCCACACGGTACGTGACCACCAGCCGCCTGAAGCGCAAGCGTGGCTCGAACACGATCCCCAGTGGTGCCTGGCGCGGGCAAAGGATATCGGACCAGCCTGCCACGCGCTCGTTCTCGCGATGTTCAACGACAAGGTGCTCATCAACCTGCGCGGCGCGCAGGGCGTCGTGAGGCTTCGCGAGAAGGTCGGCGATCAACGACTGGAGGCTGCGTGCGAGCGTGCGCTCGTGTTCGCCAGCCCCAAGTACCGCACCGTCAAGACGATCCTCGACAAGGGGCTGGACAGCCAGCCCACCGCACCAGCGCCGACGCCGGCGCCTGCCGACACCTATCTGAACGGCGGCCGCTTCGGCCGTGACCTCCATTCCCTTCTGATCCATTGAACGCCTATGCATCCCAGTCCAGAACTGAACACGATCCTCAAGCAGTTGCGCCTCTCGGGCATCCTCGACTCGCTCGAGCAACGCAACCGTCAAGCCATCGACGGGCAACTTGCCTACACGGAGTTCCTCGCCACGCTTCTGCACGACGAGGTCGCGCGGCGAGAGCAGAAGAAGCTCGGTGTGCGGCTCGCCCGCGCTGGCTTCTCAATGGGCAAGACGCTCGAGAACTTCGACTTCGACCGCGTGCCCAAACTCAACCGCGCTCACATCCATGATCTCGCCGCCGGCCGCTACATCGACGAGAAGGTTTGCGTGCTGATGGTCGGCCAAACCGGCGTCGGCAAGTCGCATCTCGCGCAGGCCCTGGGCCACTGCGCCGCACGCCAGGGCCGCGATGTCCTGTTCATCACGCAAACCGAATTGCTCAAGAAGCTGCATGCAGCACGGGCGACTGAGCTCTATGAACGCAAGTTGCAGCAGTTCGTGCGCGTTCCGGTGCTGATCGTCGATGACTTCGCACTCAAACCCCTGCGTGCGCCCCACGACGAAGACTTCCACGACCTGATCGCCGCCAGGTATGAGCGCGCGGCGACGATCCTGACGTCGAATCTCGACTTCAGCGAATGGGGCGACGCGTTCCCCGACAACCGCATCCTCGGAGCTGCCACGCTCGATCGGCTACGGCATGGCGCCTACCGTGTCGTCATTGAGGGTGAGAGCTTCCGCAAGCCGAAACCGATGCCCGAGAACGGCGAAAACGCGGTTGCAAAATCAGGCAAAAAAACGCATTCTTGAGTCCCTTCGAAATCGCGTTTCGGGGCCATTCCAAGTGGCCTCATTACGCCGATCATCCCCGGCTCGATTACGCCGATCCGTGACA
>NZ_JAMBPS010000124.1:0-2719 GCF_024206515.1 Paraburkholderia sp. CNPSo 3281 | reverse complement strand
TGCGTATTTCGGGGAAGTTGAACGCCCGTTTCGATGAAGTCGAACAGGCCAGGAGGGAGGTGCTGCGTAGTGCTTAGATTGTACTGCGAGTGTTCGAGATCAGGCTACTTTTTGATCAGGAGCGTTCTTCTTTCGCATCGAATCGCCCTTCAATGCAAGCTTGTGAGCTTGATGGACGAGGCGGTCGAGGATTGCGTCGGCGAGCGTGGGGTCTTGCAGCCATGCGTGCCAGTGTTCAAGGGGCAGTTGGCTTGTGATGATCGTGGATCGCGTGCCGACGCGATCGTCGAGCACTTCGAGCAGATCGTTGCGCGCGCCCTGGTCAACGTCCTGCAGTCCCCAGTCATCGAGCAACAAGACGTCCATCTTTGCGAGCTGCGCAAGCCGACGTGTGAAGCTGCCATCGCCGTGGGCGATCTTCAATTCCTCGAACAGTCGGGCGACGCGTACATACAGCACGGAGAAGCCTTGTCGGCAAGCCTGCTGGCCGAAGGCGCAGGCAACCCATGTTTTTCCGGCGCCAGTTGGCCCCGTCAGGATGAGGTTCTGTGCATTGCGGATCCAGTCACAGCTGGCGAGCGTGGCGACGACACTCTTGTCGAGGCCACGGCTCTGCCGGTATTCGATGTCCTCGACGCAGGCCTGGGGATTCTTGAGCTTCGCAGACTTGAGCAATCGCTCAAGCCGCCGCGTATCGCGCCAGGCGATTTCACGATCCACGACCATGCCGAAGCGTTCATCGAACGACAGGCTCGTGCTGGCCGTCAGCGCTGCCTGTTCCTCGAACGCGCGAGCCATACCGTCCAGCTTGAGGGCCTTGAGCTGGGAGAGGGTTTGCTGCATCAACATCGTGACCTCCTAAGGTCAGTGGTAATACTTGGGTCCTCGCACATTCTCGTGCAGGGGCGACTGCCATTCGATGGCCCCGCTTTGTGGCAGCGGCTGCTTGTCGGAGCCAGTTTGCAGGATGGTTCGGACGGACCGCTGGGTCGGCGCGCCAATCACGAGTGCTCGCTGGCACGCCGCTTCCAGTCGCTCCTTGCCGTATTTGCGCGAGAGCGACAGCAGACCCAGGCACGCGCGGTATCCCATTTCCGGGTGCGGACGGTTCGTCAGCAAATGCCTGACGATCGCCTCGGCGCTGACGCCGATCGATGCGCCCCAGTTCAGCAACCGGCTCGGCGTCCATTCCAGGTGGGCGCGGTACGCCGCAGGCATGTGCTCGGCCACGGTGGTGTACTTGCCCTTGAGGCGACTGCGAGCGTGGGCGGCGACGCGTTTGCCGCCATGCAGGATTTCCACACCGTAACGTGTCACGCGCGCGTGGACTTCCTGACGCACAAGGCTATGCGGCGCGCTGTAGTAGTGGCCATCGACCTCGATATGCGAGTCAATGTTGATGCGGCATTTCTGGAAGGTGGCGATTTCGTAGCGACGCGTCGGCAGCGGACGCAGCGCCGGTTTGTCGAGCCGCTCGAACCATTCGCGTCGAGTGCCATCGAGTTTTTTGAACGGCCGCGTATTCAGATCGTTGATCAACCCGGCGATCGCCTTGTTCAGTTCGGCCAGACTGTAGAACCGGTGATTCCGGAGACGGGCAAGAATCCAGCGTTCGACGATCTGCACGCCGACTTCGACCTTCGCCTTATCCTTCGGCTTGCGAGGGCGCGCCGGCAGCATCGCGGTATCGTAATGGCTCACGAAGTCCTGCGTGGTCAGGCCGAGCGTGGGTTCGTAGCGGTCGGCGTTCGAGATCAGTGCCTTCGGGTTGTCGGGCACGAGCAACCTTGGCACGCCGCCATAGAATTCCATAGCGTCAATGAGCCCACCGATCCAGTCGGGTGTCGCTTCCGAGCGCGTGGCGCAGGCATACGTGTAATTCGATGCGCCGAGCACGGCGACGAAGATGTGCGCCTTGAACGCAATGCCGCCGGTGCGATCGAGAATCGGCACCGTTTGCCCGGCGTAGTCGGCGAACAACTTCTCACCAGCGTAATGTTGCTGGGGCATCGACCGCTTCAACGTCTGGGCCCAGTCCTTGTATCGCTGACAGAACTGCGTGTAGCGCAAGGTCTTCTGGCCGGGATTCGCGGCGACGTACTCTTCCCACAGCAGCTGCAACGTGACGCCTTTGCGGCGCAGTTCCCGGTGGACCCAGGCGCAGTCTGGCTCTATGCGCTTGCCTGCGGCCGTCGTCGGAACACTGCCGTTGACGAGCAACTGCTCCAGTTCTGCTTCAGACAGCGGCTCGATCGTCGCCCAGTCCAGGCCGGCCGAGGCGGCAAGTTGAAGATATTGAGTAATGGTGCCGAGCCCGACACCGAGCGCGCCGCTCACCTGGCGGTGAGACAGATTACAGGTCCATTTCAGGCGAAGCACATCTTTTATCTTGCGCATGGTCGTCCGGTGAGCCGGCATCGTCAGTGTCTCCAAAAAGGAGCCACCATAACCGCCGGCCGATTGAGCCATCCGCAGTACCGCCAACCGAAACCACACCTTTCGTTTCGGTCCACCGAACACGCATTTCGGTGGGGTGAACAGCCGTTTCGGCAGGCTGAACACCGATTTCGGGAAGATGAACACGCATTTCGGAGCGCCGAACACCAATTCCGGAATTCTCCGAAACCGTTCGACTTCAAGCGAAACGGTTGTTCATCTTCCTCCGGAAACACTGTTCGACTTCAACCGAAATCCGTGTTCGGCTTCGCCGAAATACGCA
>NZ_JAMBPS010000123.1:0-3091 GCF_024206515.1 Paraburkholderia sp. CNPSo 3281 | reverse complement strand
GGGAGGTCGAACTGGTTGTTCGCAGGATCTCTGCGTGCCGGAAAACGAGCGGCCGCGATCATGACTTTAATCCGCTCTGCACAACTGAACGGACACGATCCGTTGGCTTACCTGAAGGACGTGTTGACGCGATTGCCGACACACCGTGCCGCCGACATAGCGCAACTGCTTCCTCATCGCTGGACGCCGGCCGCTGCTTGAGCGCTTGAGCGATTGCCTCCGTCAAGATGACTTCCCCGGGTGCTTACATTGCTAGCCATCCTTCGGATATTGGAGTGTCTCGAGGACGATGCTTCACGACTTTCGAGCGCAAAAAACAATAACCAAACTCCTCGATAAGGCAGTTGCGCATCAAAAATTGAATCTCCGAGCGTCGCATGCCGGTGAGCAAAAGGATGAGAACCATCGCCGAGGTATGCGCATCGCAAATCAGGTCTCTAATTTCGCGCCTGGTGTATCCAAACTTCTTTAAGAATGTGGAGCTGTCTGTTTTTTCGCTTTTGTAGTACGCGTCAATTGCGCAAGCTGCATTCGGCTTATTGAACCAGTCTGACAATCCTGACAAGGATTGACATTCGCTATCGTGTGCAACCAGACCGGCTGCTGCTTTGAAATTAGCGATGGCTGCTTTGCAATGCTCCAAAAGGAAGAGGAACTGCGAATCCGACAGCGTTGGGATACCTACTATCTCTGGCGGCGGCTGCCAAGCGATAGACGATTTCTCTATATCGGGCTGTCCCCATTGCAGCGGCGCACTTAGGTTTCTCTGTACCATTGGGTCAGACAGCAACTTCAGTGCTCTTTTCAACTCGCTCGACCTGCCCGGGTACGTGGGAACTACTTCTTTAAGCAAAGAAAGAGAAATATCACTCATTCTTGTTATATCGAGATTGCGTCTTTCCTTGGCGTGAAGGATGGCGAGAGATAATATCTTTGCCAAAATGTCTATGCGAGCTTTGACTGTAATTGGGGCTAGCTTCCCATCTGTAGTCGCATGCGAGTGTTTGATGAGTTTGGGGAACTGGCCGTAAATGACCGCGACAATCTTCAAATCGCTGACAATCTCTGGGGTGAGGCAAAGTTCGTAGGCGCTGCGTGGAATTGAATTCGGATGCGTGTTGCCTCGACCCTCAATAAAATCGTTCCAAGAAATGCTGCTGGTTAGATTTCCGCGGAAGAATGGTGAGTCGGGTTTGAAAAAGGGCCACTGCTCGTCCCCAAAGAAGCCTTCCCACACGGGCATGTCGTCGCGAAAAACGGCATGACCCGCAATGATGTCCGCTATGTTAGGAAGCGTAGCATTCGAGTTCATGCTTACAGTCCTTGGTATATCAGGTGGTCAACCAACACATCACTCAACGTCGCGGCTTGATATTCCGCTTGTCGAATCACGGCAGCTGGGAAAATCTCGTCTTCTACCAATATTCCGTCAATGAGAGCGACCGAATCTCTAAATAATTCTTTTCTACTCCTAATTGCTGGGGAATCTGTATCGAGGGCTGCGGTAACCCGACTCCGATACAGTATGAGTTTTGGAAGCGACTTCTCCGTCACGACGGCGCGGTCACAGCGCAGGCACATGTTCCAGTATTTACAAACGGTGCCTTTGAGATGCTTCGTGACGGTACGCACATTCTTGCTGGGCTTGTAGGGATTGCTACAGCCACATCCGGAAAGCGTCTCGTGGAAGAGGTTCGCCTCCTCTGCTTGGTTATCTGATTCCTGTTCAGTCTCTTGCTCCTTCATGAAGGTACGCGAGCGATTCGCAATTCGTTGAAGCGCTTCGCTGACCGTTCGGTTGAAGGCGGGTTGCAAGCCGCGCTCGTCAAGATACGTCGCTGTAGTCTGAATGCTGGCGTGTCCCAACAGCACTTGTATGTCGAATAGCGTTGCGCCTGCGAGAACCATGTTGGTCGCAAGCGTGGGGCGGCAGCGCGCGAGATTGAAATTGAAGTCTTCACCCAAAAACTGGCGCAAGCCTTCGTCCGCGCAGAATCGGTTGTACCAGACGGCAGTTTTTCCCTTTGGGTCGATTGCGACTACGGAGCATTGCCCCTCTCGCCTAGAGCGCTCAACATCTTCAAAAATGAAGAGCTTGCGCGCTATCTCCGGTGGTGCGTCCGCCCGAATCCTCTCCGTCAGAGCTAAAGTTAAGCCGATGATTTTTTCGACCCGCTCTACAACCGAGTCTTCCGGATAATGCTCATGCATTTCGAGCAAAGGAAGATGTAGCTCTTTTTCTGCGGGACGGGTTGTGCTCGCCGACCGAGGCTTGACGTACATAAGGACCGGTTGGCCCGTGAGGGGGTGCTTCTGGTGATAACTGTCGATTTCGAGTTCTTTGAGCGACTCGACGTTCAGACCTGTCAGCATGCAAAGTTCTGCTGCCAGCGGCATGACGATGCGGTCGTCGACATACGGCCATACACCCCATCTCATGAACAGGGCTGATAGTTTTTTCAGACTCCATGCATAGCTGCCTTGATTCCAGCCGCGGTTGTACACGTATTCGTACATAGCACGCGCGTCGGATGCGAAATGATTTTCGAACATCCAGAGGATTGCTCGTTCGTCATTTCGGTTCACGTAAACCGGCTCGAGACCAACGCATTGCTCAGGAGTCCAGCCTTTGCGCACGCGCGGGCCGAGCGTCTTGGCGCTTATCCCATAGACCCTGGCCGCCGCAGCCATAGAGGGATAGCTGACGCCTTCGACCGCGAATTCAACTTCATCGGTGTAGGATGGTCGTGGTTCGAGTCCCACCGCCTGCAGAACCGGCCAGCCCGTTCTCAGTCGCTCAGAAAGCGTCTCATATCGTATGCCAAAGTGTTTGGAAGCTTCGGATACAGTGTATTCAGCGCCGTCGACTATGAGGTTGAGTTCAAATCGCTTGGGACGATACGCAATGCCGAGACCTGTCGGCGTGTAACCGTTGAGTACACTGTTAGCTAGGCCGACCCAGCGAGCGATGGCTGCGTTAATTATCTCGTGTTCATCTGCTCGGTATGCCGAACGCTGATTGGTCTCGGATACGCCAGTGAACATCGGCGCATGGTAGACCACCGAGTCGATAATGCGAAGAGCGTAGGCC
>NZ_JAMBPS010000122.1:0-4227 GCF_024206515.1 Paraburkholderia sp. CNPSo 3281 | reverse complement strand
CTAGTCCACTGCGTCATTGAATTGGCACCGGTCGAACCCGGCGCGATGGATCGTCATACTTCCACTTGATCGGCTTCGGGCTTTTGTTGTGCTCGCTGATATAGCGCATCAGTTTGCGATCCAGATCCTTCACCGAAGTGAAGATGCCGCGAGCGATCACATCGCGCTGGATGCGCGAGAACCAGTTCTCCACCTGGTTCAGCCACGACGAGTAGGTCGGCGTGAAGTGCAGGCGCACGTTGCGATGCGCGTCGAGGAAGTCGGCGACCCGCTGCGTCTTGTGGCTACTGACGTTGTCGCAGATCACATGGATTTTCCTGCGTTTTGGCTGGCTGGCGACAACATCGGTCAGGAAGGCCATGAACTGTTCGCTGGTGTGGCGCGCGGCCGTCTTGCCCAACACTTCGCCGGTGGCGGTGTTAAACGCCGCGAACAGGCTGAGCGTGCCATTGCGCTTGTACTCGAAGCCATGACTCCCAGTGTGTCGAGCCGTCGGCGGGTTTGTGCTTGAGGGTACGGTTGAGCACCCGCGCTTCCAGTCTGGCCGGCGGCTGCGTGGGCGCGCGCCCGGGATGCCGGGCGTACATGCCGGCCAACCGCTCGCTGAGGAAGCGCCCCGACCAGCGCGAGATGAAGCGCGAGTCACAGCAAAGTATGCGCATGATGCTGTCGCGCGATTCGCCGTCCTCGAGCATCAGGATCAACTTTGCGCGTCGCACGTCCGCTGCGCGTACCGTCCGGCTGCGCGCAGCAGACAGAAGTTGTTCGCGTTCGGTATCCGTCAGATTCATTTTTCCCATAACCGATATCTGAGCACAGATGGGGTGCCAATTCAATGACGCAATGGACTAGTCAACGGACTGATCTCGATATTTGTGAGCGTCGCTGGTTGCGTTCTGCTACTGCTATACGCGCTTGTGTGCCGTCCGTGGCGTTCGCACAATGATGGCCTAGGCTTTTGGCACCAGATGTTGATCGCGCTATATGCTGTTTTGTACTGGTGCGCGGTGTTAACGAGAGGGCATTGATTGCCCACATCGATCGCGTATGGGTTGTGTGACGGGCAGTTGTAGATTGATGTGCCGGGATGGCTCCCGCTCATCCAGCTACGGCGTCAGATACAGTTTGTCCGGAACCTCACATCTCCTACATCCGTCGGCCCGATTGGAAGAAATACATCACACCACATCGAGATGACCTGGCTCCGTTGGCAGAGTCGTAGTTGCACGCAGCGCTAGCGACCTACAGTCGTACGCGTACCCCGTGCACAGGCTCACCGGACGGCCACCGCGCAAACTTGCTGCGATCTGGTTGAGCGCTTACCGCCTCACATCGCAAAACTCACACCATCGCAGGGCATTGAGTTCGACTGCGGCCGCGCTTGAAACCCTTACCGATCGACGCATGGCGGTGTTGGCTCAAGTTTTGCTTTTGCTTTTCGCGGGACCATTACGGGTGGATTGAATGACGACTGAACACGAAATCAAATCTCACGGCGCTGCTGTCTCAGCCGGCGTTTTTGCGCGCGCGCCCCACACGGTTGCGGAGCCTGCGCGTGCAACGGACCTGCGACCCTTGTCTGGACGGATCACGGGGGACTGCGTACACGCAGGAGGAATGCCGCCACCTCGCGTTCGAATGGATCGCGCCAACGTACATCGCGCTCGTCGAGCGTGGCTTACTGAGAGTCGTCGCGCGAGGCAGTTGTGCACGGCAATGGGCGGAGTGCATGGAGTCGACTGGATTACGGCTGGGCCGTGCGAGGGCAGGCGCATCGCATTCTATCGGGCAACACCTACGGAGGCGGCATGACCTGCATTGTGGCGCTGACGGATGGCAGGAAGGTCTGCATGGGTGCCGATTCGGCTGGAGCAAATGGTTGGTCCATGAGCACGCGCGCCGACCCCAAGATTTATCGGGTGGGGCCGTTCCTGATCGGCTTCACGTCGTCCTTCAGGATGGGGCAGCTTCTCGGCCATAATCTGACCGTCGCGCCGCGCCCTGAAGGTACGGATGTGCTGGTCTTCATGTGCACGACGTTCGTTGAAGCGGTACGCGCTTGCTTTACCCGAGGTGGATTCGCACGCAAGGACAGCGAACGGGAATCGGCTGGCACTTTTCTGGTCGGGTACGAGGGGCGCATTTTCCGGATTGGCGACGACTATCAGGTTGGCGAAAACGCCGTGAACTTCGATGCCTGTGGTAGCGGCGAACAGGTGGCGCTGGGCTCGCTACATACCACCGCCGGAATGCCGATGCGGCCAGAAATCAGACTCGAACGCGCCCTGGCTGCGGCGGCCGAATTTTCAATGGGAGTCCGTGGCCCGTTCCGGATAGAAGTGCTGGACGGCCAGACCGCTCAACGGTCGAACGACGAAGCGGTAAGCGACGTTTGATCTAGCAGCCGCTCACTGGCGACGAATGGGTGGTGGTCGAGTCGCTCTTCGGCCCGCAGACACGTGGCCCTGCCGTCCGCGCGTCGCCAGTCTGCGGGCTGAACGCCATCCTGCATGTGCTCACCAAGAAATGCCGGTGGGTGCATCTGCCGCAGCACCTCGGCTACCCGTCCCACATTGCCGTCCGGCATAACTCCAGGCGCTGGCAGCAGAAGGGCACGATGGACGTCGTGGTTGCGGCTCTGGCGCAGCACGGTCGCGTACTGAGGCCGGCCACGCCCCAGAATGAGATCGGTGTAGACGTCGCGCTCGGCGGGAAGGACAAAACGGTAATCACGCCGCGGTACGACAACGACTTCGCCGAACACCGGGTAGTTCTCCAGGAAGATCAAAGCGGGAAAACTGAAAGTGGATGAAAGCAACAACGTCTTCAATTATTTTGGAATGCGTAGTATTCCGTCACTGATTTTCTGTGTGAACGGAAAGGAATACGACGGATTGGCCGGGACGTCTTCTTTAAGGTTGAAGGACGAATGCCGGGCTTGCACGTGTTCATGGCCGGGAATGTGCGACAGGCGTTGTGGCGGAGAACGCGCGGCGCGAGTCATACGCGGCGCTTCCCATGCCGCGCATGACCAACACCTACATGTTCAATGGCGACCAGGATCGGCAGGAAACTATCGAGTCGGTGAAGAACGGCCTGTACGCGGTGAATCCCGGCGGCGGCCAGGTCGACATCACGAACGGTAAGTTTGTGCTCTCGGCGTCCGAGGCGTACATGATCGGGAACGGCAAGATCACCGGTCCGGTGAAGGGCGCGCCGCTGATTTGCAGCGGTCCTGAACCGGTGAAGTACGTTAGCATGATCGGCAACGACATGTCGCTCGACACGGGCGTCGGCGTTTGCGGCAACGAAGGCCTGCGCGTACCGGTCGGCGGCGTTGTTGCCTGAATACAGAGGAATTTCCATGCTGCCTACCGCAACGATTCAGGATCCGAAGGACTACAGCATCAACGGCCGATTCGTCCGGCGCTTCCTCCGATTGGCGCGTCCGTATTGGACGCGCCCGCGCGCGTGGCGTTCATGGCTCGTGTTGGGCGCATGTACTGCCTTTTCGATCGTGGACACTGCACTCGGTGCCAAGCTGTCGTTTCTCACCAGAGAGATGAGCGATGCACTGGTATCGCGCCACGCGGTGTCCTACTGGCACCTGTTCACCCTTTTTACGTTGGTGGGCCTGGTCATCAATGGCGGCGTGGTTAGCCTGTTTTTCAACTTCGTGGTGAGTCGGTTGACTTTCCACTGGTGGGCGTGGCTGACACGCGACCTGGTGCGGCGTTATCTGAATGGCCGTGTGTATTTTCGTATCGAGCAGGACAACGATGTCGATAATATTGACCAGCGAATCCAGCAGGAAGTCGGGCCGTTCTGCAGCATGGCCGTAACGTTGCCGTGGGTGTTGCTACACGCGGGATCTGGATTGGCGGTTCAGGGCTGGATCCTCAAATCGATTGCGCCAGCGTTGTTTTACGGTGTGCTCGCCTATGGTGCCGCGACCACGGTCATTACGTGGTGGCTGTACGGGAGTGTCTGAATTTTTGTGTGCAAGGCAGATAAAAGCCTGCCGTCTGGCAGGCTCATCAATTGCATTCTACAAATGATTTCTGGTGAAGCGATCCTCGTAGAGGATCGCGAACTGGTTCATCGCGGCTTTCCAGTCATGCGCGGCACGGCTCCAGTCAGCCGTGATATTGCGCAAGGCCAGCCAGAGCAGTTTGGTCGCGGCCTCGTCCGTCGGGAAGTGCCCACGCGTCTTGACGATCTTGCGTA